>CAZOIM010000083.1:0-14475 GCA_964579855.1 uncultured Ignavibacteriaceae bacterium | reverse complement strand
CGGATATTCGAACGACGATGATTTATACCCACATCTCAAACAAAAAAACACCCATTGTCCGCAGCCCTCTGGACTTGGACTAATTCCGACAAAGTCAGGAGAAGGGTCTCATCAAACTATAGTAAAGTTGTTTCCTTCCTCTCACTACGACTTCAGCCACAACGGATGCTCTTTGTTCATGCTGTTTCTTCTGTGGTTAGGCTACCGAAATCCCCGGCGCTGTGTGGAGGCAATCCGAGTTGAAGTTTAATGGTACATAGTTGCATCACCACACAACTACTTATTTCTCTTTACGCAACCTTCTGGCTTCTTGAGAGTGCGCTTTGATTTCGGTGCTCTTTCTTGTGGCGCCGATGGCGAAATGAATTAATGCTGCGGGCCGAGCGCTGGTTTCTTTCACATTGTCCTCTACTGGACCTTACTAGAACAAGAACCCTTGAAGGCGATTGCTTCGTCATTCATCCGCTTCGCGGACTCACTTCTCGCAATGACATTTCCTTTTGTTGTGTCTTGCTTCTGCTTTTGTGTGAAGGATTCCGAAATCAACGGGCGCTGTGAGTCGGGATTCCAGGATGGATTTCACTCTTGTCGAACTCCTTTTTGACCTTCTACTACCCCATACTCCTTTCTCTAGTCTTCATTTCACCTTAAGAGCGGGCATTTGATTTCGGCACCTTTTTGCCGCAACCATTTCAAATACCAATGAGCGGCATCCCGTACAGCGGGACTTAGTCACTTCTTTTGGTGTCAAAAGAAGTGACTCGCCGAAGGCGAAATGATATACGGATGCGGGCCTGTGTCTTGGGATATCTCCTCCAAGGAATCGTTTGGCGCTTCGTGAAGTAAGAACCCCGGATAGGGATCGTTCCGCTTCCTAGAATCCCACAAAATGGCACACGCAATCTTTATTCTTTTCCGCTTTGCCACAATCTATGAAAAAGCATAAATTGTAGATGAACCCACCCTTTCGGATAGAAATGTTTTTCCTAAAGAACATGTATATCAAATTCCCATATCTAGCGGAGCGTTCCATGAAATTCAGACTGGAAGTATACCGGTTCATTACTGCGCTCTTGATGGTCATCATTGTTTCCGCGACAGCATCCTCCCAGGATGTGAGCAAAAGCCCGGTGCCGTCACCAAAAGCAGTCGTCGAAGCCGGCAACGCGAGGTTTACTGTTCTTACTCCACAACTGGTGAGGATGGAATGGTCCAAAGATTCTCAATTCATCGACTCCCCATCGTTACTGTTCATCAACCGGAATCTCGAGGTTCCCCCTTACACAGTGAGTTCCGTAGATGAGTGGCTCGTAATAAAGACAGACAAGCTTGAACTCAGATACAAGAAAGGATCGGGGGAATTCAAGCCATCCAATCTTCAAGTAAGTTTTCTTTTGGATGGTGAGAATGTGATGTGGCATCCCGGCGATCGCGATACTGCTAATCTCGGCGGAACAACTCGAACCCTCGATGGAGCGAAAGGCTCCGTTCCTTTGGACGATGGTCTCGTTTCAAAGACCGGCTGGACGATCGTCGATGATACCAAACGTCCACTGTTTGACGATTCAAGTTGGCCGTGGGCGATGCCACGTCCCTCCAATGATGGACAGGACTGGTATTTCTTCGGTTACGGGCACGACTACAAAAAAGCGCTCGGAGACTTTGTCAAAGTAGCAGGAAGAATTCCCATGCCGCCCCATTACGCATTTGGAACGTGGTGGTCGCGATATTGGGCATACACTGATGTTGAATTGAAGGACATCGTGAATCAATTTTCGATGATGAGTGTACCGTTGAATGTTTTGGTTGTGGATATGGACTGGCACCTCACCTTTGACGTCCACGGTCCGAATCGAGCCAAAGATCAGGCCGGTCAATCCATGGGCTGGACCGGCTATACGTGGGATACGACACTCTTTCCGAACCACGTGGAATTTCTCAAGTGGTGTCACGACAAAGGACTGAAGACAGTTCTCAACCTTCATCCTGCCTCTGGCATCCAACCCTGGGAAACATCGTATCCGGCATTTGCAAAGGCAATGGGAGTCAATCCCGCTTCGAAGAAATACATTCCTTTCGATCTTGTCGACAAGAAGAATGCAGAGAACTATTTTGATCTTGTCCTCCACCCTCTTGAACGGGAAGGCGTTGATTTCTGGTGGATCGATTGGCAGCAGTGGGACACCACAAGCGTTCCCAATCTGGGTCCAACCTGGTGGCTCAATTATGCTTTCTACACGGACATGGCGCGCGGGAAGAACGTACGCCCTCTCATCCTCGCCCGCTGGGGCGGACTCGGCGATCACCGCTACCAGATTGGATTCTCCGGCGATGTCATTTCCGATTGGTCCTCTCTGCAATTTCAGCCGTACTTCACGTCGACGGCAGCGAATGTCGGATTCGGATACTGGAGCCACGACATCGGCGGCCACATTCCGGGCGCAGTTGCTCCGGAGTTGTACACTCGCTGGGTCCAGTGGGGGGCGTTAAGTCCCATCCTGCGAACACACACAACAAAGAACCCGGAAGCTGAGAGGAGAATCTGGGCGTACCCGTATCAGTACTTCCGCGCGATGCGGAACGCATTCACGTTCCGACAAGAGCTTTTGCCATACATTTACACGTCCTCACGGAAAGCCTACGACAGCGGCATTTCCATGATCCACCCGCTCTATTATGAGTATCCAAACCAGGACCAGGCATATAAATTTGCGGACGAATATTTCTTCGGCGACGATCTCCTTGTGTCACCGGTCGTTCACCCCATGTCCCCGGACTCGCTTCTGGCGACCGAACGTATTTGGATTCCACCCGGTTCGTGGATCGAATGGAACAGCGGCGAGCGCCTGACCGGACCTCAGGTTGTAGAGCGACACTACTCGTTGGAGGAAATACCGATCTTCGTGAGATCGGGTTCCATCATACCGATGCAATCTCCCGCGACGGTGGAAAGGAACGATTCCAGTCCATTGATCTTGAGAATGTTCCCGGATTCCGCCGGCTCAATGCGATTCTACGAGGATGATGGGACTTCTGATGGATATCGGAATGGTCAATCCACGTGGACGCTGATCAGGTACAACACAGAACAACGCAAGATCCTGAAAATTTCTATTGGCCCCAGCGAAGGGCAATACGCGGGAATGGAACAAAATCGCAGTTATGAAATTCATATCCTGAATACCATGCCGCCTGCCAGAGTCTTCTGCGAAGGGACAGAACTCCATTTTGCAGAGAAAGGACCGGGGTGGAAATACAATGGTGACGAGCTGTCGACAGTCATAACGATGCCGGCATACGGCGTTCAGAAATCACTTGAGACAACTGTCGAGTTCAAAGAGCCGATAAGTGCCCGGCAACTCGATGGAATACGCGGCAAGATCGTTCGCCTGCGGGAAGCAATGGATATGCTCAACAGCGTTCCGCGACTCGGCCGTTGCCCCGACACCATCATCAAAGGGGCGCAAACCGGCGATCGTCTTTCCCTCTTTCCCAACACGGCGGAAGTGCAACTGAAAGAGTTCAAGATAGAATTGCTCAAAATACACGAAGTGCTCCTGAATCTTCCAGTCAATAAAGATGTCGTTCGTAGCGTCCTTAATCACCTCAGCGACGTGGTCAAGAATTAGAGTCTCTAAACCATCATGCCTGCGATCGATGAACGCAGGACGCATTCTCGAGAAGAAATCCGACCTGGAATCTTGTTTGTGTTCAGCGGTCTAGGAATGGATATCAAGAATTGCGGACGAGCTGGAATCCACCATTAACGAGGGGGAGCACAGAAAGCAAGTGACCTACAAAGCCCGCTTTTTCAGGAACTTCATGAGCTTGTGATGATCATAACCCTTCCCGGATTCAAAATCGCCGGTGCTCTGTGACAGAAGAAATTTGCCGTCGGGAGCGAGAACAAAGAAATGTGGAAAGCCGTCGATCGCGGGAAACTGCGCAAGAAATGTTTCGTTCTTGTTCTCCTTGCTGAAGTTCACTTTCACGACTACGTAGTGCCGAGCCAGGTATTTTTCAAGGTCGGCTTGATCGTGGAAAACACGGTCGAGCCTGTGGCACCAGCTGCACCACTCTCCCCCGACATCAAGAAGGATTCGTTTCTTTTCTTTTGTGGCCGTGATGACCGCCGCCTGAACGTCGTTTGACGGATTTCTGGCAGGATCAAATTTTACGCGATGCGCCTCAAACAGCGAATCATTCTTCGTTGTTTGGCCAATCAACCCTTGAGTTGTCAATATCACGATCGCTGCGAGGAACCATCCAATACGTTTCACTGTATTCCCTTCCTATTCATCGTTAAGAACGTTGACGAAACACACCGGGCTTCCTCATCGCAATTGCAAATCCAGAAGCCTGTCTTCTTATGCCATTGTTCACGAGTCCGACTCCGGGACTCGATCATCGATCCAGAATAAGTTATGCCAGCGTTCCGTCAATGTCAATGTGAGTCATTCTCACAACTGACACGATGAGAAAATGCATCCATCGTAATCCTCGAACGAATGTTGCGTCCAAATCTTTCGGCAATCGTGAACTCACGTGCGCTGTACCCTTGCAACCTATTGACCGTTTCCAACCACAGAGTCCCTCTGCAGCAAAACCATTTTACCGTCTTTATGCCAACCTCCCCCCCGACCAATCTCGTTCGTTCTTCATCATGAATCTTGACCAAACAGCATAAAACCCAATGTTTTCAATATTGTGAACTGCTGAATGAAAATCGGCCTTGAGAAACCGATCGATCCTCAGTAGAGTAACATCAAGAATTCGTTAGGAAAAGGATTAATTCCATTTTCATACTTTTGGGTGATGTCTTTTTCGCCTCTTTGGATATATTCTCTGAAACAATAAAATCAATAACTGGCCATCGAACGTTACTTGACCAATGTGGGCAGAGAGTTCAACAATCATAATGGAGAAAGGAGAGGGGAACAATGAACTATGTGCCTTTGAAGAACCAGAAGGAAAAACCCCGTCGTGCGCATCAACCTGCAGTAAAGGAAGTGAAGCTCAAGAGAACGCGAAAACAATGGCTTGAACTTTTCAGACGGGCCCGCGATATCGCACAAACTTCACACAGGTACGAATTCGGTGAGGTGAAATAATCTTGCCGTTCTTCAACCGGAGTTGAAAGAGTTTTCCTCGTGGGCTGCTCAGAATTCCGCGCTGATTCCGATGGATGGTAATAGGCCGATCGATGAATTCTGTTCAGCCCTTCGTGTCTCGGGGTTGTATCGGGGAACATCCACAGGCTTTCGGTTGTAGACGTTCTGAATATCGATGTACGCCACGAGTGTCCACTTCTCAAACGCCCATCGCCGATCGACACGAATGTCGAGACTGTGATTGGGTTCGACACGGACAGTGTTATACAGTGCAGGATCCTGACTCCCATTTGGGTTGAAGGGGGTGTACGGCCGTCCAGTGAGGTATCGGAATTTCGCGCTGCATTCCCACGCATCATCGAAGATGTACCCGCCGCCAAGATTCAGAATCCAGCGTTGATCCCAGTTCGAAGCACGAATCCCTCCATCGAGTGGCTTGAACTCCGAGATATTGTAGCTGACGCTCAACGTACCGTAACACGCGATTTCGGAGAGTTTCTTTTGAGCCAAGAACTCTATGCCTCTTGACTGTCCAGTTCCCCGGCTCACCAGAGGATCCAATCCAAACGATGCGAATCCTTCCTCCGAACCGCCGAATCCAGCACCGGTGTTTGCCAGGACGAGATACTGACGCAGCAGACTCTCGGGATAGTTAGAGTAGTCCTTCACGTATCCTTCGATGGACACCCTTGTATCCGGCCACAAAAGGTGGTCAACGCCGAGAACGTACTGCCTTGCTTCAATGAATTTCAGACCGCGGTTGAGGGGATTCGCGGCCAGCCAAATGTACGATGGCGCTTGATAATATTCACCTGCACTCGTGTTCAGATTCATTGTGTTCGTGATCGGGACTGTGAGCGAGAACCGTGGCGACAAGGCGATCTTTTGATCGATGAGACTGCAGTAATCCACCCGCCCTCCAACCGTCATTCTGCCAAATCCGATATCCTGCGAAACCTGACTATAGACAGCTCCTTTCAGTCCGGAAGTCTCATACGAAGCGTTAATCCCCAGGGAATCGCCAAAACTCGTTACGAAGGGGCGCAAGACAATATCGCTGGAGAACCTGGGCATTTTGCCGAGGATGCCGATCGTCAATTCCGTGGACTTGGTGGCGTGAAACAGAATCTCGCCTCTCACGGATGTTTCGCGTTCAATCGAGTTGTTCTTGAAAATCGGCACGAGGAGTGAGTCGGACTGGCCGTAGCGAAAATCCGAGTACGTCTCACCGACGGTAATCGTCGAAAACCCGTTGCCAAACAAGTGCTGCCAGGATGCGCCAGTGACCACCTCGTTTTGACTGCTCCCGAGAATTCGTGCGTTGTCGATCCGTTGCTTTTCCGTTCCATTAAAGAACTTCACCTTATCAAGCGCCGCAATTCCCAGAACAGTCAACTGGTCCGATGTACCAAAATGGTAGTGTGCCTTTCCGAGAAAATCCCAATACTCCGGGACAAAGCCGAAGCCGGCGGCTTTGAAGATGAAATCGAGATAACTCCGGCGCGCGGAAAAAATGAAATCTCCCGATTGTTCGAGCGGCCCTTCCAGGTTAATCCCGAACTGGCTCGCCGATATCGTCGCCTTTCCTCCAAGGTGGTCTTTACGCCCATCACGGAGATTAATGGACAATACCGAGGAGAGTTTGTCGCCGTACCGTACGCCGAATCCCCCCGTTGAGAACGTAGTTCGTTCGACAAAATCAAGGTTGACAAAACTGAGCGGTCCGCCGCTTGATCCCTGTGTTCCAAAGTGATTGATGTTCGGTACTTCAATATTATCGATGACGAAGAGGTTTTCCGATGGAGCGCCCCCACGCACTATAAGGTCATTCCTGCCCGCCTGAACCTGTGCCACGCCCGGAAGAATGGAAATTGCCCGCACGACATCCTCCAGTCCTCCCGGCAACCGGCGGATTTCTTCGTTTGATTGTGTGAGCGTGCTGAGGGGTGTGTCTGGAATTTTTTGAAAGTAGGTAGCCGTCACCTGGACGGCATCAACCTGTATTCCTGCATCCGTCAAGGGAATTGAAAGTTCAGTGGGTTTGGCTACAGCGACGACAACATCAGTCTGTGTAAATGGCATGTATCCCACGGCAGAGATTCTCAGCGCAAGAGTCCCGATCGGCGCCCGGTCAATGCGGAAGGTCCCGTTGACGTCGGTCGAAGCTCCGAGTGTGGTCCCAACAACGAGAACGTTCACTCCAACGAGGGGCTCATTCGTTACCATATCGAACACGGTGCCGGTCACTGTGCCTGTCTGCTTCGTTTCCTGGCCAAACAGAACATTTCCCAATGAGAGGAACACAGTGAGGAGGAAAGCACGGAGAGGAGTGTTGGGGTTTGTTTTCAAGGTCTTCACGTTCACTATTGGAATCTAACGATGGTCGGACCGGCAACGATCTCGCATTTGTTAATCTTGTCGCAACGATACTCTGCTTTGAATCTTCCTTCCCAACGGGATTCGATCACGGAATCTCCAAGCGCCAGGCGCGCGTATATTCGGCACGACGCCGGATACACCTTGTTGCTATGAGACGGATTGAAAACCTTTCGGGCTGTTCTTTTCCGTCACACGCAGAACAATCAATGCAGACATCAGACAAAATGCTGCCAACACCAATAGCGCATACAACATGTTGTGCGTTGCATCCCGAATCCTACCGACGACGTACGGACTGACGTATCCTGCCAGATTGCCAATGGAATTTATCCACGCTATTCCTGCAGCAGCAGCCGTCCCTGAAAGAACCGACGTTGGAAGAGCCCAGAAACTTGATAGAGCCGACAGAACTCCTGCCGCTGCAAAACTCAGCGCAACAATAGCGAGGAGACTGGAAATACCGGGGATTCCGCTTGCAGCGAAAGCAACAGAGCCGATCATTGCTGTTAAAGCAATATGCCAGCGTCGTTCGCCTGTTACATCAGAATGGTGCCCGATCCAAACCATCGCGATTGCACCGAATGCCCAGGGGATAGCCGAAATCAATCCTATGCTCCATACATCCTTTGTTATTGAATCGTGGATAATCTGCGGCATCCAGAATCCAATGCCGTACACACCCATGATGATTCCGAAATACACCAGACAGAACATCCATACCGTGGGACTTCGAAATACGTCCTTCAATGTACGATGAGAAGATCCCTGAGCCTTCTTGAGTTCTTCGTCTTCAGCCAGTCGTTGAATCAGCAAATTTCTTTCATCGCCTGTCAACCATGTTGCCTTACTGGGATCATCATCAAGCCAAAAGAAGACCATCGACCCAACAATCACCGACGGAATTCCTTCCAAAAGAAATAACCACTGCCACCCTCGTAGTCCATATAGACCGGAGATGTTCGAGAGTATCCACCCGGAGATCGGTCCTCCAATGATTCCAGAAAGGGCTATCGCGGTCATAAACGCGGCGACCATTCTTGCTCGATGCCTGCGCGAATACCAAAACGTGAGGTACAAGATAACACCCGGGAAGAACCCGGCTTCAAACAGTCCCAGAGCAAAACGAATGACGTAAAACGATGCTGCACTGCTGGCGAACATTGTACACGAAGAAATAAAACCCCAAATGATCATTATTGGAGCAATCCATTTTCTGGCACCGAATCGCTGCAACGCCATGTTACTTGGCACTTCAAAAAAGAAATACCCAAGGAAGAATATCCCTGCACCGATTCCGTAAACAGTGTCGCTCATACCAAGATCTTTTTGCATCTCTAATTTTGCAAATCCTACGTTCACTCGATCCATATAGGCAATAACAAAACAGAGGATCAGAAATGGGATCAACCGCACAGTAACTTTTCGATAGGCTGTTTTCTCAAATTGTGGTGAGTATGAATGAAGAATCACTAGTTCATCCTGTCTTATGAAAGAGTAGTGCTAGAATATAGTAAAGCATTGCGTATGTTTTGTTCTCCTTTATACGAACGTCGGCTTCTTAGCACGTGTAGCGATTGGACGCGGCCATCCCCATGACTGTCGATTCATCGGGATAACTTGACAATCACGGCTTTTGAGTGCGACAATCTACGATCAGGGGCGAGCAGGCAGAAACAAATTTCTGAGATTTCGAAAATTGTCCGTCAGGGAAGTTCGGAGGTGGACAGCCGTTATCGATTCCGGGTCAGCTAAGGGTCTTCACTCCTTTTCTGACATCGTCATCGCGTGAGACTTTTTAGGATCGATTTTTTTCGAAATCATAGCGACATGCCTGCGGAGTATACCCAACGATTGCGATGAATCTGGTTTTCTGAAAGCTGACTAAACGCCCATGTTCGCAAGAACGGTGCACACTTCGTTAATGTTCTCAACCAACGAAGGATGTGAAGCTTCGAACCCTTTTACGGACTCCGAGAGGCCCGAAAGGGAAATCTTCAATAATTGCGGTTGTTTCTTCTGCCGTGTGGCTTCGTGCGCCGATCGTTCGATAAAGCCTGTAATGCTCTCTGCGTGCTCAGAATGAGTCTTCGAAAGTTTATCGATTTCAGTTTCGAGCTTCGAGAGCAGAGTCAGCAAATCAGCTTTTGATTTGTCCGTTACAGCCCCCTTCTGCTTTAGCCTGGCTTTAATCTCTTTCATGGTCTTCTTAATCATGACATCATCTCCGTTCAATAGTTATCCATAATTCGCGGGGTTATACTTTTCGGGTCTCCTTCGAAGCATTGATATTGTAAGCGCGCGGGTCCTCCATACACTCATCGGACTATTACTCAACATATCAACCATAAGAAGTATTTCCTTGAAAAGTAAACCGGTTGGTGTTTGAACGGGAAGTACCGCCTCCTCATCTTCGTCACGTTCACAGGATCACGTGCTTGTAGAATATCTTCTTTGTGATTTCCGCTGTGACGACATACAACAAAACAATGAGCGCAATGAGCAGCAAAAAAGCAACCGGGAGCGGGGTAAATCCAAACGGCTCGGCAAGCGGTGTGAACGGCAACAATAGTGTCACGAAGACAATGGAAAGCGTCGCCCACAATAGATATTTTCCCGGTCGACTCTTGTAGAAGGGCTTCCTGCTTCGAATCACAAGCACAATCAAAGAAGCTGAGACCACAGATTCAAGAAACCACCCGGTCCTGAATTGAACTTGAGTAGCATGCAGGATGAGCAGGAGCGCTCCGAAAGTAAGAAAATCAAACACCGAACTTACAATACCGAAAGTAATCATGTACTGGCGAATGACTTTGATATTCCAACGTCGGGGATAATTGACCATTTCTTCATCCACACTATCGGTCGCGATCGTCATCTCCGGAAAATCCGTGAGGAGGTTGGTAAGCAATATCTGCTTGGGAAGCAGCGGAAGAAACGGCAAGACAAGCGATACACCAGCCATGCTGAACATATTCCCGAAATTCGCGCTTGTCGCCATGAACACATATTTGAGCGTGTTGGCAAACGTGGCCCTCCCCTCCCGCACACCTTCGACCAAAACGCCAAGGTCCTTTTCAAGCAAGACGATGTCCGCTGCATCCTTTGCAACATCGACGGCGCTGTCGACGGAAATGCCGACGTCGGCAGCATGGAGCGCTGAGGCATCATTGATCCCGTCTCCCATGTACCCCACGACATTGCCAGCCTTCTTGAGAGCAACAATGATGCGTTCCTTTTGATTGGGTTCGATCTCCGCGAAGATGTTGACCTTCACAACTTGTTCGAGCAATGCGGCATCGCTCAATTGGGCCAGGTCTCGTCCCGTAAGGATCTGCCTGTTCGTAAAACCCATCTGTTCGCTGAGACTTGCGGCTACGAGGTGGTTGTCGCCGGTGATGACCTTGAGCGTAACGCCGAGATTCTTGAGACTGAGGATTGTGTCGATGATTTTCGGTTTGGGAGGGTCAAAGAGAACAAGAAATCCTGTGAACGTCATGCCCGCTTCGTCGTCCTTGCTGATGCGTGACGCTGATCCCGTGTTCTTGAACGCAACGCCCAGCGTACGAAAGCCCTTACTGCTGAATTCTTCAAAGTGCTGCTGGATCCGGTCGCGCACTGATGCAATATCGACGACCGTGCCTCCCGCGGTTTCCACCGATGAACAGACCTTGAGGACATCGGACAGCGCACCTTTGGTCACCATCAGTTGAGTACCACCGTGGGAAACCAGTATACTTAATCGCTTGCGGAGAAAATCGTACGGAATTTCATCCAGCTTCTGGTAGCCCGTGAGGTCTAACGGATGAAATGCACGAATGGCTTCATCAATAGGGTTGGTAAATCCCGTTTCGTAAAAAGCATTCAGATAGGCGTGAAGAAGGACTTTGTCGCTTGGTGCACCATCCGCATCAAGGGCTGATTGAACGCGTACGATTCCCTCCGTCAGCGTGCCTGTTTTATCGGAACAAAGGACATTCATGCTGCCGAAGTTTTCTATCGACGCGAGCCGCTTGACGATGACCTTGTTCTTCGCCATCCGTTTGGCGCCGTGAGAGAGGTTGATACTGATGATCGCCGGAAGGAGTTGCGGTGTTAATCCGACGGCGAGAGCCAGAGAAAAAAGAAATGAGTCGAGCACCGGACGCGCCAAATACACGTTGATGGCAAAGATGGCGACGACCAGTAAGAGCGTAACTTCCATAAGGAAATATCCGAATTGTCGTATCCCACGTTCAAACTCCGTTTCCTGCGGCCTTAGTTTGAGCCGTTCGGATACCTTGCCAAATTCGGTTTCTTTGCCGGTATGTACAATCACTGCCGTTGCGCTGCCGCTTACGACGTGAGTTCCCATCCACAACGAGTTTGTCCGCTGACCCAGCGGTGTCTCGGCAGGCAGCACTGCGGCCAACTTTTCTGCCGGAAAGGTCTCACCGGTGAGCACCGCTTCATCGACGAAGAGATCGTTGGATTCATGGATCAGTGCATCACCGGGGATGATATCACCTGCGTTCAGCACGACGATATCACCCGGCACAATCTGTTCGACGGGAATTTCTTTCGAGCTTCCGTCACGCAGAACGGACGCATTGATCTGTACGATGGAAAGCAGTTTCTTCACGGCGTTCGTTGCACCGCGTTCCTGCCAAAACCCGAGCAAACCGCTGACGAGTACGATGGAAAGAATAATTACGGCATCAATCGCGTCATGCAGGAAGAATGACAGACCAATGGCAAAGAAAAGAATCAGAATGATCGGACTTTTGAATTGGTCAACGAGGAGCGTCAACACGTCCGATCGCTTTCGGGGCTTCAGGATATTTGCGCCGTAGCTAGCCAGCCGCTGTGCGGCTCCATCACTGGTCAGTCCATTGCTGTTCGATTCGAGTTTTTGAAATACTTCCGTCGGGGGGACGCTCCAAAACGCGGAAGGAAGTTGATCCATTCTTCTATTCCTCTCTTCGAAATGTCACAAGACTTTTGGTTGAGCGACGAAGGCGTGGCCGTTGAATATCATTGTACGCCAATCAATATGCCTGCAGTTCCTCCCCAGGCTTGTGCAGATCTCGCGCCGAAGGTGGAGCTGTACCGTGGCCCTGCATACCAACCCACGTTTGGTGTCGGCCAGTACATAAAGTCGAGAACGACCTCCGCGCCATAGGACATGCCACGCCCATTGCCACCGAATATGTCCACCAGTTGAGGTCCCAAACCGATCATAATCTGGGTGGTGCGAGACAAGAGATAGGGTTTCTTGAATAGAAGATCAAATCCAAGTTCGGTGTGACCCGATGCCTGGAGTACGTTGGCTCCTCCTTCCAGCTGTAGCCAATGTTCAATCAGCGTTGCATCGATCGCAAGCGTGCTGCCGAATTCAGAAGAAGGTCTATTGAGATCCCATTTCCCTGCCAATCCAATCTCGAGAACCAGAGAATGATTAATGTCGACATTCTCCTGAGCAACGGCAGAGCTCATGAAACAATGGAGAACGCCCCACACGAGAATTATCCACGGTCCTGATTTGCGTTGCATACGTCTTTTATATTGGTGACTGAGTTAGGACGCTTCGCCACGTAGTGCTATATCGGAGCTTCCGAGCCGAACCAACACCCATCCGATGAGCACCATAATGACTCCGAAGGCAAGAAAACTCATATCCCAGGGTACCTTGTCGGCCGTGAACTCGTAAACGTGGTGAATACCTAATACCTGATGGTCTATAATGCCCTCAACTATATTGAATGACCCCCAACCGCAACTCAATGCGCCGAGAAACGTCCGCCCTGACCATGGCACATCCTTCCGCTGCCCTACCCGCCACAAAAGAAAAAGACCTATTGCCGTCATAACCCACACGGCTGCGTGGAACAACCCGTCCCAATACATATTCACTTTCAGACTGATAAGGTCGTTTGCCGGTAACTTCGAAGAAAGCATATGATGCCATTGCAGGATTTGATGCAGGATAATCCCGTCCAGGAATCCGCCAAGTCCAGCGCCCATCAAAATTCCGGCCGCGATTAATGGGTTACGTCGTCGCTCGATTGTCATCTGGGCACTCTCTTCCTGGTTTTATCTGTGATACGATCAGCGTGATATAATCCGATACTGAATGTTACGATGAGAACTATCGGCAGTAGTACAATGAAAAGGTTTGCCCCGAAACTTGCGCCGAAAATTTCACTCTTGACCTGTGCACGACATTCAGGACAGGCCGACACCCTCATACTGAACATCAGCAGCAGAATAAGTTGGGCTCTAACAGTGTTCCAGGTTCGCCTCATAATGTGCACGCCCCCTTCAATGGTACCAATGTCCAGCCGTCCTGTTTTTCCGATCATGCACTGGTAGGTTGTGGTTGGATGGAGCCCTCTGGCGTCCATGACAAGCATGCCCGTAAATTTGCGTGATCGGGTCGCAACTCTGAAGAATGCCCGAGTAACAGATCAAGATTTCTTTTTCTCCCATGCGCGGAAATCATCAAGATCACTCTTGATTGAGTAGATCACGAAACCGACGACGGCGGCATCGTCAAGATAGCCGACGACAGGGACCCAGTCGGGTATGGCATCGACCGGAGATACAAAGTAGGCGATCGCTGCGATTGCAAGGATGATCGAGAATGTAGGGACGTCCTTATATTCGCCTTTCGCCCACGATCGGACCAGGCGAACCAAGACTTTCAAGTCTTCCTTGAATTTCTTGACCTTGTTCCCTTGTTGTTCAGCCTTTTCATCAGCTTTTGCCAATTCGTCAAGCACCTTGCCGGGATTCTTGACAAGTTCGGTTGCATGCTTCTTGAAGCGTTCGAACAGCGGAGGAGTTTTTCGTGCCATGATGCACTTCTTTCGTCTGTGGTGAATGTGAATTTACAGGAAGGTTAGCAAAAGAATATGCTAACCGTAATAGCGCAAGAGGATGAAAAAGTAGCTAATCCTTTTCCAAAGGAATGCGCTCCAATTAGCGTTCAAACAACTGCCATCAATTA
>CAZOIM010000082.1:0-14516 GCA_964579855.1 uncultured Ignavibacteriaceae bacterium | reverse complement strand
GTGAAGACAGAAGACATATACGGGACAGCGATGTGCGACAGTTAAGAAAGACCATCACAACAAAGCTCGACCTGGAGATGGCCGCAACGGATGAAATTGTAGACATTGCGCTCGATGTGAAGCCGGATCTCGTGACGCTAGTACCCGAAAAAAGAAGAGAGTTGACTACGGAAGGGGGCCTCGACGTCGTTTTACAGAAGGGAAGATTAGCCGACGTGATCAAATCATTTCACAGAAGAAAGATTGCGGTAAGTCTGTTTGTCGATCCGGTTCAATTGCAGCTTGAAACCTCGAAGGAGATTGGCGCCGATATGGTTGAACTCCACACGGGCGAGTACGCAAATGCACGATCGGATCGCGCAGTGAAATTACAGCTCGACAGGATCCGGATCATGGCGAAGCTTGGCAAGTCACTGGGTCTCACTGTCAATGGAGGACACGGGCTGGACTACGGCAACGTCTCTCGCATTACCGACATCAAAGATATTGATGAAGTCAGCATTGGCCACGCCGTGATTACTCGGGCACTTTTCGTCGGGTTGGAGCGTGCAGTAAAGGAGATGATGAGACTTGTATCCGGTGGTAAAAAGAAGTAGTGCGCCAGCCACGCCATCAATCCCATCATCCTGGCGCGTAGTGCATGTTTTCGCGTTTGAACCTCAACTCCGAATCATTCTCATTGCTTTGTCCAAATCCTTCTGATTGGATAGGCCTACCTCACCGGGAATTTCTGGTTTCATGTCCTTGAGGATGCAGGATGAGAAGTGAGTTGTTTCTTCAACATAGAGGTTCGGTACGTTGATCATTTCTGTTCGTGTCTCCCCTTCTGAACCTTGCGAGCCTCGTATTACCGTCAACGCAATTGTTTTGTTCCCCAGTGTAAAATCAACAGCAGAAAGGGTCCCTTCTGTTCCGATGACTTCAATCATGGACCGTCGTATAGGGGCGGCGAAGGAGCAGTAGATCGAAGCAAGGATTCCTTTAGGAAACCGTAGAGCAACTTCGGCGGTCAACTCGGTTCTCGTCTTTGTAGGTCTTGGCTCAAGAAGGCTTGACACAGATATCGTTTCCGCATCCAGAATAGACTTAATAGTGTCAAGGCAGTGAACTCCGATGTCGAAAAGCGGGCCTCCACCTGCGATCCGAATATCCTGCAGCCAACCTCTCCGGCTGGTCCGTCCATCATACATGTATTCTGTTTTTACGAAAGTCACTTTTCCAATTGAGCCTGATCGAATTAGTTCTTTGATCCGAAGGGTCAGAGGGGATAATCGGACCATGTGCCCGACCATCAGCCTCACCCTTTGCTTTTTGCACGCATCGATCATTTTCTTTGCCTCGGACGCATTCAGAGCCATCGGTTTTTCAACCAGAATATGTTTTCTTGCTTTGGCGGCGACGAGAGTCTCCGGGCAATGTTGCGAATTGGCCGATGTGATGAAGACCGCATCGATGTCGCCGTGATGAACGAGCTCTTCGACCGAATTGAACGCGAGAGGAATGTGATGCTCGTCTGCCTTGAGTTTCGCGGCTGAAAGCGAACGTTTCTGTATAGCGACCAGCTCCGAGTTTGCCGATGCCCGAATTGCAGGCATTATCGCGCGCTCAGCGAAACCTCCGAAACCTACTATGCCGTACCGAACTCTGTTTTGTCTTTCTTGAGTCATCACGAGGAAGAACATACTCAAGTTTCACGCCTGAGGCAACTATCCTTCGATTGAATTCCTTCTCCCTTTTGTCTATTTTTCTTCCACGATCTTGATTGGGCTTTTCCTCAGTCACGAGAACAGCAGCCAACAATCATACTCTCCAATAATCATGAAAAAGACGCAGCTTTCACTTTCCACCAGAGCTATACACGGCGACAAATTATATGCGTACAAAGGCCCCGTTTCGCTTCCGATTTATCAAACCACGAACTACCGGTTTGACTCATCGGAGGATGCTGTCCGTTATGCGAAAGGTGATTCGTCGGTATATGTGTATACGAGGTATCACAACCCGACAGTGCACGACGTTGAAACAAAACTCGCACTTATGGAAGGAGCGGAATCGGCAGCACTCTTTTCTTCCGGGATGGCGGCAATATCCACAGCCATTCTCGCAATAACAAAAGCCGGCGATGAAATCATCAGCACGCCGGCTTTGTATGGCGGCACATACCGGTTCTTCCGGGATGAATTGCCCAAACAGAACATTAAGGTCCACTTTCTCGATCCTGGAAACCTTTTCAGGATTTCAAGTCTTGCCACTCCGAGGACGACGATTGTCTATTTTGAAACCCCCACAAACCCAACGCTTTCCCTTGTCGATATGGCGGAGATCGTTCGGCAAACACGAATCGCGGAAAAAAAGGTCGGCAAGAAAATCACCGTGATGATCGACAATACGTTTGCCTCCATCCTTAATCAGGATCCATTCCCGTACGGCGTGGATGTTATAACCGAAAGCGCCACGAAGTATCTTGGGGGTCACAGCGATGTTATGGGCGGAGTCGTGCTCGGCAAATCGGAGTACCTCTCGAAAGTTCGAGGCCTTGCGAAACACTATGGAGGGTGTGCCGATCCATTTGCAGCCTATTTGCTATTTCGAAGCCTCAAGACCTTCGAACTTCGCGTGGAACGCCAAAACAAAAATGCGTTAACGTTGGCAAAGGCGCTCGAAAAAAACAAGAAAGTGAATCGCGTTCTTTATCCTGGACTCTCCTCCCACCCACAACATAAACTGGCCAAGGAACAGATGTCAGGGTTTGGCGGCATGGTGACGATTGAAGTAAAACCATCGAAGAAGATTGCGCCGGTTGAGGCAGCAGCCAAGGTCTGCGACAATCTCAAGATTGCAGTCAATGCGATGTCGCTCGGAGGAGTTGAGACGCTCGTCAGCATTCCGGTTTATTCCTCGCACGTCTTTATGACCGACGATGAACTGAAGCGACACGGCGTAACACCCGGCATGATACGAATTTCTGTCGGCGTGGAAGGTATCGAAGATCTGATCGGAGACTTTGAAGAAGCACTCTCGACTATCTAGATGCTTGGTTCGGCCAAATGAGGCCGAGTTTTCCGCGTCTCCGCTCTGGACAATGCAATCCGTCACTGCATTCGTATAATGCGGGGTCCCTCGGCTGCGATATATATTCTTGGGTTGCGAACGACATCCATGAACTCATTCCGGAAACAACTCCTCGCCTTTTTTGAATCATTTCCTCGGATTGAATTGCCGGATACTGGATTAACCAGGGCTGCCGTGTTGGTCCCAATATTTGAAAAAGAGGACGAACCATATTTCCTCCTTACAAAACGAACCGATGACGTTGAGCATCACAAGGGACAAATTTCTTTCCCCGGCGGTGCTGTGGACAGAACAGATTTGGACATTGTGACCACTGCGCTCCGAGAAACTGAAGAGGAAATCGGTCTGACTCGTGATCGGATTCACGTTGTCGGCGTGTTCAACGATATCACAATTCCCACAGGATTCGTCGTCACGCCAGTTGTAGGATTCCTGGATTCTCTCCCACCATTGATACTGAGCAAAAAGGAGGTTACGTCTGTTATTGAGGCGCCCTTCGCATTCTTTCAGGACCCCAATAACAAGAAGGTTGTCAGTATCGTACGCGAAGGTAAGACCCGTGACGTCTATTCCTTCCGATTTGGTGAGTACGAAATTTGGGGGGCTACCGCATTCATCATCGATTCATTTCTCGAAGAGTTGATGAATCATTCATAGGGGCTGCGTATTTGAAGAGAAATGCTTTGAGTTTTAGGGCATTCTTTGCTATCTTGATACATTGGAGTTTGAAATTCAAGAGAAAAAGGAGATGTGAATGCCACGCCACAAATCAGCTGTTAAGCGCGCACGACAGAATATCCAAAGAGCCATAAGGAACAAGGCAGCGCTTACGAGGATGAAGACCCTCATCAGGAAAGTGCGAAGTTCCAAGACAAAAGATGAAGCTGCGAAAGTATTGCGGACGACTGTCAAATACCTTGACGAGATTGCCGCAAAGGGCGTCATCCACAAGAACAAGGCTTCAAATCAGAAATCAAGGTTGACGAAACTCGTCAATGCGATAAAGGTGCAGGAACAAACGAAGTAGGAATTCAGCAACTCTGAGGTTCGTAAAACGATAAACCCCGTTTCGATTAGAAGGAACGGGGTTTTTCAATTATCGGGGATCGTTGCAACGTACTCTGGGTCAGCGAAACCAGTCGAAAGGATTCCATCGGTCCTCGTTGTCTCTTTTCCATTGCCGGTATTTCTCCCGCGTGATCAATCCTATGGGCCCGTCGTAGATTCCTCCGTGCATGTACACATCCTCTACTTTCACCGCAAGAATGTTTTCATGTCCGGACACCAAGAGTTCTGGTGGAATAGTATAGGCGCGGAGCTGAGCATATTCATTACCCCGATCATCCGGATCAAAGTTCTTTCTCATTCTGCCCGTATGTCCTATGAGTTTTCCATTCAAGTACGTTTCATCATAGTCGTCGACCTTGCCAACCAATAGGATGAGTCGCTCTCCGATGAGATTGTCCGGGACCTTGAATTTCATTCTGTACCAGCCAAATCCGTCATAGTCCTTGAAACCCTGTGTTTCCCAATAGGCCGGAACTATGACGTTGTTCCAAGCGCCATCGGATACATCGAGGTCTTTCCACGAATCATTGTCCCCCGTCTTAAACTTCCACGTTCCGGCAAGATCATAGTCCGGTGCGAGATAATCTCTCGGCTCGAACAACCCGACGCTTCCGTGTGTAATGCCTCCGGCTAATCGCTGATCATAAACGCGAACCGCTATCACGTTGTCACCATTGTAGTTGATGTATTGTTGCGGTACGCGAAACGGCCTGGTGGTATTGTACCCCGTAATAAAATTGGGAGGAAACTGTCCCTCGAATCCGACCATATGCCCATTCAAATACACCTCACTCACGTCATCCACGTAGCCGATTTGAAGGTAGATCACATCATTTTTCATCTCTTTGTCGACAGTGAAGTGCTTCCGGTACCAGGCATATCCGTCGTATCCGGGATATCCATCATCCTCCCACGGGCTCGGCACTCTGATTTTATCCCACTTGGTATCATCAAATTTTGGATCCGCCCATTTCATTTCGTCACCCAGTTCAATCTTCCACTGACCTCGAAGATTGAGCAGGGTTCTCATCCCCTGCGCTTGGATCACCTGGAATGAAGCCAGTAGGAACAACACTAGAGTGAGTGTGGCTATTTTGGTTCGTGACATGACGTCGGCTTTCTACATTTATTGAACAAGATTATTCTCGACATGAGTTCAGCAATTGACTTCGTTTGCAGAGCACGATCCCAGCATGATCCTATTTCATGTTCTGGCCAAGAAGCGTTCTTTGAACCTCTGAAGCAATTACCGAAAAGAACTGATCGCTTTCAACGGCATCTGTCTTCAGAGCATTCGCAAATGTCGAGGGACTCTCAAATACGATGCTCGCAAGATATGCTTTATACCGGATCACTGGCGTTCTGCCAGCCTCAGCGAGGTTCGTCAGCGTGGCCTCGATTTTTTTCAGATCCGTCTTGGGCAAATCGATTCTCATGAAAGTAACGTGAGCGATAGCAGATTCTACGACACCATCGTTCGAGGAATTCAATGCAGCCTCGTAATTCTTGATGGCTTTCTGGATATACTCATCGTTGTATGTCCATATGGTTGCTGAATTTGGGGAATCGTGCCGTGACGACGGCTGTTTGCCTTGTGCAAGTACTGGAATCGACACAAGGATCAGACCTGATATCAACACCTTGTATGCTTTCATGACGACCTCCGACATAATGTTCTTTGAAATGGTGAGTTCGACTACACATTATGGTACGGCCTCAATGTTTCAAAGATGTGAAGGTTGGGTCAACAATTGTAAGTAATTGTAACGGTCAAGGATGGAAAAACCGTGGCAATGACCGTGAACGTGCGAAGAGGGCGGTATCAAGCGATGAGCTTGTAGCCCAAACCGTGAATAGTAATGATGTACTTCGGGTTGGCGGGATTCTCTTCAAGTTTCTGACGTAATTTCAGAACAAAATTGTCAATGGTTCGAGTGCTCAGCGACTCGTCGTATCCCCAAACATTGGTCAGGAGCTGGTCGCGACTTACCGCCTGGTTGCGATGTTGCCATAAGAATTTCAACAATTCGAATTCCTTCGGCGTCATCTGCAGCGTTACGCCGGCCCGGCTGGCAGTATAGGTCTTAAAATCTATTTCAATAGTTCCCAGTTTCATGGTTTCAGTGGGTCCACCCGTCATTCCTTCGGTTCGCCGAAGCACGGCTTTCGTACGTGCAAGAAGCTCGCGCAAACCAAACGGTTTGGTAATGTAGTCATCCGCCCCAAGTTCAAGGCCGAGCACTTTGTCAATCTCCTCTCCCTTGGCCGTGAGGAAAATCACAGGCGTAGCGACTCCGTGTTCCCGTGCTTTTTTACACACATCGAACCCGGACATCTGCGGCAACATCACATCCAGCAGCGCAAGGGAATACGAATTTTCCAGAAGCTTCTGAAGACCCATTTTGCCATCTCCGGCAATATCGAGATCATATCCTTCGAGTTCAAAATTGTCTTTGATGACCTGCCGCATTTTCGATTCGTCTTCGACCAGAAGTATTTTTATCATATTCGTCCCCGGAATTTACGTCTGTTCATTGGAAAACGTTGGAAACGACAATCGAAATGCACTACCTTTCCCCGGCTCGCTGCGCAGCGTAACCGTTCCCCTATGGGCGTCCATAATATGTTTGACCAGTGTCAGGCCAAGCCCCGTTCCTTTCGTCTCCTGCACCAACCCGGTCGAAACGCGATAGAACTTCTCGAATATTCTTTTCTGTAGCGAAGGGTCAATGCCGATTCCGAGATCTTCAATTTCAACGTAGACCGTTCTTTCGTCACGACCAGTGTGAATCTTAAGATGTTTCCTTGCACCACTGTACTTCACCGAATTGTCAACGATGTTCAACAGCGATTCAGCAATGGCGCCACTATCTGCATTGATGGGGGGAAGTGGGGCATCGGTATTTACTGAGACCGTGAACCCTTCGTTTTCGAGATGTGTGCCGTAGTTCTTCAGAACATCGCGCACTATTGCGTTCAAATCGGCTGACTCAAAGAAGTATTCCTTCTTTCCGGCCTCCATTCTTGAGAAATTCAGGATGTTGTTGATGAGCCTCGTCAGTCTTTCTGTTTCCTGCACAATAGTGTCGTAGTATTCCTGTTTCTTCGTTTCCGAGCGTACTCGTTTCATCTGAAGTGTTTCGCCAAACATGCGGATAAGTGCGAGCGGTGTTTTGATTTCGTGAGAAACACTGGATACGAAGTCCGATTTCAGTTGCGCGAGCTCCATTTCGCGTCGGACGGTCCGGTAAACAACCCACACACCTGCAATAAGGACCACATTGAGCAATCCAATCAGCAACAGGTTACGATAAAAACGCGCACGAACAACTTCATCGATTGTCTGCCCGCGAAGACGAATCCCGATTGTATAATCGGGAAATAACCAGAGGTCTTTCGTCTGACGCGCCCCCTGCTGTGATTGTTCGCCGGTAGCATAGATAATCTGCGTTGAGTGTTTTCGATTGACCGAGAGGACGAAATTGTCGCCCGCGGCTTCGTTCATCTTTCGACCCAGAATATCGCGTATGAATCGCTCGGCATCGATCACGATACCAACAATGCGGTGGTCCCGGACTTGTCCACCAGTTATGAAGACGAGAGCCAGAGCCGTCCCAGCGCTTGTTATGTCGATGAGGATCGGATCAATTTTCCTGTATCCTGAGGCTTGAAGCTTGAACAGTCGTTCGAGCGTAGCGTTCTGTTGTTTGAGTGAGAACATAATCTCTTCGCTGCCAGGGTTCTGCTCAAGACTGATCCGTACCTTGGGTGAGAATACTTGCACGAGGGAAAGAGAACTGTCCGTCAGAAATACACTCCGAATCCCCGAGTTTTCTTCAAGAAATGGCCCAAAGAACGCAGATAAAGTCCCACGCGATGTTTGGCCAGTCTCAAAGCTACTATTGATCGAATTCGCCCAACTATCCGCGACGTCCCAAGCGTACTGATTGAGCGAATATAATACCACATCCAGTTGTTGACGATAAATATCTGCTATCAGTGCCTCGCTTCTTGTGAGCGTCGTAAATTCGTACACCGAATAAAATATCGCTGGCAGCATAACAAGCAAGACGAGCACCGATGCCAGTTTGCCTCTTGATCCTATGTGTCGAATCTTTTCAAGCATAGAAGAATCAATTCACCGTCGAACAAAAGTTATGGATTCGGTCTAGTAAGAGCAAGCGAACGCGCGCGAAGAATGTTCTTCACGATTCTCAATAATTGGAACACGCCATGGATTTGGACAAAGGAAAAAATTCCGTCTCACGAACTCATTACTCATTGAATCTTGACTTCCCGTGTCTTACTTTGGTGCGAACCCTCGAAAGGAGTCCCTATGATTTTCTTCTATGTTCTGCTCGCCGCTGCCGTTGTGCTTCTCTTTTGGATCGTCGCCAAGTACAACGGGCTTGTTACACTCCGCAATCAGGTGCAGAATGGCTGGAAACAGATAGATGTGCAGCTGAAGCGAAGACACGATCTGATTCCGAATCTCGTGCAAACGGTCAAAGGACAAATGGAATTTGAACAGGATACGCTTCAAAAAGTCATCCAGGCACGCAACGCAGCAATTTCAGCAAAGGGAATCGCTGAGTCCGCCGCGAAGGAAGATATGTTGTCCGGTGCATTGAACAAGTTATTCGCCCTTGTTGAGAATTATCCGACGTTAAAGTCGAACGAGAACGTGAAACAACTCCAGGAAGAGCTGACCAGCACGGAGAATAAGATCTCCTTTGCCCGACAATTCTATAACGACATTGCCACGAGATTCAATATTGCCCAGCAGGTATTCCCTGCAAGCATCATCGCAGCGATGTTCAACTTCAAGACGTCCGAACTCTTTGAGATCAACGTTGATACGGAACGTGCAGTTCCGAATGTTGATTTATCCCTGAAGAAGTAGGTCTGGATTCCGACGTCATCGGCCAGATTCCTGGAAGGAGGATGCTGAAGGGTATACGTTCTTTCATTTGACGAGGCTTGACGGTGGCTCAACAACGAAATATTTACGAACAGCAAGAGCACAACAAGAAGACAACATTTGCTGTCATGATCGTGTTTGTCCTCTTCCTTGGGTTCATCGGATTCGGCTTCGATGCTTTTTATCTTGGTACGATCGGACAAGATTTATTTCTTCCTCTTGGAACGGTGATTGCACTCGGTGTTGGATCGCTTTCAGCTTCGTGGAGCCTGCGGAGCGGCGCCAAGGCAGTCCTGACTTCAACGAACGCAATTCCCGCCGACCCGAACAATCCGTCGCATCAACAGCTTCTGAATGTTGTTGATGAAATGAGCATCGCTTCTGGTTTGCCGCGCCCACAAGTATACGTTGTCCCCGATCCTGACCCCAACGCATTTGCGACCGGCAAAGATCCGCAGAACAGCTCGATCGCCGTAACGCAAGGTCTTCTTGACTCACTGAACAGGGAAGAATTGCAGGGAGTTGTTGCCCACGAGATGAGTCACATTCGTAACTACGATATTCGTCTTATGACGGTGATTGCCGCAATGATGGGATCAATTTTATTGCTTTCTGATTGGGCAAGACGTGGATTATTCTGGGGTGGTGGGAGAAGAGGCAAAAGGAGTTCAGGCGGAGGTTCCGGTGGTCCGATTGCCCTCCTGATGTTGGCGTTGTGGATCATCGGCATCGTCCTTGCGCCGTTGATTAGTCAATTGATGGCGATGGCAGTATCACGCAAACGCGAATACCTGGCCGATGCCTCCGGCGCAGAATTGACCCGCAATCCAATGGGGCTTGTCCACGCACTCACGAAGCTTGAGAACGCAACCGCTCCAACCGCTTCGATCAAGCGAGGTGCCGCCCATCTGTGCATTGTCGACCCTCTGGGAAGAACGGTGAATGCAAAGGAAGGGTTTGCTGCAGAGTTGTTTGGAACACACCCACCGATGAAGAATCGCATTGTTGCCCTTGAAGCTATGGCCTACCAGATGAAACCTGCTGGATAGCTGTATTGGAAGATCCTCCGCAGCCTTTTGACAAAGACTTTGCCTCGCATCAATTGAATCGATTTCCCAAAGATCTTGTGTCGCTTCGTTCGGGACAAGTTTTCATGCCAACAGATAAGGAATCTCTTCGAAAGGAATGGAGACGATGGATCGAAGTTGTAAACGTATTCGTTGTTCTGTGCCACTCCTTGCCCACCATCACTCCCTCTTTTATTTGAAACACACGAACAACACGCGAATGCCAATTTCTTAAGGTCTCGGCCACCTTGATTATTGTTTTTCTCAACGTTGAGAAATTGTGACGCAGACAATATGTTTTGTGAGCACACGTGAGTAACATTGCTATGAAGTAGGCGTATAGGGTGATTGAATCTTGTCGCGCTTCAATACGAATTCCTGATAAGCGTCGACGAAAAATCCGAATCCGATTTATAACGAAGTGGCGAGGTGAAGGCTTGAGTTGCTGATCACTTCGCCATTATTGTTTTTGGCCCCGTGACTAGACAGATAATCGAAATTCATTGAATGTCACCAGAGATTTTGAATTGTTTCATTTTATGAAAGGAACGAAAATGACTTCCACGTACTGTACTAGACTTTCTCTGCTCGGAATGACACTTATAGCCGTTGTCATGGTTGGCTGCTTTGATAACGATACGGTCGTCAACAACAACCAGATCGTTGGTTCGGGCAAACTCGTCACACAGGTACGGACTGCAGGAACATTCAGTGGAATACAGGTAACGAATTTCGCGAAGGTCACTATCACCCAGGATACAGTCGAACAGCTTAGCATAGTTTCAGATGACAACATCATTGACCACGTAGGGACCGTTGTGAATGGCGGCAACCTCATCGTGGGACTGGACAATGGTTCCTATAACAACGTTACGGTCAAAGTATATGCGTCGATGAAAGCCATCAATCGACTGGAATCGGTTGGGACAGCGGACTTCACGGCAACGGGCCCGATTCAGACGGATTCGATTTTGTGCAGAATTACGGGAGCGGGAACAATTACGTTAAGTGGGACAGCAACGTTTGAGCAGGTGGAGATCATCGGTGCAGGAAGTGTCCACAATTTCGACCTCGTTGCTTCCCGTTGTTCCACACTTATTTCAGGATCTGGAACCGTCGAGGTCAATGCCACATCCAGACTCGATGCGATTATCGCTGGGACAGGATCCATCGTGTATGCAGGAAGTCCTCAGATCATACAACAGTCAGTGACGGGGGTGGGAAGTGTGAGACCCCGATGACGGGAGATTTTGATAGCGGAAAGTCTCTGTAGCGGAGTCAAGAGGATGAGTCGTCTGTCCCATTTGGAGTCTGGCGACAAGCGATCGAAGGAATACTATCCTTGTTGTTTCTTTAACTCTTCCAATTCCGCGATACGCTTTTCGAAGCGATCTTTTTCCGCGGGCTTGTTGATGCACAGCGTCCTATACGCCTTGATCGCATCATCGTACCAGCCTTGTTTAGCATAGATCTCAGCTAACGTCGGCGTAACAAAGCCGGTGCTCGCAGGGGTATCTGTCTCACTCGCTGGAATTGTGGCCTTCGTTGAGAGATTGATAACGGGTGTAATCTTCCTTGCCGACTGGAGCTTTTCAGCAAGATTCTCAATCGTTTCACTCGATTTGTGTACAGGGTCCTGTTGTATCGGCACCTGATCGGTGGCCGCCGCGGCCAAATAGCTTTCAAGCGTCATTGTGTTTTCACCCGCGAGTTCTCCGCGCATACGCACAGCAAATGCCTCGAACGATTCCTCCCCCTGCGCAACAGGCGGCGCCTCTTGCGATTGGAAGGGGAAATCAAAAATACTCCCCGACTGCGACTCACCATCTTTTGAGAGTCCCGCTGGAGATTCCAAAACTTCCGACTGACCTGGAAATCCTCCGAATGGATTTGGGTTCTCTTCCGCGGTTGTATTGTCCGCAGGCGCTGTTGTCTCAGATGCCGGCTCACTTCCAAAACCGAACGGGTCTTCAACTGATTGTTGTATTTGTCCGGCGGCCTCAAAGAGATTCGCGGGTTGCGTTGGTGCGATTGCATCAGGTGGGGAGAATCCTTGCATAGGCTCTTCCGGAGGAGGCGCCACCGTGTTTTCCGTTATCGTTTGGGATGCTGCAGGGGCTGGTGCAACAATTGCCGGTTCAACGGAAGGTGATGCAAGCATTTCTCCTTCACCGGACTGGATGTTCGAGAGGATGAAGGCAACCATCTCATTGGCGGGAAGGAAATCGCCAACCATTTCAAATTCGCGGCGTGCCTCAGCATTCATCTGTAGGGCGAGTAGTGCTTTCCCCTTTATCAGGTGGCCGGTCGTGTAGTGTGGAAACACGGCCAATCCTTCATCGCACAAGCGTAATGCTTCTGTCGGCTTGCCTTGTTGTACGTAAAGACTCGCAAGCTGTGCAAAGAGTGGCGATTTTCCGCCGCTCCCGACTTTCTTTTCGAGCGCCGCTATTTTCTGTTGTTGAACTTCAGCCATACGCGATTACAGTTGTCTCAGTTTCCTTGCTTCGAGAGCGTTCTTGATTGACAACAATGAGACAAGAAAGAATCCGAGAAAATACAGCAGTTGGAACGGTACCGCCGCGAATTGCATATAATATAATGAGGAAATTACGCCGAAGAAACAATACACCGCGAGCAGCATTTCGACAATGGAAACCCATCCGATCTTCAATCCGACGTATTTCTTACCAGCCCAGGAGTCTTTTTTCGTATTGATCGCATACTTCGGTGTGCGAATGAATTCGCTTTTCCGTTTGAACAGCCCTTCGAATACCGCCCGCGAATTGTTCACAGCAAATCCCATGCTTCCCGCCATAAACAACGGAAACAGAAGAATTCTCCTCTTCCAGTCTGTGTACACGGATTTTTGTGAATACAAATAGAACAGAAACGATCCAACAAACGCCAGGACGAATACCGACATCAACGCGAAGTAGAGATCGTGTCCGCCCTGTTGTTTGATAAACATCAGCGGAACGTTGAGAATGCCAGCGAGCAGGATGAACGGAAACACAATGTTATTCGTCAGGTGAAACGTTGAATGAATTTTCACGCGGAACGGGATGTCGGATTTCCATACCTCGGGAAGAATTTTACGGGCCGTTTCAATGGCACCCTTTGTCCATCGGAATTGCTGCGACTTCAGTGCATTCACTTCGGCAGGAAGCTCCGCCGGCGAAGTAACGTCGTTCAGGTATTTGAACTTCCATCCTTTCAGCTGGGCCCGATAACTCAGGTCGAGGTCTTCCGTGAGAGTGTCCGAATGCCAGTTTCCCGCATCCACGATCGCCTCTTTGCGCCAGATACCCCCCGTGCCGTTGAAATTGATAAAGAACCCCGCCTTGTTTCTCACGTCCTGCTCAATGACAAAGTGTCCATCGAGCGCGAACGCTTGTGTTCGCGTGAGGAGAGAATACTCGCAGTTCAGATGTTCCCATCGCGTTTGAACCAGTCCAATTTTCGGATCGGAATAGAAATACGGAATAGTCTTCTGGAGAAATTCCTGCCGCGGGACAAAATCAGCATCGAAGATGGCGATGAACTCTCCTCGTGCTGTTGCAAGACCATTTTTCAAGGCGCCAGCCTTGTAGCCACTCCGGTCGGTTCGGTGGATGTGTTTCACATCGTAGCCCAACAGACAGTAGCGCTTGACGGACTTCTCGACTATCTGATAGGTCTCATCGGTCGAATCGTCCAATACCTGAATTTCCAGTTTCGCCTTGGGATAGTCCAACGCACAGACGGAGTCGATCAGTCTGTCGACAACGTACAATTCGTTAAACACGGGAAGCTGAATGGTGACGATCGGTTCGACAGTGAACGGGGGAACCGTTTCTTCGACATTCCTTTGTTTGAGATAATGGAACACCATAACGAAGCCGTGGGCTCCGAACGCAAAGAGAATCAGAAGAGAAATGAAATAGAGATACATGACGAAATCGGAGAAGAAAGCGTTCTGAACGATTTCCTGGCGGAAGAAAAATGCTGCTATGATCATAGTTGTCTTACCATCCTGCTACTGTTTCGTTAAGTATGTCCTCTGTGAGTTTTCGTACTGCCTCATTAATACCGTCATTGCGTTGAGTCAATCCGCCCCCCGATGCGTAGTCGCCCCAATTGGAGAAATCCTTTTCCCAGATTCTTTTCCGAAGCTTGAGATCCTGAAAAGTCGCTCGCACGGTGACCTTGATTCGTCTTGATGATACCTGTTCGCCCCCTTGTACGGCCGAAGGCTTATCTTCTACGTCGACGATAACCCCCTCGAGCATCGAATCGGCGGTATTGCGATCTGCGATCTGCAGGGTGTTATCATTCGTAAACCTGTCAACGAGTTGTTGCGTGAGATTATCCCGCAGCGTCGGATCTCCGAAGCCACTTTGGTCCTG
>CAZOIM010000081.1:12380-14894 GCA_964579855.1 uncultured Ignavibacteriaceae bacterium | reverse complement strand
CGCTGATAGTAGCGCGCGAGAGAATCCCCTCCTTCGAACATGGGAACGTCAAAATCAAATTTCTCATAGAGCAGATACGGCATCGTCTTCCGCAAGTCGTGATTGACGCCGCTCGCCCGAAGTGTGGGGCCGGTGACCCCGAGATCAATCGCTTGCTCTCGCGTGATGACGCCGACTCCGTCACATCGATCAATGAATATCCTGTTTCGGTTGAGCAGTCGTTCGCAATCCCTGAGATTTTCCGGAAACGCATTGATGAACTCCCGAATCATCGCGGCAACTTCGGGAGTCAAATCGTGTGCGAGCCCGCCGATCCTGGTATAGCTTGTCGTGAAACGAGCTCCCACGAGGTTTTCGAACAGGTCATAAAGTTTTTCCCGTTCGCGGAATGACCACATCCACACCGTAAGGGCACCGACATCCATCGCCAGGGATCCGAGGAAAAGCAGGTGAGACGAGATACGGGCGAGTTCAGATATTATTGTGCGAATGAATTGAGCCCGCACGGGCGCTTCGATGCCAAGAAGCTTTTCAACAGCGATTGAATAGGCGGTGTTGTTCGAAAGCGGCGATATATAATCCAGCCGGTCTGTGTGCGGAATGAATTCGTGGTACGTACAATTTTCCGCAAGCTTTTCATACCCGCGATGAAGATACCCAAGTTCCGGGACACATCCGACGACAGTTTCTCCGTCGAGTTTGACGAGAAGACGCAAGACTCCGTGAGTCGCGGGATGCTGCGGACCCATATTGAGGATCATCTCGGATTCGAGGGGGTCGAGGAACGATACGCTGGTATCCTGGTCTTCGAGGGCTTGCAGAATCCGGGAGCGGGGTGTTACTTCATCAACTCTTGTTTCCATAGACTTGTCTTACTTCTTAGGCAGCGACAGAGACCCTGGAATACCCATCAACGGAAAGTCTTTTCGCAGCGGATGGTATTCAAACTCTTCGGGCATATACATCCTTCTCAGGTCCGGATGACCCTCGAATACAATTCCGAACATATCGTATGTTTCCCGCTCGTGTGCATTTGCAGTCCCCCAAAGCCCAGTTAAGGTGGGGACTTTCGGGTGATCTTCTTCGGTGAAGGTCTTCACCCGGAGGCGATGTCTGTTGCTCAGCGAAAGAAAATTGTAAATCACCCCAAACCTCTTTTCGGGAGTAAACATATCAATCCCGCAAAGATCGGATAGAAAGTCATAGGACAGATCAGGATCATTTTTCAGAAAAGAGCAAATATCCACGATACGTTCTTTTGGAACAACGACGGTCAGCTCGCCGCGGAATTCCCGCGATTCCTGTATTGCGTCTCCGAAACGAGTTTTGAGCCGCTCAAGAACGGTCTGATTATCCATGCTTACGCTGGCACGGTTGCTGGTTGGGTGGAATGGAAATCACCGATGTAGGAGGGCGTGTTACCGCGGCATTCACCATTTTGTACTTTTTTCTGCAACAACATCAAGGCGTTCAATAAATTGTCCGGTCTTGGAGGACAGCCCGCAACATAGACATCAACGGGCAAGAACAAATCAATACCTTGTACCACGGAGTAGGTTCTGTACATCCCACCCGACGATGTGCAGGCACCCATGGCGATGACCCATTTGGGTTCGGGCATCTGATCGTAGATCTTCCGGACGACCTTGGCCATTTTAAACGTCGTTGTACCGGCGACGAGCATCACGTCTGACTGACGTGGAGAGAATCGAAGTACTTCAGAGCCAAATCTTGAAGCGTCAAAGCGGGGTCCTGCAAATGCCATCATTTCTATGGCACAACAGGAAATGCCCATGGGCATCGGCCAGAGAGAATTTTTGCGGCACCAATTGATGGCATCTTCAACTTTCGTCGTGAGAAAACTGTCACCTAAAGCTTTGTCTAGTCCCATTCCAGAGCACCTTTCTTCCACACATACACATAGCCAATCAGGAGGACCGCAATAAACACAAACATCGTCACAAAACCCGCGAATCCAAGGTGTTTATACGAAACAGCCCAGGGATAGAGAAAGACTACCTCAATATCAAATACAATAAAGAGCATCGCTACCATGTAGTACTTTACGGAAAAGCGCTCCCGCGCCGTCCGTACCGGCTCCATGCCACTCTCGTACGTCGATTGCTTTTCTTCGGATGGACGCTTTGGACCAACAAACTCGTTGATCTTGCCCATAAAGACACCAAAGAGAGCGGCAACGGATATCAACATTATGATGGGCAGGTAATTTCTTAACATCCCAGGCTCAAGTTGTGTTCCAAGAGAAGAAAAGTGTGATAATTGTAGCGAAAAATGGCAGGAAAGTCAATTTACTTCAATTCGATCCTCACGCCTTCGAGTGGCCAACGTGCTCGAACTTTCAAAGTGTCGGACGCGTAGTTGAATCTTTCGGAACCTATGAAAGGATGGGGACTCCCTGCATCGTACTTCCCGTTGAGGTTGCGATCTCTAAATGCGTGTAGAATGTAACGACCTTCTTCGAGCTGCCCGATGTAGAAATTCCCGCTTTGGTTT
>CAZOIM010000081.1:0-12280 GCA_964579855.1 uncultured Ignavibacteriaceae bacterium | reverse complement strand
AGACGGGACTTCCATCCCCGATGTGTCCCGAAGAACAATCGCTTTTGCAAACGACTGAGGTTGAACCGCATCAGTGAACTGGATCTGAATCACCGGATTAAGAATCACCCCGCGCGAACTATCCTGGATGCTTGTCGATGCAATTCTCGGAACCAGTGTATCAGCTGCCGCAGAGCCAGTAAAGGCCAATGAATTCACTTTTGTGTCAATCGGATTGTTGGCGAGATCGCGTGCGTTGTCGATCGTCAGCGAGTAGCCCTTGGTTGAATCCTGAGCAGCTGTTACGACCGTAAAAGCCGACAGTGAAGAAGGAGGGTTGGGAAATACTGCGAACACTTTGAGCTGATTCCTGGAAATTGTGTCCACAATGGACAGGCCTATGTGGGCACCGGCCGATGTGTCGATGGGCTCAGAGAATTCAATGGAAAGATGATTCATATCCCGCGGATCCGCTTTTACCAGACGGGGAGCTGTGGTATCCTCCCTTCCCAGTTGCATGAAAACATCGTCCTGCAGAGTATCTGCGACCGAAAGGAAGAAATCGCGAGCCGGGACGCCAAATTCGTCTATCTGGGTATCATACAAGAGATTGCGATATTCATCTCTGACGGCGACAATTCTATACGCTCCATATGCGAGGTGTTGAAGATAGAATGCGCCATTCAATCCCGTCTGTGTGATGTAATCCGGATTTTGCCGTCTCGGATCGAGGGTGTCCGGATTAATGCCGGAAAGTTGGTACGCGAAAATCATGACACCTTCAGGATGATCGGCTGGTTTCGCCGGGAATACTTTACCGCGGATCCCTCCTCTGTCAATATCCGCGCCGGTCGAAAAAGCAAATGTGTACGCCTGTGCCAACCGGTTCGGAGGCGATCGCAAATCCTTGACATCGGTTCCAACGTTTACAACATACGTTGTGTTCTTGCGGAGGCCTCCCGTGAATGTGACTTCCAATTCTTTTCCGCTCCAGTCGAATTCAAGGTCAGCGATATGAGGGGATATGAAGATGGACTCTTCGGCTGATCGATGCTCGACATATTTATCGAATTCAAAATCAAGATGTTTGTCGGAGAAATGGAGTGTGTTTTCAGCGGGATACGTAGAAACTATTTTCGGAGGCGTGGTATCGACCGGTCCCCCTTGCGGCGGAATTTGATTTGCACAGGATACCAGGAGAAGGGCATACCCTAGAGACAAGAGTATATTAAGGGCTATAGAGAAGGTTTTCATTGGTGATTTTCAGCCGCTCAGCTTGTGACTTCTCTGCATCTCTCTCCTCACTTTTCTGTAGACGTTCACTGCGCGTTGGTGTTCGTTGTACGTTTTCGAAAAATGATGGCCACCAACCCCCGTTGCCACAAAGTAGAGGTACGGATTTCTTTCTGCATAGAGCACGCCAAGAATTGCTTGCCTTCCCGGATTATTGACCGGTCCCGGGGGCAATCCACGGTACAAGTACGTGTTATACGGAGAATTGATTCGCAGGTCTGCATAGCGAAGTCTTCTCGGTCCATTCGGCAGAAGGTATTGAATCGTCGGATCAGCCTCCAGTTTCATGTTCTTTCGGAGGCGATTGAGATAGACTCCTGCGATGGTCGGCAACTCAGCATCGATACCCGATTCTCCTTCCACAATGGAAGAAAGGGTGAGGATCTGGTTAAGCGTCATCTCGGATGCGCGAATGCGCTGCCTTAGACTGTCGACCAAAAAATTCTTGAATCCTGTGACCATTCGGTCGACGATTTCCGACTCATCGGTCTGCCAGTAGAAATTGTAGGTATCGGGCATCAAATAGCCCTCAAGGGAAGCTGCGTGGATTCCTTTGCTCGTTATATACACTGAGTCTCTGCACAAGGCAAGAATTTTTTCCGAATCCACACCGAGATCTCTGGCAAATCTCTTTGCGATCATTTCCATTCGCCATCCCTCGGGTATTGTGACAGAAAATATTACCCGTGATTTTCCTTCGTTGATATCCTTCAGAATGTCATAATTCGAAAGCCCCGAATGGAAAAGGTACTTGCCTACTTTGATTGATTTTGTGTACCCCAGAAATCTGCCAGCAATCTGAAACGCCAGCCGGCTTCTGATCACCCCGTTGCGTTCGAGTGTATCGGTGACGGATTTGAATGATACACCGTGAGGAATCGCAACAACTTTACCCGCGGGCTCCGGCAGACTAATCGGCATCCAAAATATATAATAGAGGACGAACAATACGATTAGGAACAGACCGACAGGAGGGACAACCCACGTGCGCAATTGTTGATTGGTAAGCTTCTTCACGCTGTCTCGACGCCTTTGTTTTAGATGAGATATTCTATGATCGTCGCAAAAGAGACAGTCCGGGTTCGGCTGTCAGTTCAAGGTCGGCATGATATCCTTCCAGCATGCGATAGTAACCGACCATTGCGATCATCGCACCATTATCCGTGCAATACTCGAATTTTGGAATGAACAGACTGAATCCATGTTCTCTGGCCGCCTCGGCCGCTTTTCGACGAAGTTCAGTATTGGCGGAGACTCCACCGGCAATGGCAATATTGCTCACCGAAAATTTTCGCGCTGCGGAAATCAGCTTGTACACGAGCACGTCTACCACGGAGGCCTGAAAACTTGCACAGACATCAGCAATGAACTTTTCGTCAAGGTCTTCTTTTCGCTGTTTGAATCCCGATCGCATGAGATAATAGAGGACGGATGTCTTAAGGCCGGAGAAGCTAAAATCGAAGGACCCTTCGTTCAGAAATGACCGTGGGAAATCGACGGCTTTTGGATTCCCGAGCGCTGCGAACTTGTCAATCAGTGGTCCCCCGGGGTATCCGATATCAAGCATTTTCGCTACTTTGTCGAAGGCCTCGCCTGCCGCATCATCTATGGTCTCGCCGAGGATTTCGTAGTCAAAAGGTTTTTTCACCAGGACAAGCTGCGTATGTCCCCCCGAAACCGTGAGATTCATGAAAGGAAAAGGCGGTTTCGGGTCTTCAATAAGATTGGAAAAAATATGCCCTTCCATATGGTTTACTCCCACAAACGGAATTCCGAGTCCGAATGCCATCGCTTTTCCGAAACTGAGACCGACGAGGATGGAGCCTATGAGCCCGGGACCATATACCGCGGCAATTGCATTGAGCTCATCTTTTCGTACGTTCGCCTGTGCGAGCGAAGCATCCACCATCGGTACGATCAATTGCTGATGAGCCCGGGAAGCAAGCTCAGGCACGACCCCACCATACTTTGAATGGATCAGTTGAACGGTGGTCACATTGGAGAGAAGTGTTCCTCCACGCACGACCGCTGCTGACGTCTCGTCGCACGATGTCTCGATACCCAAAACCGTCATGATTCCGCGATGAATAAGTTTAGGACGCCAACAAACAGACTCCGCTTGTAAAAATCCGCAAGTTCGATACTGCAGCGAAAACTGCGTTGTTATGATAACCAAAAAACTAGAGCCGAGCAAATAAACGGTTTTCGTCCATCATTTCCGCCAAACGAGAAAAAATGGTACATGAAGCTTGCCTCTTTTGCCATACTTGGCTATATTGTTTTAGATTTTTTCTCACCGTATTAACTGGAGCAAGCAATGGCAAGAATTTGTGAAATCTGCGGCAAGAAACCGATGGCAGGAAACAACGTGAGTCACGCTCATAACAGATCGCCAAGACGATTTATGCCAAATTTGCAGAAAGTCAGAGCAATTGTTGATGGTAGCGTACAGCGAATTACTGTCTGCACAAACTGCATCAAGTCCGGAAAAGTGCGAAAAGCAGCTTAAGCATTGAGACTAGACGAAGATGTCCTTACTCAAAAATCCCGCCTTTTGGCGGGATTTTTATTGATAGGGGGTGCTGATATCGTTCAGTGCCCGAAGTCGAGGAAATGAATGCCTCGGCACTAAACGGGCACTTTGTAGACGATAGTCGATGATGAACATCGCTGCAATTGTTCAACGTTTGCAGGACGATTCAGTTAAAAAATGTTCATTCGCTCAAGGGCAGCTTGTTGACATAAAAAAATTTTGTAGATTGATGTAGCGATTCCGTCACTCAACGACGTTCCACGACCGCCACAATGAAGTATTTCTTCACGCCTCCCAACCAGCTGACATTTCTGCGGATCCTGCTCGCTCCGCTCTTCGTTGCGTTGCTTTTTTCGGCGGACGAAGTCTCACGCCAATTGTCGATCTTTGTGTTCCTCCTCGCTCTTCTATCAGATTGGTATGACGGCTGGGTTGCGCGGCGCTGGGGATATATCACACGGTGGGGGACATTTCTTGATCCGCTGGCGGACAAGATTATTACCTCGTCTGCGTTCATTTCATTCATCTACCTTAGCCTTGTTCCTGCCTGGACTGTTTGGGTCATCGTCTTCCGCGACATCGTGATCACAATATTGAGATCGTTTTCCGAATACAAAGGCAAACCGTTCGACACTTCCAAACTCGCGAAAACGAAGACGTTCCTCCAGTTCGTAGTGCTCTTCTACATCCTTCTTCTCTATGTGGGTCGCGATGTGGTCCGCTTAATGCCGTATCGCAGCGTCATGAATACCATGCTTGATCCCACCCTCATCTATTTCATGATGGTGTGCATAGCGGTGATCACTGTGTGGACAGGCGTTTTGTACTTGACTGGAAATCGAAAGACACTTCGAGAACTCTATGACGTTACCAGTCGAATCACAGAGTCCGAATAACGGTTCATCGCGGGGTTCGGCTGAACCGTCGTTCCTCGTGAAAGCCTTTGCGTCCGGCCTTTTTTCCGGCTACTCCCCCATCGCTTCCGGCACTGTCGGAAGTCTCGTTGGTCTGGCGATCTATTTCATCCCGGGATTCGAACAGCCATACTATATCATGTCGGCCTCGGTCATCGTATTTTTGGCCGGCATTAAAGCCGCGGACATTATGGAGATTCGTTATGGCCACGACCCGGCGGAGGTTACCATCGACGAAGTCCTCGGGATGTGGTTCTCGTTGTTCTTGCTTCCAAAGAGCATCGTCGTCGCGACAGTCGGGTTCTTCATCTTTCGAGTACTTGACATCCTAAAGCCGTTTCCCGCAAAAAAATTCGATGAAGCCAAAGGGGGATTTGGCATAATGATGGATGATGTCGTCGTTGCCTTCTACACCAATCTAATCCTCCAAATTGTCTTTTCAATTCCTTTGTTCAGACAATTCATCTAAAGGACCTCCCGTTCAAACGAATCCGGGAGAGTCTCTTAATCAATTGTGAAATTGCAACTTTCCGGACTATATTGCTGACATGGGAATTCAAGCCGAAGTAATCTCCATCGGGGATGAACTACTCATAGGCCAGGTTGTCAATTCCAACCAGGCGTACATCGCAAGCCAGCTTAACACTGTCGGAGTTTTTGTCGATACGATGACGACCGTCGGTGACAGCGAAACCGCCATCCTAGATGCATTCCAAAAAGCTCTCGAGACACACGACATCGTCACGGTGACGGGCGGATTGGGACCCACACACGACGATATCACACGAGCCGCCGTGTGCAAGTTTTTCAAGACGGAACTCGTCGTAAACCAGGAAGCACTCGACAACATCACGCAACGATTTGCAAAGCGCAATATCGCCCTGATCAAGCGGAACGAAGAACAAGCCCTCGTACCGCGAGGCTGTACGGTAATTCAAAATCACTTTGGCACGGCACCTGGTTATCTTTTCGAACGGGACAAGAAGTACCTTATCGTGATGCCAGGAGTGCCAGGTGAAATGAAGGGAATGATCGATGAATTCGTCGTCCCCTACTTCGCGGACAAAGTGACCGGAGTATGCATCGTGCACCGGACATTGAAGACAACGGGAATCGCCGAATCACTTCTCGCCGAGCAGATCGGCGATGTCCAGGATTTGTTTTCCGAGAATTCCGGGGCCACGCTTGCGTATCTCCCCAGCGCGATGGGGGTACGATTGAGAATTACAGTGCGTGCAACCTCACGCAAGGGGGCAGAGCAGTATGTTCACGATATTGAAGCCAAAATACGGTCGAAAGCAGAACGATATATCTATGGAACCGACACGGAAGAACTGGAACACATCGTCGGAAAACTCTTGACGGAGCGAAAGTTCACGATTAGCGTTGCCGAATCGTGCACGGGAGGCCTGATTGCTGACCGGCTGACGAACGTTTCAGGAAGTTCCAACTATTTCGAACGGGCCATCACCACGTATTCCAACGAATCCAAAATTGCTGAACTCGGTGTACCTGTCTCATTCATCGAACTCCACGGAGCGGTAAGCCGGGAAGTGGCCGAGGCTATGGCGTTTGGCGTCCGCTCGAAATCGAACACGGATATCGGACTCTCCACGACCGGGATTGCGGGTCCGACCGGTGGAACGATGGAGAAGCCTGTGGGATTAGTGTGGATTGGATTTTCAGATCGTCACCAGACAAATGCCGTCAGATTCAATTTTGCCAGCGACCGGCGATCGTTCAAGGAGAGATCTTCGCAGGCCGCTTTGGATCTAGTACGGAGAAAGCTTCTGAAGATTGAGGCTTAGATTTCCTGTTTTAGAGCTTGTATGGCTACCATCCGTTCCTTCATTGCGCTCCCCTCATCTTCAGAACTTCGGAAGGTTCTTCGGGAAATCCAGACGGTCCTGGCCGAAGAAGGCGCAAATGTCAAATGGGACACGCCCGACAAGTTTCACATCACCCTGAAGTTCCTCGGAGACGTTGATCGCGACAAACTCTCGACATTGAGCGATCTTCTTTCAACCAGAATTGCACCTGTCAGAACATTTCAACTGAAATACAACTCGATTGGGGTATTTCCCGATCTTGTGCATCCAAAAGTGATTTGGGCCGGAGCAGACACTCCCAAAGCGTTGAGTGAACTTCAGCAGAAAATCGAACTCGCATGTGAAGAATTCGGCGTTCCGAAGGAAACGCGGGTCTTTCATCCCCACATCACGCTCGGAAGGGTCAAGGGTTCAGCAAACCTCAATCGCTTGACTGCAAAAGTAAAATCCATTACTTTTGAGCCAATAGAGACGAACTGTTCGGAGGTGCTTCTCATCAAAAGCGATTTACGTCCGACAGGTTCCGTCTACACCACCTTGAAATCATTCCCCCTTAACGCATAACCGGAGTTCATCCATGGCAGATAACGACAAGGAATCAAGGCTTCAAGCGCTCAAGATTGCGATCGATCAAATCGAAAAGCAGCACGGCAAGGGCTCAATCATGAAGCTGAATGAGGGACCTATTGCCAAGGTCGATTCGATTTCGACCGGGTCGATTTCCCTGGATGCCGCTCTTGGCATCGGTGGAATACCGCGCGGCCGAGTGATCGAGATATTCGGACCGGAATCATCCGGGAAGACAACAATTTGTCTTCACGTCATCGCAGAGGCCCAGAAAAAAGGCGGGGTTGCCGCCTTCATCGATGCAGAACATGCGTTGGATATTGCATATGCCAAGAAACTTGGCGTCGACGTCAATAACCTGCTCCTTTCACAACCTGAGTTTGGCGAGCAGGCGCTCGAGATTGTGGAAACGCTCGTTCGAAGCGGTGCGCTCGACATCATCGTCATTGACTCGGTTGCAGCTCTCACCCCTCGCGCCGAAATCGAAGGTGAAATGGGCGATCCAACGATGGGTGTTCAGGCACGGTTGATGTCGCAAGCTCTGAGAAAACTGACTTCGGCCATCAGCAAATCGAGAACGTCAGTGATGTTCACGAACCAGCTCCGTATGAAAATCGGAGTCATGTTCGGGAACCCCGAAACGACGACTGGCGGCAATGCACTGAAATTCTACGCTTCCGTTCGACTCGACGTCCGCCGAATTGAAGCCCTCAAGGATGGTCAGAATGTCATTGGGAATAGAACCCGTGTGAAAGTCGTAAAGAACAAGGTCGCTCCCCCCTTCAAAGAGGCTCAATTTGACATACTCTATAATGAAGGGATCTCCCGCCTTGGCGATCTTGTCGACACCGCCGTTGAAGCAAATATTATCGTGAAGAGCGGCTCCTGGTTCTCATATAAAGAAGAGAGAATTGGTCAGGGAAGGGACGCTGTGAAGCAGTTCCTGACGAACAGCCCGCCCATTGCACAGGAAATCGATACCGCACTCAGAAAGAAATTTGGACTTATTGCTGAGGATGCACCACCCGCAGCAGCGACAAAGCACGAACAAGGTTCTGCGGCAAAGAAACCTGTCAAGGCATAGCGGCTTCCGTCGTGATCGTCACTCGAATCACCAATCGCAAGAACAATCGACGCCTTTATGCCGTTTACGTCGACGGAGAGTTCGCCTTCGACGCAAGTGATTCAACAATACTGAAGTTCGGGCTGCGGTCGAACGATAGTATTGATGAGAAGAAAATCGAAGCTGTAAAGGCTGCTGAGATTCAGAGGGAAGCACAACTCACCGCAGTCAATTACATTTCCTACAGACCACGGAGTGCACGGGAAGTGCTCGATCATTTAAGGAAGAAGGGGTTCTCATCGGAACTCTCCGAATCCATCGTGCATCACTTCGAATCTGTGAGCTTGATCAACAATTTGGAGTTTTCCCGGATGTTCGTAAGGGACAAGCTCCGACGGAAACCAACGGGAAAAGCACTCCTGCAGAAGTTACTCATCGCGAAAGGCATTCCTTCGGCTATGATTGATCAGGTGCTGCGGGAATATATATCCGATGAAGATCAAAGGAGCGCAGCGAAAGCGCTCGCGTCAAGGAGAATGCAGTTGACGAAGCGAAGTCTGGCGAGTCTCGATCCCACAAAACAGAAGCAACGGTTGACCGGATACCTGCTGCGGCACGGCTTTTCAAACGAAATTGTTCAAAAAACAATTCAGGCTCTCTTTCGCCCATGACATCGAGTCATTCAAACCGCCCCTTTTTGAAGGTCACAGCACTTCTCGCGATCATCATAACCTGCTTTTGGATCGCTTCTTATTTCTCAGGGTTGGTCCTGACCCTTATCGTTTCAGTACTCTCTGCTTTTGTCATGAGACCGCTGGTGAAGCTATTGGAATTCCGTCTTGGCCTCCGCAGAAGCTTATCGATAGCGGTTGTGTTCCTCCTGGCAGGCGGAGGCACTGTTCTCGGATTAATGCAAATCATACCGCTGTTCACCGACACCGTACGCTCCATGTATGATGCCTTCAAGGTTTTCAACTTCGACGATAAAATTAATGAAGTCGCCAAAGGTCTGACAGCACACGCACCGTTCATCAAACCGGAAGACCTCGTCAAAAAGGCGCACGTTGCACTCGATGCCGGACTCCAAATGCTTGGAGACAGTGTTGGCACACTCGCGGGTTTCGCCGTGAACCTCGCGATCGTTCCGTTCATCACCTATTTTATCCTGGCCGAAGGTGATGGAGCGATGAAGAAATTGATCGAGCGTGTTCCAAACAAATATTTCGAAATGACGCTGAACGTACTGCACAAGATCGGCAGTGACCTGGTAGGCTACCTGAAAGGGTGGATTCTCGATTCCGCTATCATCGGCGTGCTGACAATTATTGGGTTAACAATTCTCGGGGTGCAGTACTCGGTGCTCATTGGCGCCATTGCTGGCGTCGCCAACCTGATCCCGTACGTCGGCGTCGCTGTCGCTGCCACACTTGCAATGGTCATGTCGTTGACTCAGTTGGGCAATTTCAGTATGCTCGTACCCATTGGGGTCTTGATGCTGATTATCCGCGGCATCGACGATACCATCGTTCAGCCAATGTGCTTTGCGAAATCCATCGATATGCACCCGCTCATGGTCATTCTCGCGTTGATCATCGGTCACGAACTTCTGGGCATTGCAGGTCTCGTCGTGGCCATCCCTCTGACCACGATACTCAAAGCCTCCGCTATTGAGACATATTGGGGATTGAAGCACTACAGCATCACCGCTTAAGAAGTCCTATGTGTCCCATGTTCGCGGGATACGCGCAGTACTCACATTCTGAATCCGCTCTACCATGACTACCGCAACGTCGAACCGTCCGGCAATAAAAGTAGGCGTCCTCCTGGCGATAATTCTTGCATCCTTTTGGGTCGCCAGTTATTTCCCCAATCTTGTTCTGATGCTCATTATTTCGACGCTGGCAGCATTCATTCTCCGGCCCATCGTTACATTTTTAGAATTCCGCCTTGGTTTGCGAAGAAGTATTTCCATTGCCGTCGTATACCTGGCAGTGGGTGGTATCCTCGTCGTCGTCTTTCTCGTATTGGTACCCTATCTCGTCGACAGGGTCCGGGAGATGTATGAAGGATTCAAAACGTTTCCGTTGGACGCGAAATTGCGCGAAGTGACTCAAGATCTTTCAAAACAAATACCATTTACGAATGCCGAGACTCTGACGCAAAAGATACACGGTATTCTCGAAGGTGGACTTGCGATGCTCGGAGATAGCATCGGAAGCGCAGCCGGATTTGCGGTCAACCTCATCATTGTACCATTTGTTACCTATTTCATTCTCGCGGAATCGGATTCGGCTCTCAAGAAGCTCATCGAACACGTCCCAAACAAGTATTTCGAAATGACGCTCAATGTCCTCAACAAAATCAGTACGGACCTGGTGGGCTACATGCGCGGTTGGATCCTTGATTCCGTCATCGTCGGTTTCCTAAGCATCATTGCGTATTATGCGGTGGGCGTGCAATATGCGATCCTCCTGGGTGTTCTTGCCGGCATTTCCAATCTCATTCCGTATGTTGGTCCATTTGCCGGGGTCGTTCCCGCCTTGCTTGTATCCGTAACACAGTTCGGCGATTTTCGACAGGTGCCGGCGATTCTGATTCAAATGCTCGTCGTTCAAACCGTCGACAACACTTTTATCCAGCCGCTTTGTTTCTCGAAAACCGTTGATATGCATCCCTTGACGGTCATCATCGTCTTGATCGTGGGTAACGAATTGATGGGTGTAGCGGGCATGCTTCTTGCAATCCCCCTTGCAACGATCCTCAAAGCTTCTGCCGTCGAGACGTATTGGGGGTTGAAAAACTACCAAATCACAGCTTGAGGTGTATCATGGCGCGCGTTGTCATCGATATAGAAACCCTCGGTTATCCGCTCGAGTCCTTTGACGAAGTCCAGCAGGAATACCTCCTGAAATTTTCCGACACTGAAGAGAAGAAAATCGAAGCAATTCAAAAACTCAGCCTCTATCCCACCACCTCTCAGATCATTACTGTAGGGATGCTCAACCCCGAAACCGGGCACGCAAAAGTGCTGTTTCAATCGGAGACGAGTGTCGACGAGATTGCCGAGAACGGAGCAATCCACTTCCTCTCCGGAACAGAGCCCGAGATCCTTAAATCGTTTTGGTCAGATCTATCTCACTATGACCAATTCATCACGTTCAACGGGCGGGGATTCGACTGCCCTTTTCTTATGTTGCGCTCAGCAATGTTGGGAGTTCAACCGACGAGAAACCTGATGCCATACCGGTACGACTCGAAAATCCATTGCGACCTTCTCGAACAGCTGACGTTCTATGGCGCACTTCGGAAATTCAATCTCGATTTCTACTGCAAGTCGTTTGGCATCAAGAGTCCCAAGTCGCACGGAATTACGGGTCTCGACCTTCGAGGACTGTTTGAACAGAAGCGTTTCAAAGAGATTGCGGAATATAACCTGGGGGATTTGAAGGCAACAGCGGAGTTGTTCCTGAGGTGGGACGGTTATTTAAACATCGCATGAGTTTCGATTAACGTTACCTATGGAATCGAAAGACCGTTTGAGGATGGTAACTTTCTAGCGATCCGGAGTATTGTCCTTCCAGAAGTTTTGAGCTCGTTCCCCCAGCCACGCCCCCGTTAGTGACAACACGAAAACGACTACCGCCGGAATAACGAGGAACACCACGCCACGCAGGAAATCGCCTCGAAAAGTCGTTGAGAAGACAACCACAGCGCTGTAGCCAAGTAAAAGGAGGATCAACCCCACTGCCGCTATTGCTGGTTCCCAGATCGTAACGCCCTCTGAAATATATCCAACGATTGCTGCGACGATAACGATGCCACCGAAAATCCAAATGCCAGGAATGATGAAGAGGTTTGGAAAAAATTCAATCGTAATGACAAGCGGCAATAAATAGAACAAGACGTAGAGGATAAACGTGATCCCTACCCATTTCCACTGAATCTTGCCTGTCGGCGTTATTAATTCAGTCATCGTTGCCCTTCCCCGAAGTTTGAGTATGTGTTAAACGATTGTGCGCCTGCGATCGTTCATCTTGAAATTCAATTCACCTCTCCAATCAGGACTCCGAAAAGGTATCGCTTTCGATGAACGATTGCAAGA
>CAZOIM010000080.1:8200-15260 GCA_964579855.1 uncultured Ignavibacteriaceae bacterium | reverse complement strand
ACAATCATCGATGGCACGAAGACGACCGAGCGAGAAGGAAACATTTTTGGCCTCCTCGAAGAAATGTCGAAGAAGTACCACCAAGCGGATCCAGAGACACCGAATGGATTCCTCGGCGGATTTGTCGGTTACATCGGCTACGACAACGTCCGGCATCTGGAGAAACTTCCGCTGAACGGCGTCGATCGTCCTGCCGCAGATGATGCCGAACTGGGTCTCTTCACGTCGATTATTCGTTTCGATCACCGGTCGCACCTCATGACGGTCGTCCACAATGTCATCATCGATCCGGCACGACCAATGCAACAACAGTACGAAGAGGGAAAAAAGTCGGTCGATATCCTCGAACTACGCCTGCGGAACAGCTCGGTTGCATCGCAGAGCTTTCGATGCGATTTCGATAACATTCGTGAGGCTCCTGACCGCGCCACCTATTGCAACGCCGTGAGCCGAGCCAAACAGTATATTTACGACGGAGATATTTTCCAGGTTGTTCTCTCACGCAGAGTTCAGTTGCCGTTCACCGGCGATCTTTTTCCTGTCTATCGCGCACTCCGCACCATCAATCCTTCCCCCTATTTGTTCTTTCTCGATTTCGGCGAAACATCGCTCATCGGTTCGTCACCGGAAGTTCTGGTGAAGGTTCAGGACCATACAGTGGAAGTCTTCCCTATCGCCGGGACGCGTCGACGGGGCGCCACAGAAGCTGAAGATTTTTCTCTCGAAGAGGAATTGTTACAGGATGAAAAGGAACTGGCAGAGCACGTCATGCTTGTCGATCTCGGCCGCAACGACGTCGGAAGAATATCCGAGTACGGCAGCGTGTCGGTCCCGGTCTTCAAGCGCGTGGAGCGTTACTCGCACGTCATGCACATCGTTTCCGAAGTCCGAGGAACGTTGAAAAAAGACGCAACAGCTCTTGATGCGTTGAAAGCTTGTTTTCCCGCTGGGACGGTTTCAGGCGCGCCAAAAGTAAGAGCCATGGAAATCATTCACGAACTCGAACCGGGAAACCGCGGCGTTTATGCGGGAGCAGTGGGGTACATTGGATTCAATGGATCGCTCGACACGTGCATCGCCATTAGAACAATTGTTGCTCATCGGAATACGTTAACGATTCAAGCCGGTGCCGGAATCGTGGCAGACTCTGTTCCTGAAAAAGAGTATGAGGAAAGCGTCAACAAAACGAGGGCGTTACTCGAAGCCATCAAGCTCGCAGGATCGGGCCTCTCCCCCAACGGATTGAAGCAGAATTCTGCGGGAGGATCTCGATGATTCTTGTCATCGATAATTTTGATTCTTTCACTTTCAATCTCGTACAGCTGATTGGCAAGTTCACGAAGGATATCACCGTGAAACGAAACAACGAGATTACGGCAAAAGAGGCCGCGCAAATGAAGCCTTCGGGGATCGTGATATCGCCGGGACCGGGACGTCCGGAAAATGCTGGGGTGACCGTCGAGATTATCCGTCGTTGCAGCCCCACCATCCCCACACTCGGGGTCTGTCTGGGCCACCAGGCTATCGGTCTTGCATTCGGCGGCTCAGTGGTCCACGCTCCATCGCTGATGCACGGAAGAACATCACGCATCAAGCACAACGATTCTTCTCTTTTTAACCAGGTTGAGAATCCGTTTGAAGCGACGCGGTACCATTCTCTTGTTGTATCAAAAGAGAATCTTCCCAGTGAACTAGAAATCACCGCAGAGACAAATGATGGGGTCATTATGGGCCTCCGTCATAAAACATTTCCGATCGACGGGGTTCAATTCCATCCAGAATCCATTCTCACCGATCAAGGCGAGCACATATTGCTGAACTGGCTGAAAGGAAGGGTAGGCTATGAAGGAATACATTGAAAAATGTCTGCAAGGAAAAGACCTTACGGTCGAAGAGGCATCGAGCGCACTTGATCTTATCTGGACGGGCCAAGCAACGGACGTGCAAATCGCAGGGTTGCTTGTCGCACTGCGGGCAAAAGGTGAAAGCATTGATGAGGTTGTCGGCTTCGCGAAAACGATGCGACAGCACTCCGTAAAGATCAAAGTCGATGATGAGAACGCGATTGATGTGTGCGGAACAGGCGGAGACTCCCTCGGTACGTTCAACATATCAACCATAGCGTCATTTGTGGTTGCCGGCGCCGGCGTTACCGTTGCTAAACATGGCAACAGGTCGGTTTCGAGCAAGAGTGGCAGTGCGGACCTGCTGACATCACTTGGGGTAAATGTTCAATGCGCTCCAGCCAAGGTGCAGGATTGCGTTAATTCGGTTGGGATTGGATTTCTGTTCGCGCCATTATTCCATCCGGCCATGAAGTACGCATCGAAGGCGAGAACAGAACTTGGCATCCGTACCATCTTCAACATGCTCGGACCCATCACCAATCCTGCCGGAGTCAAGAAACAACTGATCGGCACATATCACGCAACTGTGGCGCCAAAACTTGCGGAAGCGATGGACAGGCTTTCGACCGAAAAGGCGTGCGTCGTTCACAGCAAAGATGGCATGGACGAGGTTGCGCTTTCCGGAGATACAACGGTCTACGAAGTGGAACGACAGAAGCCCCGTCGACAATACGAAGTCAATTCATCCAACTTCAATCTTCCAGTTCAGCCATTGTCTTCTTTGCGCGGAGGCACTCCTGCAGAAAATGCAACCATCGCGCACCAGGTTCTTTCGAAACAGAAGGGACCGGCTCGCGATGTTGTCCTGGCCAATGCCGCATTTGGCATTTACGTTGCCGGAAAAGCCGGAAGCCTCAGGGAAGGAAGCTCGTTGGCGGCTGAAGCGATTGATTCAGGGCGAGCAATGGACAGGCTCAGGAAAATGGTGGAGTTCACCAACCAATGAATAATTTTCTGGAAACCATTCTCGCACGCAAACGCGAGGAAATCCAGTTGGAAGAAAAGCGTACCAGCATCGGGGAGTTGCGGGAACGTCCGTTGTTCTCAGTCCAAAGGCGTTCGCTTGCATCCGCACTGGACGCGGAAGGTGTCGCGGTAATTGCGGAAATCAAAAAGGCCTCTCCTTCGAAGGGAGTCATTCGTAATTCCTTCAATCACAAACAAATCGCACGCCAATATGCGGATGGCGGAGCGAGAGCCCTTTCCGTTTTGACGGATGAACCCTTCTTCCAGGGTAAACGTTCGTATCTCGAAGAGATCCGCGAGCTTGTCTCACTCCCCTTGTTGCGCAAGGATTTCATCATTGATTCGTACCAGATGTACGAATCGAAGGCCTACGGAGCCGACGCAGTGCTTCTCATCGCGGCGGCGCTCGACCCGGAACATCTTAACGAGCTCCACGCAGAAGCAAACGAACTAGATCTGGAATGCCTCGTGGAAATTCATTCCGAGGACGAACTCGCATCGCTCTCAGAAATCAAGTTGTCCGTGATCGGCGTGAACAACAGAAATCTTTCGACCTTTGAGACGGATATCTCGACTTCCGTAAGACTCAAACCTCTCCTGCCCAACGATGTCATTGCAGTAAGCGAAAGCGGGATCACATCTGCAGAAGATGTGAAATTACTGGTCTCGCACGGATATGACGCAGTCCTAATCGGCGAGACGTTGATGAAGTCGGACGATCCCGGCAAAGCGCTTCAGCGCCTTATCAGCGAGGCGAGTGCACAATGATCACAAGGGTGAAAATCTGCGGTATCACCCGGCGCGAGGACGCAGAGGCGGCCAGCAACGAAGGGGCGACAGCGATCGGTTTCATCTTCGTCCGCAGCAGCCCCCGGTATATTGATCCCGATGCCGCGCGAGATATCATCCGTACGTTGCCCCCCTTTGTAACTCCGGTTGGAGTACTTGCGAATAGTTCGCGCTCTGAGGCACTGGCCTTGGTCGCCAACACCGGAGTCCGGTGTCTCCAGTTGCACGAGCAGCAGCGCCCCGAAGAATTCGGAGACTTCCCCGTGCCCTACTACAAAGTAATTCGCGTATCACCAGAATTCAGAATCGATCTACTCAAAGCTTTCCAGGGCACGACGTTTATGCTGGACACATTTGCCGAAGGCAAACTTGGCGGTTCGGGAAAATCGTTCGACTGGAAAGTCGCCCTGCAGGCGAAGAAGTACGGAAGGATTATTCTCAGCGGCGGCATCAATCCCGAGAATGTCGGCGATGCCATTCGTCGTGTGTCACCGTATGCGGTTGATGTCAGCAGTGGCGTCGAAAAGACTGCAGGGAAGAAAGATGAGAATAAGATCCGGCTACTCTTTAAAGCCATACACGATGCGGACAGGAGCGCTGAAACCGCATCATAATATCAAGGTAGGATCATGAACGACAAGGAGAAGGCCGTATGCTGGTATTGATGAAACAAAACGCGACGCAGGAAGACATTTTCAAAGTCAAACAGAAGATTTCCGTGTTGGGCTTCAAGGCGCACGAGATCCCCGGAGCGATGCGTATTGCCATCGGGATAACCGGAAACAAAGGGAAGATCGATCCTGAGAACTTTGCGATGATGTCCGGCGTCGAAGAGGCAATTCAGGTAACAAAACCCTACAAACTTGTCGGAAGAGATGCCAAGCCGGAGAATTCAGAAATCATCGTCGGAGAAGAAATCGTTGGGGGGAAAGAACTTGCGATTATCGCGGGACCCTGTTCCGTCGAGAATTGGGAGCAGTTACTGCAAACCGCACGTTCAGTGAAACAAGCCGGAGCGAAATTTCTCCGCGGTGGAGCATTTAAACCCAGGACGTCTCCCTATTCGTTCCAGGGAATGAAAGAAGAAGGTCTTGTCCTGCTGCGAGAAGCGCGCGCCGAAACCGGACTGAAGATCGTTACCGAAGTGAAAGATGTGCTTACTCTATCTGCCGTCGCTGATGTCGCCGACGTGATTCAGATCGGCGCACGGAATATGACGAATTTCAGTTTGCTCGAGGCTGTTGGAGACTTGCGGAAACCTGTTCTGCTGAAGAGAGGGATTTCGGCGACCATCGAAGAGCTGCTCATGGCCGCAGAGTACATCCTGGCTCGCGGCAATTTGGATGTCATCCTTTGCGAGCGTGGGATACGGACGTTTGAACCGTACACACGGAACACCCTTGACCTTAACGCAGTCCCCGTTATCAAGCGACTTTCCCATTTGCCCATCCTCGTCGATCCGAGTCATGGCATCGGCATGTGGGAGGGCGTTGCATCCATGGCGCTTGCCGGAATCGCAGCGGGTGCCGACGGTCTCATTATCGAAGTCCACGCAAACCCCGAGAATGCTCTCTCGGATGGTTATCAGTCACTCAAGCCGGAAAGGTTCAAACAACTCATGGAAAAGATCAGACAAATCGCGCCGGTCGTCGACCGCACAGTGGGAACGGAGGTGCTTGCGTGAGTCATCCAGTCAAACGTTTCGAGAATTATACATTCCCGGATGAACGAGGATACTTTGGCTTTTACGGAGGACGTTTCGTACCGGAAACTCTCCTTCCGGCCCTCATCGAACTGGAGAACATGTATAAGGATGCGCTTGCGGATCCATCGTTCCAAAAGGAGTTTACAGAAATGCTTCACGACTATGCGGGTCGTCCCACTCCGTTGACCTTCGCGGACAGACTCACGCAGCATTATGGAGGAGGCAAGATCTATCTGAAGCGCGAAGATTTGTGTCATACCGGCGCGCACAAGATCAATAACACGGTAGGACAGATCCTGCTGGCAAAGCGATCCGGGAAGAAACGTATCATCGCGGAGACGGGCGCAGGCCAGCACGGTGTCGCAACAGCAACGGTCGCAGCAAAAGTGGGACTCTCCTGCGTTGTCTACATGGGTGAGGAAGATATGGTCCGGCAACAAACGAATGTTCAGCGGATGGAACTCCTGGGCGCAGAAGTTATTCCCGTGACAACCGGAAGCCGTACACTGAAAGATGCGACGAGCGAAGCAATCAGGGATTGGGTGACGAACGTTGATACGACATTCTATATCATCGGTTCGGTCGTTGGACCGCATCCCTATCCAATGATGGTAAGGAATTTCCAGGCCGTGATCGGCGAGGAGACACGTTCGCAAGTCCAGAAGAAGGAAGGCCGATTACCCGACATCCTCCTTGCCTGCGTTGGAGGAGGTAGCAACGCGATCGGACTCTTCTATCCTTTTCTCACAAGCGAAGTTCGTATGATTGGTATCGAGGCAGCTGGACACGGTCTGGATACCAACGAACACGCAGCGACTCTGACGAAGGGTCATCCTGGTGTGTTACACGGATCGATGAGTTATATATTGCAGGACCGCAATGGACAGATTATGCTTCCCCACTCTATTTCTGCGGGACTCGATTATCCCGGTGTTGGACCCGAACATAGCGCTTTGAAGGATTCTGGCAGAGTCGAGTATGATTCCATTAGAGATGATGAAGCTATCGCAGCTGCATATCGGCTCGCCAGGCTCGAAGGCATCATCCCTGCCCTTGAGACAGCACACGCGTTGGCATATCTCGAAAAGCTGATGAAGTCGACAACCAAAGAGACAGTCGTCGTCGTCAATATCTCAGGCCGGGGAGATAAAGACCTGGCTCAACTTATGTCCCACAAATCCGATTAAACATACGTGGGACGCATAGAAGATAGACTTGGCACGCTTAGGCTCGAGAAGAAGAAAGCAATCGTATTTTTTCTCACCGCAGGATTTCCAAAACTCGACTCGACGGAGGAAATAGCTGTCGCGCTGGAACGAGGAGGCGCTGATATTCTTGAGATCGGTATGCCTTTTTCGGATCCACTCGCAGATGGACCGGCGATCCAGGAAAGTTCAAATGTCGCAATCAAGAATGGAGTGACGCTCCAATCCGTACTTGAAACCGCTCGCGGCATTCGCGCCAAATCAAACATTCCGCTGGTTCTCATGGGATATTTGAATCCTATTCTACGGTTCGGCGAAAAGGATTTCTTTGCCAGGGCCGCAAAAGCAGGGGTCGACGGAATCATTTTACCTGAGCTGCCATACGAAGAAACGTCTCGATTCAAGACTTTGATTGATGCAAGCGGTCTTTCGCAGATTCTTTTGGTTACGCCGACGACTTCGCCTGAACGCATCCGAAACATCGATGC
>CAZOIM010000080.1:5115-8100 GCA_964579855.1 uncultured Ignavibacteriaceae bacterium | reverse complement strand
CCGGAAATATAAAATTGGCGCATGGGTTGTTGGTGTCGGCGTATTCAGCCACTGGATACTCGACCTCATCAGTCATCGTCCCGATATGCCTATCGCGCCGGGAATGCAAACGTATCTTGGACTTGGCTTGTGGTATTCACGCCCGGCTACGATGATTGTTGAAGGTCTGATGTTTCTCGCCGGAATAATCCTCTACACGCGAACGACCACAGCAATCGATCGTGTCGGCAAGTATGCATTCTGGTCCTTCATCGGCTTCCTAGTCCTTGTGTGGATGGCAAACACCTTTGGACCCGCTCCGAATGATGTGAACGCACTTGGCTATGCCGGCCTGAGTCTGTGGCTTCTCGTCGCGTGGGCGTATTGGATTGACCGTCATAGACAGCCGAAAGACGTACCTATCGTTACCTCTTGACGCTTGCGACTGATCTTGCCACTCACTCTCGTTCTTCCTCAGAAAGGACGTACTCATTGTTCGACAAGAAGAAGAGAATAATCGCTGAATTGCGCGAAGCCTGGGGACATTCTTCTGATCGGAGAAGAAACTTCGAGCGGATAGGGCTCTATCATCACCTCGCACGCACTCACGGCGAAGAGGCCACCGTCGACGATCAAACGTGGGTCGATCTCAATCTCGATGACGTCTTCGCGAAAATTGATCGCACGATCACTTCACTAGGCAGCCAGTATCTTTATCATTTGTTGCACACGTACGAAGAGGATGAGACTATCCTCCGACGACGATCCGAGCTGTGCGGTCTTTTCATGAAGAACTCGGAATTCCGCGAGAGTGTGCAGGTCATCCTGACCAAGCTGAACCAACGGGATGGATATTCCCTTCCAAAGATTCTGCTCGGAGATATTCCTGACCGACCAAGATGGTACTGGATTATCTACATCCTTTCAGCACTTTCCATCCTCTCCCTGGTTATAACATTTTTCCATCCTGCGATATTTTGGATAGCCCTCGGAATGGCTCTCATCAACATCACGCTCAATTTTCGCTTCGGCAGCCGAAGCTTGGCATATTTCTCGGATCTCTCGTCGCTAAGCACACTTTTGCGCGTGGCAGATGTCCTTGCGGAGCCCAAGCAAGCCGGAACAGAGTATCCATTTGAGTCACTGCGGAAACACCGCGCCCTGGCCCGGTCCCTCAACAGGAAGATCGGCTGGCTCATCCTCGATAGCAGTAGAATGGATACACTGAGCGCCACGTTTGTGGAGTACTTGAATCAGTTCTGTCTCTTCAATTTGGTTGCGTGGATGAGGACCAGTCATTCGATCAGGCAGTGGCAATCGGAGCTCAGGCAAATCTTCGATGCCGTGGCCGCACTGGACACATCAATTGCCGTAGCGTCATATCTCACCGAAGCGAAGTGCTTCTGCGCTCCCTGCTTCACTAAATCTTCAGTAATCGATTTTTCAGATGTGACTCACCCACTCGTGGAAAATCCGGTTCCGAATTCAATCACACTAGATAAAAAATCCTGTCTGGTTACCGGCTCGAACATGGCTGGAAAAACAACGTTCGTGAAGACTCTTGGCGTGAACGTCATCCTCGCCCAAACTCTTCACTTCTGTCTTGCCACAAAGGCCAGCGTGCCAAAACTGTTCGTGAAATCATCGATCAATCGTTCGGACGATATCAATAATAGGAAGAGTCGCTACTTCCAGGAAATTGAGACCGTTTTAAAATTTACCAAATTGGGAAGTGCGCCGCACCAATACCTCTTCATCATTGATGAGATCTTTAGCGGGACAAACACGGTCGAACGAATATCTGCAGCAGCGAGTGTCCTTGATTACCTGGGAAAGAATAACGTAACCCTCGTGACAACGCACGATCTGGAGTTGCAGGAATTGCTTCGTTCGCGATATGTCGTGTACCATTTCACGGAACAAGTCGTAGGTAATCGACATTTCTTTGACTACAAGTTGAAGGCCGGACCGTGCTTGACCCGGAATGCCATTAAGTTGCTTGGACTCTTGGGGTATCCGAGCGAGATTATCCGTCGATCAAATGCTCTTGCGCGAAAGCTATCCTAACTCCACAATTGGACTCACCGACAAAGAATGTCTGTGAACCTCATGCCCCCGCGAAAGAAGACTAGTTCTTTCAATTCCAAGCTCTAGCGAAAAGTCAGACTTCTTACATGCGCTTATGGAGCCTACATCCGAAGTATCTCGATGCGAAGGGATTGGTTGCGGTCTGGAGAGAGGGTCTCCTTGCTCGAAAAGTCTTGCAGGGAAAAACACGCGGATATAGAAATCACCCGCAACTTCAACGGTTCAGAAACCAGAAAGACCCTGTTGCATCGCTTGAGCGATACCTGCACGCGATTTGTGATGAAGCCTCAGAGCGAGGGTACAGTTTTGATAGAGGCAAGCTCGGCAGGATTCGTGGGTGCCGCCGCATAACTGTGACAACAAAGCAGTTGGGATTCGAATTTGGTCATTTGAAGAAGAAGTTATGGAAACGCGACCGCAAGAAATTCCAATTACTCCGAAGGCTGAAAACGGTGATACCTCATCCTCTTTTCAGAATTGTGCAAGGAGAGATCGAGACGTGGGAAAGAGTGTGAATATCTAGGATTGGGTAGTGGTGGTTCTTGCGGCTTTGAGGGTGTTCTTCAATAGCATAGCAACCGTCATCAATCCAACTCCGCCCGGCACAGGCGATATCGCCCTGGCGACTTTGCTTACGGAATCGAAGTCCACGTCGCCGACAATCCTGTAGCCGTTCTTTGCAGTTGCGTCCTCCACGCGGTTGATGCCAACATCAATGACAACCACGCCTTCTCGAAGCATCGCTCCGGTAATGAATCGCGGTTTGCCGATTGCGGCGATGAGAATGTCGGCAGATTTCGTGTGGAGGCTCAAATCCTTCGCCCCGGTGTGTGCAATAGTAACGACAGCATTCGCGCCTGACTGCTTTTGAATTAGTATGTTCGCAATCGGTTTGCCGACGATGTTGCTCCGACCGAC
>CAZOIM010000080.1:0-5015 GCA_964579855.1 uncultured Ignavibacteriaceae bacterium | reverse complement strand
GTGATCGAATAGAAGCCCGATTCTGCGCACCCCTTCTCTTTCGAGCGAATGTAGGATTCCGAAGCAGGGTTTTCACCGACGAGGACAAATGCAAGTCCGGGCGTGATACCATATTGGGATTTCAGTTGCGCGGTTTCTTCACGCACTTCCCTTTTGATATCCTCAGCAATCTTCTTTCCGTCAATTATCTCGGCCATAAAGCAACTTATTGAAAGGCTGGGAAGATCACTTGTTCAATCTTGGTCGCCTTGCCCGTTTCCGCATCGACCTGTACAAACACCGCGCACATCCGAACTTCCTTTTCCCCCAGCTCAAACTTGTACGGCGTCTGATGGATGAACCGCTTAATCGCGATTTCTTTCTTCAATCCGATCACCGAGTCGTACGGCCCGGACATTCCGACATCGGTAATGAAAGCGGTGCCCTTCTCCAAAATGCGGGCATCTGACGTCGGAATATGCGTGTGTGTGCCGACGATTGCGCTCACTCTGCCTTCAAGATAGAACGCCAACGCGATTTTTTCGGCAGTAGCTTCGGCGTGCATATCGACAAATATCACTTTGGTTTCGTTCTGAAGTTTGCTGATCGCCCAATCCGCAGCTTTGAACGGATCATCGATTGGCGACATGTAGGTTCGCCCTTGAAGATTCAGAACCCCAACTCTCCCCTTTTCCTTCAAATCGTGCGTAATGAAACCCAGTCCCGGGTTATCCTTTGGGTAATTGAGAGGCCTGAGAATTCGCCGTTCTTTGGCCAACAAGGCTTTGCTCTGCCAGCGATCCCAAAGGTGGTTGCCGGTGGTGATGACGTGGACGCCCAGATCAAAAAGAAGCTTCGCATCCTCTTCGGAGATCCCCTTCCCTTCAGTCGTGTTTTCACCGTTGACGATACAGAGGTCGACTTCATATTTCTGGATGTAGCCCTTCAAGAGGGACGCGACGAGATTCAGTCCCGGTTTTCCGACTATATCGCCTACAAAAAAGATGTTGATGAGCTTCGGCAAGGATGTTCGATTGATGAGTGAGTGAAAAATGTGTGGGTCAATATAGGAGAAAAAGCAGGCAAACAAAAGTGCGACGGGGTAGGAGACAACGAAGCTAAACTGGTTTTCCCTAGGTGTCACGGTCCACACCGTGACATTGAGCGGAGAGAAAATGAAGGACGGAGCCGAAACAACAAAGCCGAACTGGTATCAGTCCGGCCTTGTCGGAAAATCGGTGGTGGTTTTCATCACCGCTTCATTCTCAAGCCCATATATCGCTTGAGGACTAACTGATCAAGGGCGCCCAGGATAAGGATCGAGAGGATCGTCAGTGAAACGACATTGTTGTTGTCCCGCCCAGTTGTCGTGATGACCCTCTGTGTTGCAGCGCTCGCCTGTTGGCCAAGGCTTTGCAGGAACTTTGCGTAGGTATCGGAAACTGATTGCGGAATGATCGAAGTCGTCGTCGATTGCTGCTGCACTTGTATGTGAAAGAGAGAAGGATTGCTTATCGCATAGCCAAGAATAGCCAGTACCATTGCCATGGCAAATACATTGCCCAGATTGTCAATAAATTTGGCCTTCCAGGATTTCTGCTGCCGGGGAAGGATATGTGTCATAACCCGCTGAACAAATCCGGAGGCAGGTTGGACCGGCGTCTGACGGCGCGCAATTTTCGAAATAGCTTTTTGCAGATCGATTTCCTTGCGGCAGCGCTCACAGACGGCAAGATGGTTGGTGCATTGTGCCTGCGACGCATAATCAAGCGTCCCGTCCGTGAACTGCAGAATTTGTTTGGTGGTGAGGTGTGTCATGCGACTTTCTCCTGTTTGCTCCCGTCGATGGTGCCAATTCTTTTGACCACGGCATTGCGCAGCATCATGCGCGCCCTGAAGAGTCTTGCTTTCACGGTGCCAAGGGGCAAACCCGTGACTTCAACAATTTCATCATAACTCATATCCTGAACAAAGAACAACGCAAATGTGGGTCCATATGCATCCGGCAGCCTGTCGATTTCTTGAAGAATGATGGCGTTGAGTTCGGAAGATTCGAGAGAAACATCAGGAGGCGGATCTTCGGAAACGAGTTCGACGGTCTGTTCATCTCCATTGTCTTCCTGGATCGACACTTGGTGCGGCTCATGCTGTTTCGCCAGTTCACTCGCGCAGACATTGTAGACAATCCTGTAGAACCAGGTGGAAAAGCTGGATTTCCATTCAAACCTTGGTAAGGCGTTGAATACTCTCACAAAAGCATCTTGAAGTGCTTCTTCCGCATTCTCACGGCTTTTCAGCATCTTCAGCGCCAGGGTCATCGCCTTGTCTTTGTGGCGTTCGACGAGCTCGGCATATGCTTTTTTGTCTCCGCCGAGAATTCGCTCTATGACGGCACGATCCTGATCGTACATCAAATCACTGCGCAGTTTATAGATACTCTCTTAGACCACGAAACTCGGTCCAGGGTTTCTTCCTGCCACGGGTTGCACAATGTTCTCTGATTTCCTGAAACCTTGTGTCCGAAATCCAGGTCAAAGTTACTAAAGGGTTCGATGAACCTCAATCTCCACAACATCAGAACGGAGGCTTTATGAACGGTGAATTCTTCATTCCTATATTTCTTTTTGGCGGCATCGCTTGGGTCTTGACAATCTACTTTAACAACCGACACAAGGAGAGGATGGCGATGATCGAAAAAGGCGTCAGCGCTTCAGAACTGCGCGGAGCCCCTATGCGCGAATGGCTCAGGGCAAATCCTCTCTCCAGTCTTAAATGGGGATTGCTGGCTACGTTTGTTGGCATTGGCCTTTTTGTCGCGGAAATGCTCGATCATATGTATATGATGCGTGATTCGGTCTATTTTGCATCTACGCTCATCTTCGGTGGAATTGCGCTCGTCGTTTTCTATCTGATAGCGAATGCAAAATTGAAGAAAGAAGATTCCAACTCCTAGTAGTATTCTCTCCTTAACCTCAATCCAGAATCTGAGAATCGATCCTGATTCCCAGATTCTGGATTCGGTTTTTTGGTGCATCTCGCAACTTTCACTGAAACCTCGTACCTTGTGTTCGGTTTTTTTCCGCCCTTACTTCATCCATCACCCGGAGTTTCGCCATGCGAACGCATCTCTTAACCGCCATTGTGTTTACCATTCTCGTGTCACGCTCAATGAGCGCTCAACAATCAATCGTTGGTCACTGGGAAGGTAGCATCAAAATCCAGGGACAGGAATTGTTCATCAATGTTGACGTCAACAGCGCCGATGCCGGGCTTGCAGCAACCATCGACATCCCGCAACAGAATGCCAAAGGTCTTTCGCTGAAAAATGTTCGCTACCAACATCCGATTGTTCACTTTGAGCTGCCTGCGGGGCCAGGTCTGGCGACATTTGAAGGCGAGCGAACCGATAGTCTCATCGCAGGCAAATTCACTCAGGCGGGAATGGCGGGAGTCTTCTCGCTCAAGCTAGCGAACCACATTAAGCCGAACATGGTTGAGGGAACACCGGCGAACTATCGGCCGATCGTCGGCGTGTGGGATGGCGCCATCGATATCATGAAACGATCAATCGGAATCTCCATCGTTTTCAAAATGCAAGATGGCGCACTGAATGCGACGGTTGACATTCCAGAACAGAGTGCAATGAATCTTCCGCTCATCAACGTCCGATTTGATTCTTCAAGAGTCCACTGCGAGCTACCCGCGGGACCGGGATTGGCCGTGTTCGATGGCGATCTGAAGGATGATTCCATCAAGGGGGTGTTCACGCAAGCCGGAGGGAAAGGCGATTTCCATCTTCTCCGAGGCGTCGCAAAGAAAGTCGTCGAACAACCTGAAGAAGCCGTCCCCTACAAACAGGAAGAAGTGGTGTTCTATAACGATACGCTGAAATTCTCAGGTACTTTGACAATTCCAGCCACTGCGGGAAAACATCCGGCTGTTGTGATGATAACCGGAAGCGGGCCTCAGAACCGCGATGAAGAATTGTTTGGCTTCAAGCCGTTCAGGATCATCGCAGACCACTTTACGCGAAATGGTATTGCAGTGCTTCGCTACGACGATCGTGGCGTCGGGGGCTCGGCTGGCAGTGTCAACCAATCGACTGCAGCAGATTTTGCAAAAGATGCTTTAGCTGCAATTCGTTTCCTTCAGGCCCGGAGTGATATCAACCCAAAACAAATTGGGCTTTGCGGGCATAGCGAAGGAGGAATCGTAGGACCCCTTGCCGCATCGGAATCGCGCGATGTTGCTTTTGTCATTTGCATTGCGGGCACGGGCGTTGACGGTCGCAAAACTATTCTCGCCCAACAGGAGGCGATCATGCGGGCCGATTCTTCTTCTGAAGACGCAATCAAGAGAGCACTCAAAGTGAGTAATCTTGCGTTCGACCTTGCTCTTTCACAAAAAGATTCGGTTGAGGTGCGGAAAGAGCTCCAGGCATCAGTCGTCGACGAACTGAACTCGATGACGAGCGAACAACGAAAAGCCATCACGAACGACGATGAATATATTCGGGTCCGCGTTGAAGCACAGATGAGTTCGTTTCGGTCCCCCTGGTTCAAATACTTCCTTACGTACGATCCCGCTCCGGCATTGGAAAAGGTCAAGTGTCCCTTGCTTGCTTTGTTCGGCGGGCTTGATATGCAGGTGTTGGCAGATCTTAACAGGAAGGCGATGGAGTCTGCTTTGAAAAAAGGAAGGAACAAGGATTACACGATCAAAATCTTTCCGAAAGCCAATCATTTGTTCCTTACCGCAGTAACAGGAAGTCCGAGCGAGTATTCAAAATTGAAGAAAGAATTTGTCCCCGGGTTCCTGGATACCATGTCAGATTGGATTCTCAAGCATGTCGCGATACCAAAGTAGCAACTTGGGCTGAAGGGATTTATGTCCAGAATACGAAAAGGTCGGATTCATCATCCGACCTTCTTCGTCTTTGCCTCCTTCGTGTCCTTCGTGGATTGTTTCTTGAGTTCTACAGGTATTTCTTCAGGAACGCCAGCGTCTTCGGCCAGGCTTTTTCGGTTGCGCGCATA
>CAZOIM010000079.1:0-15268 GCA_964579855.1 uncultured Ignavibacteriaceae bacterium | reverse complement strand
GTTCCGAGCAGGGAATCTGCAGTCCAAGGCAATGCGACACCGGTTGCTTCTATCAACAAGCGAAGGAACGGGCTCGCACGGCGGACGTCATTGTCGTCAATCATGCCCTCTTCTTCAGCCTCCTGGCGATCCAGGGTTCGGAAGACTACTTCCTGTACGAAAACGACTTTGTGATCTTTGACGAAGCACACACGCTCGAGCAGGTAGCGGGGCTCGGAATCGGCAAGAGTATTTCCCGGGCCCAGGTGCTTTATGCTCTTCATCGGCTGTACAATCGTAGAACCAAAAAGGGACTACTCGCAAAACGGCGAAAGAAAGAAATCGTCGATCAGTGTGCTCAGACAGAAGATCTGGCTATTGCCTTTTTCGATGAAATCGCAAGAACGATGGCCGCAATGAAAGGAAATTCATCCTCACTAAGGATTCGTACTCCGAGATTTGTACTAAATTCTCTTGAAGCTCCTTTGCAGGAGCTCCAATCCGTTGTCAAAAATCTTGAATCCGCAGAAAAGATCCAGATTCAGAAAGAGGAACTCGCAGCTGCCCGAAGGCTGCTTTGGGAAGCCGAAGTTCTCCTCGATGAGTTCATCAATCAAAAAGACCCATCGTTTACGTATTGGATCGAACAGTCACAAGGACGATTCCCCAATGTCGTCCTGAATGCGGCGCCGACAAACGTCGCCGATGCCGTTGGCCCCAAACTCTTTCGGGACAATTCCTCGGTAGTCCTGACAAGCGCCACCCTTTCTGTCGGGGGTTCGCTGAAATATTATCAGAACCGAATCGGCGCATTTGATGCAGATGCGGTCATCCTTGATACTCCATTCAATTTTGAGAAACAGATGAGAATCGTCATTGCCCGGGACATTCCCGCTCCTGATCAACCCGGCTATGAAAATGATCTGCCGCGATGGATTGTCCAATCCATTAGACGAAGCAAGGGACGGGCACTTGTCCTGTTCACAAGCGCCAGTCTTCTGCGGAAGATGAAAGACGCATGTGCTGCGGATATTGCTGATGAAGGATATACACTCCTGGTGCAGGATCAAGGCAACCAGCGACACGCATTGTTGGAGGAGTTCAAACGTGATATTCACTCGGTCTTGTTCGGACTTGATAGTTTCTGGATGGGCATCGACGTTCCCGGAGAGGCTCTTGAGCACGTCATCATCACACGACTCCCGTTCACTGTCCCTGATCAACCACTGACAGAGGCGAAGATGGATTTGATCAAAGATCAGGGGGGCAATCCCTTCATGGAATTCACCCTGCCCGAAGCTGTGTTGAAACTCAGGCAGGGAGTTGGTAGATTAATTCGAAACAAGACCGACCGGGGAATGATAACGATTCTCGATTCGCGACTCCTGAAGAAACAGTATGGGCAGATCTTCCTTCGATCTCTTCCACGTTGTCCCACCGAGATCGTGGCGTCGAACGGCGAAGTTGAAGAAGTTCAAATGGAATATCCGTAGCGGTCATCGAGAAACAAATTCCCGAGATCACCGTTTCTTCTATCGTCCAAGACTACCAACCTCCATTCACAACCTGGAAAGAACCATGAAACCTTTCATTCAATTCTGCATGCTTGGTGTATTGCTGCTTACCCTCACAGTTCCGCTGGCAAGTCAAAACTTCCCAACAAACGATCCTGTCATCAAAGAATTCTGGAAAGAAGCGGTGGATAGTTCCCAACTGGCAGTGCTAGCCCATCAGTTGTTCGACGTCATTGGTCCACGTCTCGTCGGCAGCCCTCAATTGAACAAGGCCGACGACTGGGCTCTTGCGAAATACAAAAGCTGGGGTATCGAAGCGAAGAACGAACCGTGGGGAAAATGGAAAGGATGGGAGCGTGGCGTTACACACGTCGATCTCCTGGAACCTCGCCTACGGACTCTTGAAGCAACTGCCGAGGCATGGTGTCCGCCAACCAAGAAAGGCGGAATCAGCGCCCCCGTCATTGTTCTTTACGACGCACCGGACTCGGTCGAGTTCTTGAAATGGTTGCCGAGCGTCAAAGGCAAGTTTGTGCTTGTCTCGCAACCCCAGCCAACCGGCAGGCCGGATAAGGACTGGGAGGAATTTGCGTTGCCAAAATCATACGACAGCCTGAAAGCCGAACGCAAAAGGATGACAGACCAGTGGAACGATCGCATCCGGCGCACGGGATTCAAAGCTGATACACTCCCGGAAGTGCTGGAGGCATCAGGAGCCGCAGGAGTGTTTATCTCACGTTGGTCGGGCGGCTTGGGTGCATATCGGGTATTCGGTACCAGAACCACAACCATGCCTGCAATTGACCTGAGCCTTGAAGACTATAATCTGCTGTACAGATTGGCAGAGTATGGTGACAAACCGGTTGTGAGAGTGTTTACCGATTCAAAGTACCTTGGTGAAACTTCGACATCGAATATCATTGGAATGATTCCCGGGACAGAAAAGCCGGAACAGTATGTCATGCTCTCTGCGCACTTTGATTCATGGGATGCCGCTTCGGGGGCTACCGATAATGGAACCGGTACGATCGTGATGATGGAGACGATGCGATTGCTCAAGAAATACTATCCTCATCCAAAACGGACGATCTTGGTGGGACATTGGAGCAGCGAAGAGCAGGGTCTGAACGGTTCGAAAGCGTTCGTAGAGGATCATCCTGAAATTGTGAAAAACCTCCAGGCGTTGTTCAACCAGGATAACGGGACAGGAAGAGTGGTTTCAATGTCTGCTCAGGGTTTTGTGAACGGTGGAGAATCCCTGGCTCGTTGGATTTCACGGATTCCTCAGGAGGTGACAGGAAATATCAAATTGGATTTCCCCGGCATACCGTTCGGAGGCGGAACGGACAATGCCTCTTTCGTCGTTGACAGCGCACCGGGATTCGGACTTGGTTCCAACGGCTGGGATTACGGAACATTTACGTGGCATACGAACCGTGACACGTACGACAAACTGGTGTTCGACGATCTGAAAAACAATGTCGTCCTTACTGCCTGCCTTGCCTATCTGGCCTCCGAAGACACGTTGACCGTTTCTCGCGAGAAGCGCATCATGCCGATTGATGAGAAGACGGGTCAGCCACGACCGTGGCCGCAAATGAAGGAACCTGAACGGGCTGGAATGTTAAAGAAGTGAGGCGAGATACCTTGTCAAAGAGACCTGGCTAGTCCGAGAGACTCTGACAAGACTATGACACCGAGTCTTGATCAACGTTCAACTGGTGGCATGACAAAACGACCAGGACTCAGTGTCTGAATTTTTTAAGTCTGAGTATACCAGATCAATTGAGGGACACAAAGAGGTGAAGGGTATTGAGCCGATCCGCGGTTACTTGCCTGCTTGATTCGAGGACGCAGCGCGTTCTATACTAATCCTTAATGCGTACGAGTTTCCACATTTCTTCAACGAGAACTTTGATCCCGTCGTTTGTTACGGCCGAGATGGGAAGGATTTGAATCTTCTTGCCGATCTTCACTTTCTTCACGCGTTTCCTGATCTCGGCATCAGCAATATCCATTTTCGTAATCGCAACGATGCGCGGTTTGTCCAGGAGCTCCTTACTGTACTCGCGAAGCTCTCCGAGGAGAATCTCATAATCCGCTTTGATATCCGGACTCGTCGACTCAATGAGAAACACCAACACTTTGGTCCGCTCGATATGTCGCAGGAATTGGATTCCCAGTCCTTTTCCCAAATGAGCCCCTTCGATGAGGCCCGGAATATCCGCCATGGTGAAGTTCTTTCCTTCGCCAACACGCACGATGCCAAGATTCGGGATAAGCGTCGTGAACGGATAATCTGCAATCTTCGGTCTCGCAGCAGACAGCACAGAGATCAGCGTTGATTTTCCGGCGTTCGGAAATCCGACCAATCCCACATCCGCAAGCAATTTCAACTCAAGCAACAATTCGTGTTGCTCACCTTTGGTTCCTTGTTCGGCTATCCGTGGAGCCTGGTTGGTCGAGGTGGCAAATTCTGAATTGCCCCTCCCTCCCTTTCCACCTTTGGCGATGATGACCTCTTCGCCATTCTCCGTCAGATCCGCAAGTACTTCCGCAGTGAGCGCATCTTTAATGATGGTACCGCAGGGCACACCGAGGACAATGTCTTCGCCGTATTTCCCATATTGATTCTTTCCGCGGCCGTTCTCTCCCCGTTCTGCCTGGTAACCACGCTGGTACCGGTAATCCAGAAGTGTGTTCAGCTGCCGGTCGGCGTGGATGAGGACACTTCCGCCGTTCCCGCCGTTTCCACCATCGGGGCCTCCCTTTGGTATGAATTTTTCGCGGCGAAAACTGATAACGCCGTTCCCTCCATCACCAGCCTTCACGCTGATCCTCGCTTCATCGATAAACTGCATAGAGGGAATGATCAAGTAATGCGGTGAATGATTTCGTTTCAGTCTTTCTTCGACTGGTAACGCTCGAAAGTTTTTTCGGTCAGCAAGATACCCACATTGGATTTAGGGCTGACGTCCCTTGCAAGGAACAGATCATCAAGAACCAGAGAGGCTTCTTCCCACGTCCCGGACTTGTCCAGAACGTCAAGCATCGCCTGAAATTCATCACGGTCCTTATGGAATATCGCCTTGAGTATTTTCTTCTTTTCCGATGAAGTCAGCAACGATGAAATCGATGGCAGACCTGCGACATCAACGGCAGGCAACGCTGTGGGCACGGCTTCAACCTCGACCAAATCTGGCGAAGAGTGCGGAATTTCGTCCTTACTCGACGTCTCGACGTGTCCGTGGTTGTCCGATTCTTTTTCTGCTACTCGGTCGATTGAGACTTTAACGGGTTGTTGTTCTGTTGTCTCTGATTCACCGGTTTCCACGTGCGCGACCACGCGTTCTTCCGGGTGATCCGATGTAATCGAACGAACATCCTCGATGATCTGCGCAAGTTTTTGCAAATCGATCTCTGCCAACGTGTTGTGATCACGTTCGTATTCAAGTCTCAACTTGATTTCTGAGAGATCCTTGTCCTCGAAAAATACGATTGCCGCGTTGATTGGCAAAGTGCTCGACGCCGTTTTGATCTGCGATGTATCCTGAATTGCCTCGACAAACCCGATGATAGGCTTCGTCAAGTTCGCAAGCTCTCCACTTGTATGGCGTGAAACAACCTCGCTGTCGATCTTCTTCAACAATGCTTTGAATTCCTCGTATGAAATTTCCATCAGTCCCCGATCCGCGAAATATCGCTTGAGGAGAACCGCATAGTATTCGTAGTTCGCACAGTAGTTGAGCTTCTGCTCGATGGTCGAAGTGGACATATGACGCTGATTTTCAAAGAGAAATTCGATCAGCGTGAATTGCGGTCGGCAGAGGAAATTGAAGGTAAAATGCACAGCCTGGTCGAGCAGCGATTCAAATTCGTGTTGATTGAACTGATAGTGCACCATCAAGACAAGATCTTCCTGGTGCTGAAGGCTGAGGACCTCAGGAATCGAATACGGAAATTTCTTTGACCGGGACTCGAGTCCGCGCTCGTGTTGCAGGTTCCTCTCGACTTCCGCTTTGAAATAGGATTTGATGGCTGGATGGATCCTCGACCGGAGGATCGCTCTCAACGTAATCGACTCGCCCTCACCGATCGTGCGGGCGTGGACGACATTCTTGATCTGTTCTATTTCCGTTTCAAAGATGTATCCCATAATCCTGCATTCTCACTTGTTCAACAAGGATTGCACCCTGTCGATTTCCCGCTGCGCAGCGGTCTTGAATTCGGTGTCTGTCGCCTTGCTTTCGACAATTTTCTTGTACATCGTCATCGCCATGTCAAATTTTGACATCTTCTCGTACGATTGGCCTGCCATGTAATACGACGTCGACACCCAGTCGACCTTTCCCCGCTTGCTTACGAGATAGGGGACCTTGAGGAACTCGAGAATGGCCTGTTGGTAGTTGCCTTTGTAGTAGTCAGCTTCTCCGATGTAATACCGAAGCTCTGCCTCTATGGCTGAGTTCCCCAACTCCAAAAGACTCTGGAGCTGGACGATGGATTGGTCGTAGTAGCCGAGATCCTGATAAAGCACCGCTATATCGATTTTCTTGTCGACGACATCGTCGTCGTCTGGATAGAGTTCGATGTACTTTCGGTCCAACTCCATTGCTGCGTCGTACAACTTCAATTGTTTGTACGTAAGAGCGAGGTTATTCATTGCATACTTCAGCAACTCCGGCGAACGCGAAGCACTGTCAACGATGGTCTTGTAATAATGGGCAGCGGAATCCCATACTTCCAGGTTGTAGTAGACGTTTCCCAGTCCGAGCTGAACCTGTGGCAGAATTTCACTTTTCGGATAGTATCGAACAACCGAATCATACAGTGCAATTGCTTCGTGAGGTTTTTCTCCAAGTTCAAACGTTCTCCCCGTCCAGAACAGTGCGTCCGGAACAAGAGGAGACTGCTTGTAGCGTTTTACGACATCGTCGAATCTGGCAACGGCTTTGTCCGGCTGATCTTTCCTGAGAAGATACTTTCCTCGTTCAAATTCAAATTCGGCGGTGTACAAATCGCTTTTTGGATGCTCTTTGACAAAGGCCGCCGATCGTTTGTCGGCATCCTTGATGTTGTCCAGCCTAAAGTAGCAGACGATGATGCGTCCCTGGAGATATTTCTGCAGACTGTCATTCTTAGCGCTTTGCAAGACTTCGTTATAGCGTGTGATGGCTTCGGCAAAGTGTCCGTCGTTGAATAGCAGGCCCGCCGCTTCAAGCATCAATCGGTTGGCCTCGTCCGAGGAAGCGGGCGTGTGTCGTATCGACTCCTGCAGATAGTTCGCTGCCAACTCTGTATTGTTTTCGCTCCGGGCAATCGATGCAAGGGAATAATACACCTGGCCAAGTTTGTCCGATTGTGACACCATGGCTACATATTGCGCGTAGTACTTCTTTGCATCAGGTTTCTTGCCGAGCTTTTCGTACGAATATCCTGTTTTGTAAATCACGTCAGCCGGGATCTCATCGTGAGCGAAATAGTCCGTCTGAATCCGGCCGATCTGCCGTGAAAAGCAAACGACCGCCTTGGCGTAATTGCCGGCGATGAAGTATGCATCACCACGTTTTCGATCAAGGTCGGCAGCAAACGCCGTATAGTAAAATTTCTTTTCAAGGAGATCGTAAAGAGAGACTGCAGCATCCGCCTTGCCAATATCCGATTGATATTGTGCGAGAAGTGATACCGCTTCGGCACTCCGTCGGTGAATGGGATTCTTTTCAAGGAAGGCGTTCAGTACGATTGCCGCCGAATCCCGATCCGCAAGCCCCATCAATGCTTTGCCAAGTTGAAAGAGAGCTTCCGAAGAGCTCTCACTTTTCGGATTCTGGTCGACAATCATCTTGAATGACAATGTTGCATCTTCCCTGTCATTCGCCGCTTGATACGCTTTGCCGAGCGCAAGAAGTGCCCGATCTTTGGTACGGCCAAACGAAACCCGCGTGAAGAGGTTTCCACCCAGCTTTCTCAGTCCCGCCGAAGTGCTCGTCAACTGGAGTCTAAGATTCAGCTGTGCCAACGCAGCATCATCCACAAATGGTCGTTCAGGATACCCGGTCAGCAACGAATCGTAGGCAGCGATCGCGCTCTCTGCATCTTTGGACGCTGATGTATTGTCTTTGGAACGGCGATCTTTCAGAGCCTGGTATTCAAACGATCGGGCGAGATTGTACCACGCATCCGCCCGTCGATTGTTTTCAAGTCCCATCGCGAGCGCAAATTGATACTGGACGGCAGCCTGGTGATAATCCTCCAGCTCATGGAAGTAAATCTCCGCCAACCGAAACGCGAGATCAGCCTTCGATTGTTGGGCGATGACATCTCCTATCAACAACGCGAGTTTCTCGAGTCCGCTTTCTTTGTTCTTGTATTCAAACAGCCTGATATATTGCGCCTCGGAATCCGCTCGTTCAATCAGCTCGCTGCTGGGGTACTTCTTGTTCAGACTTTCGAGAGTCTTGATAGATTCGTCGACTTGCCCTGATTTGTAGAAAGCTATTCCGAGTTCATAGAGAGCGTCATCAGCATACACGCACAATGGAAATTTCTCGATGACATTGGTGAAGAATTCGATCGCTCTGGGATAATCTTTGAGTTCGTCCCTGCAAATTCCGCCAGCTTCGAAGAGGATTCGAGGGAGGTTTGCATCGCGTGAGAACAAATTCCGGTACTCAAGTGCGAGTCTGACAGTCTCCGGGTAGTCCTTGTCTGCTGTGGCCCCCTTGATCCCTCCAATCAGAACCATTCTTCGGTCGATTGTCGACGATGTGTCATTGACAGCCCGGCCATAGTACTGCGACATTTTCCGAGTATTCCCTAAGCGTTCGGCCATTTCGCCAGCCCTGAACCATGCTTCCCCGGAACGGGTTGCGCCAACATTTCCGGCTCGTTCATAGCATTCGAGCGACTTCTGAAAATCGCCGTTGAGCGTGCCCGCATTGCCCAGTTCTATTAAGGCGTCCTGATAATCTTGTCGGGGTGCTTTGACTGAGTCGCTGGAGATCTTTTGCCAAGTGGCAACAGAGCCGCGGAGATCGCCGGACTCTTTTTTCAGTGTTCCGAGAAGCAGGAGAGCCTGGTAATAACTTTGGGAAGATTGAAAATTCGAGATGATTTCATTCAGTGATGTCTCTGATTCCTTGAAACGCTCGAGCTTGTAAAGCGCCTGGGCCGACAAGAGGAGTGCCTGGGGCCGAAGAACCGGATCCTTTGTCACTTCGATAACTTTCTTACATTCAGACCGGACATTTTCATAGTCCTTGTCTTCCATAAGAAGAGCAGCGTACTGCAAATGCCCGGTAAGAATGATCTCAGGATCAGAGTACTCTTGCGTCAAGACACGGAGAACCCTTTTAGCATCTTCTCGATCACCCGCCTTCTGATAATATTGCGCAGCTTTTAACAATGCCGTTGGGGCCTGTTTGCTCTTTGGATTGAAAGTTTTGACGCGCTCAAAAGCAAGCGCTGCTTCGTGGAGATTGTTCAACGCGAGATAGACTTCTCCGACATTCATCCACGCTTCAGGGGCTTTTACGTTGTCGGGATAACTGAGGGCAAAATTCTGAAATGAGTATCGTGCGTCGTCGTACTTTTTTAGCTTGATCTGTGTCAGGCCGGTGTAGAATCGTGCATCGATGCCCTGAGTTGAATTGGGGTACAAATTGATGAATTGCTTGAATTGTTCAAGGGCAAGGTCATACATCTTGTCATTATAAAGACTTACGGCGAGCTTGAAATCGGAGTTTTCTTTGGAATCTTGCGCTGGAAGTGTGTACGGAAGAAATACTATCGCAGCAAAAAAAACAATTACTCCCTTTCTCATAAATGAAAGGTACCACATTAAGGCCCGATTATCAAGATAACACTATTGACCCCAGACCCCCGACAACCTGCGAAGTGTGGAAAGATTTCCGGTGAGCAATAATTGTGTCCGCTCTCTTCGCTCACAGTACAACACAAGAGGCGATTCTTGATCTGCGAATCGCCTCTTGTAAGACAACGTGAACCACATAGCAAGCCACGTTCTATTTATCGACGAGGTTTGCTCTGAGGTATTCCCTGTTCATGCGGGCAATGTGGGTGACTTTGATTTCCTTGGGACACTCGGCCTCGCACGCATAATTATTTGAGCAATTGCCGAAGCCTTCCTTGTCCATCTGGTCTACCATCGCCAGGACGCGTTGGGTGCGTTCAATCTTGCCTTGCGGAAGCAATGCAAGTTGGGAGACTTTCGCTGCAACGAAAAGCATGGCGGAAGAATTCGGACACGCGGCGACACACGCACCACATCCGATACACGAAGCAGCATCCATGGCTTCGTCGGCAACCGGCTTCGGAACCAGGACCGTGTTTCCATCCGGCACACCGCCCGTCTTTGCCGACGTATACCCGCCAGCCTGCATAATCCTCTCGAATGACGTACGATCCACGACAAGGTCTTTGATGATCGGAAATGCATTCGCTCTCCACGGCTCGACGACGATGACATCACCGTCCTTGAAACCCCGCATGTGCAGCTGGCACGTCGCAATGCCCCGGCCCGGTCCGTGCGCCCTTCCATTAATCATCAACCCGCAGCTACCGCAAATACCTTCGCGACAATCGTGATCGAACGCGATGGGGTCCTCTCCCTTTTTCACGAGTTCGGTATTTACCACATCGAGCATTTCCAGAAAGGACATATGGGTGGAAACGTTTTTCGCCTGGTACGTAACAAGTCTTCCGGTATCGTTCGGATTACGCTGGCGCCATACTTTGAGAGTGATGTTCATTACTTGTAACTCCTTTGAGATGGAATGCAGTACTCAAATTTCAATGGTTCTTTGTTGAGAATTGGTTTCTTGTTCGGGCCGGCATATTCCCACGCAGCAACGTATGAGAACGCCTTGTCATTGCGCTTCGCTTCTCCTTCCTCGGTCTGGTGTTCCTCCCGGAAATGGCCGCCACACGATTCTTCGCGGTGGAGTGCGTCGAGCGCCATCAGCTCGCTCAATTCGAAGTAGTCGGCAACGCGCCCCGCTTTCTCGAGCTCGGCATTCAGTTCATTGCCGCTGCCGACGACATTCACATCCCGCCAGAACTCCTCGCGCAATTTCGGAATCATCTCGAGCGCCTTCTTCAGACCGGCCTTGTTCCGCGCCATGCCGACGTAATCCCAAAGAATCTTGCCGAGCGCAACGTGGAATTCATCGACCGTTCTCTTCCCTTTGATCGACATGAATTTCTTGACCAGATCGGTAATTTTCGCTTCCGCTTCCTGGAATGCCGCGTTCTTGACATCGACCGGCTTGAATTTTGTCGCTCCCAGATAATTTCCCATGGTGTACGGCAACACAAAGTACCCGTCCGCCAAACCCTGCATAAGAGCGCTTGCACCGAGTCTGTTTGCGCCGTGGTCCGAGAAATTGGCTTCGCCGATGACGAAGAGTCCGGGGACAGTCGCCATAAGATCGTAGTCAACCCAGAGACCACCCATGGTGTAATGGACCGCTGGATAGATTCTCATGGGGACTTCATAGGGATTCTCTGCTGTGATCAGTTTGTACATATCGAAGAGATTCCCGTACCGTTCTGCAATCACGTTCTTGCCCAATCGTTTGATTGCATCGGCAAAATCAAGATAGACGGCGAGTTTGGTTTCTCCGACGCCCATTCCCTTATCGCACATTTCTTTTGCACGCCGCGACGCGACGTCGCGCGGGACAAGATTGCCGAAAGAAGGATACATCCGTTCCAGGTAGTAATCTCGCTCGCCCTCGGGAATATCGTTGGGCTTGCGGGTATCCCCCTTTGTCTTGGGAACCCAGATGCGCCCGTCGTTGCGCAGACTTTCGCTCATCAGGGTGAGTTTGGATTGATAATTCCCTCCCAACGGAATGCACGTTGGATGAATCTGTGTGAAGCATGGATTTCCGAATAACGCACCCTTTTTATGCGCACGCCAGATCGCGGTCGCATTACTTGCCTTCGCGTTCGTCGAAAGATAGAAAACGTTGCCATAACCACCCGTCGCCAGCACGACCGCATCGGCCGCGTACGATTCTATCCGGCCGTTAACGAGGTTCCGTGCAACAATCCCTCGTGCTTGTCCATCGATCACCACGAGATCGAGCATTTCACGTCGAGCAAACAACTTGACGGTCCCGGCCTTAATTTGGCGGCTCAATGCGGAATACGCGCCGAGGAGGAGCTGCTGACCAGTCTGACCGCGTGCATAGAACGTCCGCGCCAATTGCGCTCCGCCGAATGACCGGTTGTCGAGATAACCGGCATAATCGCGCGCGAAAGGAACACCCTGGGCAACGCATTGATCGATAATAGAACCGCTCACTTCCGCCAGACGGTAGACGTTCCCCTCTCGCGACCGATAATCGCCCCCCTTGATGGTATCATAGAAGAGCCGAAACACGCTGTCGCCGTCGTTCGAATAGTTTTTTGGCGCGTTGATCCCTCCCTGGGCAGCTATGCTGTGGGCGCGTCGAGGCGATTCGTGATAGGTGAAGACCTGCACATTATAACCGAGTTCTCCCAACGAGGCCGCCGCCGAAGCTCCCGCGAGTCCACTCCCGACGATGATGATATTGTATTTCCGCCGGTTTGAAGGATTGATGAGCTTGTAGTTGAATTTCTGCTTGGTCCACTTTTGCTCAATTGGTCCAGCAGGGATCTTTGCGTTCAGTTTCATAGTCAGTTAACTCCCATAGTCATCGCTGAGGGTCCGAGTTTATGAATCAGGAGGAAATAGAGGGGCATGCACGCAAACAAGAGAGGAATGAGCAGCCAAAAGATCATGCCGAACAATTCCACCAGCGTGGAGTATTTTTTGTTGAGAAGTCCGAGCGTCTGAAATCCGGACTGGAAGCCGTGCTTCAGGTGATACCCTAACAGGATAAGTGCGACAACGTAGACGAAATCATACAGCGGACTTTGAAATGCCTGAGCAACGAGATCATAAAGAGGGATCGTTGAACCGGTGATGCGTGAGGGCACGAAGAACGAATTCAGATGAATGACGAGGAAAATGAATATCGCACTCCCCGTCCATATTGTAATACGTGAAGCCATCGGTGTATTGTCCTTCAACCGGAATTCGACGTAGCCGTGTGAACGCGCGACCCTGTTCTTCCACCACACGACGACACCTAGAAATGCGTGGATGAGCAACCCTGCGAACAGAAAAATTTCCACGAACCGGATGACCGGGTTGTGCACCAACAGTTCTGTGTACGCTTCATACGCACGTCCTCCATCCTCTTTGAACAGCAACAAATTTCCGATACAATGCTCGATGAGAAAGGTGCAGAGGAATAGCCCGGTAATGCTCATCAGGATCTTTTTGCCAATGGACGATTTGTAGAATGCAATGAGTTTACTCATAGAGATTCCGGATAATAATCAGTTTATGCGTCTGAACCAATGGGGTTTCGTGCTTTGTGGAAACACTGCAGATCGGTCGTTGTAAGATGACTCCTTGGGGTTAGAACCGAATTGTCACGGACAAACCTTAGGAACAATTTGCTGAAAAATCAACGGGCGGGAGAGGCTAGGTTGCGATACTTTCACCGATGAAACGACGTATCGAAATAAAGCTTCCAATGACACCGAGCAAGCACCCGACGCCAACAATAATTCCGTAGTAGTATGGGTCAACGCGAACAAAGTCGGACAACTGGATGGAAACCCACTTGCCAAGATATTCAAATATGACAAACACGACGCCTGCAGAAGCACATCCTCCGATGAATCCCTGGACAAGTCCTTCAACGATGAACGGCGTCCTGATAAATCCCCGCGTCGCCCCGATAAGTTTCATAGTCCGTATGATCGTGCGTTTTGAATAGATGGCAAGTCGAATCGTATTTGCAACGAGGAAGACGGAAGATATCGTCACGAAGACGCCGATGCCGAACATCAACCACAAGAGTGCAACTGCACGTTTATCGAGCATCTCAAGAAGATCTTTTCGGTAAATGACATCTTCGACTCCGGCGATTGCGCGAACAGAATCATACACGACGGACGCTGCCTTGAGCGTTCTGAACCCTGTCTTGAGGGAAATCTTCACCGATGGAGGGAGAGGGTTGAAGTTCAGCACACCGTAAATATCTTCGCCAAATTGATCCTTAAAGATCGATGCGGCTTCCTCTTTGGAGACGTACTTTGTATCCCGCACACCGTCGACGGCAGCGATCCTGGCTCTCGCATCCGACGCCGCATCGGGAGAAAGATCGTCCTGCAGAAACGCCTCCATCTCGACTTTCTCGCGAAGAGATTCGACGACGCTGTTGGCATTAATAAGCAGGATGGTAAAACAACTGAGAAGAAGGAGAGAAATACAAATCGTGATAATGGCCGAAGCCATGGAAAGTTTCGCCCGTTGGAACCCTGAGAATCCTTCTTTGAGGAGATATCGGATCTGCATAGCCTTATTCCGTTAGACTACTGGAGAGTCACTTTTTCAGGTCGATTGTAAGATACAAACTTGTTAAAGACGAGTCAAAACCATCGAACGTCATTCCACTACCAGGATCACTCGACTTGTTATACCCTACCCTAATAGTTGGATTCATCCTGCCAGCGCATGATTTTCCACGGACTCTGCGGCTGCGGGCGTTCAAGCAAAAAATTGGCATAGCCATCAGCTCGCTCGATATCGCCTGCATTGAACGTGACCGTCAAGTTGAAGTTCCGGGTAACACTCGCCTGCATCCCAGATGAATCACTCGACAGCGAAGCAATGTTGTTCCACACCAAATCCAGCCGTTCGACGTTCTGGAACAACTGTGAGGTCGTTCTCATCTCCTCATCCCTTCCCCAGGTCACGTCAATACCCTTGTCGTAGTCCCGGAATATGAATGTGAAGTCCGAATTTACGAGCTGACCATATATACTCGTGTCCCGGAACGTGTACGCATACTTGATGTTCTGGAATACGCCATCAATGGTTGTTTGATCTCCAAGAATGGAATTCGTCGTCAGCGACGTATCGAGTCCGGGTGCGAATGGATTGCACGAGATCATCACAGCCGCGAAGGGAAGGATGATCCACAAGAAATTTGCCAGTGACTCTGTCCGTTCCGCCTTTACCTCCTCACGCAAAGAATCGTCTTCCTTCTTCAATTTCACAAGTACTCGGTTACCCTTGCTCATTGCGCAAACGCACCTTTCAAATCACTCCAGCTGGTGTCATTTTGGGCGTCGCGTAAATCTATCCATCGATCGATGCTCCACGTGCTGTTGACCGGATCTTTGATAAGAAAAAACTGCGCGCGTCCCTGGAATATCTTCGGTATGTTCGCCTGTGTATGGGGAATGGACAATTGATAGTTGGCATCATACTGCGCCGAATCGGATTGGATGCTCGTCGGTATGAGGGTAAAGTTCAGCGATGCTGTTGAACCTGCGGCAATTTTTGACTTCATGTTATCAAAATATTGCTGCTCGGATTGTCTAGTCCAGTTAAGAAAGACACCGGTGTATTGGGAACGTGCCTGCGGCGAAGGCTCAAAAACAAACGTTCTTCCGGCATTCGCAGAATCCGAGAATGATTTGACATAGTTGAGCGTGTTCAGGTCTGAAAATGCATTCTGCATATTGTCAAAGACGTCCGACGCATTGATGGGAGGATTGTAGTTGGAACTGGTCTGCGCCGGCGACTGAGGAGTTCGGGTTTCAAAGATGTTGCAGGATGATACGAGGACGGCGGTCAGCAGCACGACCAATGTGGAAATTCTCTTCTCCACGCGTCAGAGGGTAATCCTTCCTTCGAGCGCACG
>CAZOIM010000078.1:0-15278 GCA_964579855.1 uncultured Ignavibacteriaceae bacterium | reverse complement strand
CAATGTATACGGCATTCGTCAGCGTCACAAGAGCGGATTCTTGACTGACGAACTGCTCGCACCATTTCCCATTGGTAAAGGGAAGGTCGAGGTCTACAGAGAATTCGTCGGGGAGGTGGATCCCGTGATTACAGGCGGAGATAGTTTCCTGGATATCCCGATGCTGCAATTGACCGACCCACGAGGCCTGCCGTTGTGGGTTGGGGAGGACAAAGTCAACTTTGAGATCGTCCGACGGAAGTTGTTGCCTTCATCCGGAGTTCAATTCCTTCAAAGACCGTCCCCATCAGAGGTCGATGAAGAGAGTTCGGATGACTGAAGAGCATGAGATAACCGTCGAGTCTTTCTGCAGGAATACATTCAACAGATCATCAGGGCGACTGGCAGCCACAGCCTTGCAAGCGAACGGAAGCACGATCTCAATCGTATCCGGCCGGATTTCGGCGAAGAATTTGTTCTGAATTTGAATGACGCATCGATCCTCAGACTCGAACTCCAATTCTGCAGAGATCGGACCGTAATCGGTTGGGACGTTGACCATTCGTGTCGTTCTGCCTTTCGACACGAGTCGTTTGTTTGCGCCGCCGAACAAGATGAGTCTCCCCTCTGATTCTTGCACGAGGCAATCGCGTACAAAGAGAATAATCTCTGCTGATGCCCAACCGTGGTGCCCATCCCCCATCGAACCTCCCCCTGTTCTTGGATGAATTGCCTCTGGAAGCGAATAGGGAGACACAGTCTGTCTGAAAATAGTCTCTGCAACCTCCCACGCTCGCACGATATCATTCATAAAAAGGTAACTGTGCGCGAGTTGGAGCGTGAGGTATGGGTTGTAGCCTGAATGAATGATAGGATGATAGAATCCTCGGGAATCCATGAATCTCCGGTCGAGTTCCCTCACCGTATTTCCAGGTTGCGGAACATCGGTGAGGATCTGAAGAGGGTACATGCTCGCAATTGAGCCGATGGCGCTCTCATCAAAATCACGGGTTGGCGTCGCGGGGATGATCTGAGATCCCAAACGCTCCTCGATCGCGTTGAGTGAGGAACGGATACTGTTGTCGAGAGAATTCTGTTCCAACAAATAGTGCGAAAGATCTTTTTCTTTGCGCAATACTCGACTGATCGCGCAAAACGAGCGAAGTCCCGCAAGAGACCAGAATGAATCCCAGAAGTACTGATCGACCGTGCCGAGATGTTCCGCGCTCAGACTTGGCGGCATTAATCCTGAAGATGATCCTGAATCTTCAATTGATCGTTTCTTCATTCTCTCGATCCAACCAGCCCCTTTCAGAAGTCTGGGATACCATGACTGGAGCCATGCTGTTGACCTCGTAAGCAGATAGTGTCGGTAGATCACCCACAATACAGCACCGTTCGAATCCCATTCTCCTTCCGGTCCGGAGAAGAACCCGTCCGCTTTCTGACGTTTTGAAAAGGCATCGATCACGTCTTGAGCTCGCTTTGAGAAACCCAACACGTCCAACGCGCGGACCATGGGAACCGCGTCCCGAAACCAGAAATGGTGATAGAGGAACGGTCCGGGAGAAATGAAATCGTTATCGTGAAGTTGCAGCAATGTAAGCCGGCTTGCATCGAAGATGGTTTGGAGATTGCGATCTGCAAATTCGAACTGCGATGCGTGTGCGAGCTCCTTGGCCCAATGGGATGCATGTCTCTTCTTCCTTTGTTCAAACGAGACGCGCCAGGTCTGTTTGACGGCACGATTGCGCAGCTTCTTTTCGGAACCCAGCGCGACACTGCAATGGACACTGAACTGTTCCTGCGGTTCGAGCTCGAAACGGTAACTGGCCAACGCGTTCGCGAGTCCACGCCGGCATTCAATGGATTCCTCCAATTCCGTAGGAGCCTTTCCGCCAAGTTTGCGAAGGATAGCGGCAGTATCGCCCTTTGCCGCATTTGAACATAGTACCCAGTCCGGCGGCTTGGCAAATGCGACGCCAAGGATCTTGTCGACGTAGGCAAACCTTCGTTGCCTGAAATCGATCGAGTGAATGGGCGCAACACCTTCCGGATTGAAGGGTCGAATGGCTACACACAAGAACCCTGGAAGTTTCGACGAACTCACGTTCTTAACGCATGCGCGTTGAAACAGTATGTCGACATCGCGATTCGTTGCATCAACGAACTGCTCGACATTGAGCTCGATGTTTTCCGTTTTGGTTACTGTCACTATGCGCGGGGCAGAAACGTCCAATTGTTGATCGACGTTCGGCGCGAGCGATGGTACGACAAGTTGGCTTTCGGTTGCTATCCAAACGTCGAGTGACCACTCTCGCGGAAGTGGAGTCGCAAGCCCTTTCGGATCGATGATGGCTTCGTGAAAACCGTGTGGACTTCCGAGTGCTGTCCAGTTTCGATGGGTAACATTGAGAAGAAGAGGATTCTGGGATCGCGGAATGAAACTCACGTCGTGCGGATCGAGCTGTCGATGAACCCAGTACGGATAAATCCAATTGCGATTCATTTGGAGCGTCGCGTAGTTGAGCAATCCCTGTACAACAAGTGGAGCGCTGAGTTGGAAAAGTTCTCTGGGAAAACCTTTCCCGCCAACGTCGCTCAACGATGATGCGATCTTGAATTGCTTCTGCGACGACTCGGGGAGCCGCAGTTGTCGGAATGCCTGTTCAAGAATGTACGATGTAAGATTCATGATCCCTATGAGACAAAGAATGTTTGATAATATAGTCGGGCGATCCTGAAGGGTCAATGAAGATAACCCTCGTAGGAAGGGTTAACAGTTTCATAATGCGAACTCAACATTCAAGTAACGGCATTCGGGTACCTTGGTAACGTTGCGAGGTGAAACTCACATTCCAAGAAAGGTGGCGGGATGATCAACCGACAAAGTATTTCAGAGCCGTTCGCGTTCTGGTTCGATTGGGAATTGCTGAATTCCGAGGAACTCGATTCCGAAGATCTGCAGCCCATCGACGATAAGGAGTTCTATTCCGGGTTGGCTATGCTGGTCACAGGTGTGATCGTTCTAGCCTTGACAATAGGGCCGTTTGCCATCTTTTAGGTACCGTAGTCGGTGTGACGTTTGTTCGTGCGTGAGTCGACTCGTTAACAATTCCTTAACATTCGCTTCACCACCAAGTAACAGCGTTTATGTAGATTAGTCCATTCCGAACGCCAAGTTGTGCCACGGATTGTTCGAATTCAAACTTCACAACATTCTAGAAACATTACTTCGTTGTCAATTCTCTGTCTTGTACTACAAACTCACTCACATCCACAATTTCAAGGAAAGTTTCTTATGAAACGTGCCATCCTGCTTCTTGCCGGTCTGTTTCTCTTTGCCCAAGGCTTATTGGTTGCCCAAGGCAAATTCAGCGGCTACATGTTCGGCGACTACTACTTTAACGTGGCAAAGGATCCGAACTACGCGGGCCTTGCGAATTCCGGTTCCAACAGTGCAAATCCTGGTGGTACCGCATACCAAGCGTTCCAGATTCGGCGTGTGTACTTCGCATATGACAATGACATCTCCGACAAGTTCACGACAAGGTTTCGCATGGAGATGGATCCTACGGCATCGCTCTTCGCAAGCAACAAAATTGGCGTATACGTCAAGGATGCATACTTGATGTGGAAGAACGTATTCGGAGGCAGCAACCTCATCTTCGGTATTTCACCATCACCCACGTTTGACGCATCCGAAGGTGCGTGGGGGTATCGTTCATTGGAAAAGACGATTATGGATTTGCGTGGAATAGTCCCTTCGCGCGACTATGGCGTTGCCCTCAAAGGAAACCTCGCGGGTGACGGAGTATTTGGCTATTGGGTGATGTTCGCAAACGGCAGCGGCAACTCTCCGGAAACCGACAAGTACAAACGTTACTATGGGCAAGTGTCGTTCAAGCCCAGTGGAAGCTGGTATGCGATGGTCAACTTTGATTATCAAGACAGAGCTCAGATTCTTAATTCCTACACCGCCAAAAATGTGGATGATCCGACAACGACCGCATCTGGATTCATCACGTACAACCAGGCGGGCGTATTCAAACTCGGGCTTGAAGGATTTATGCAGTCCACTTCGAACGGCTTCAAAGATGCGACGGCGGGAAGCTATAAGACGAGAAGTGCTCTCGGTGTATCAGTGTGGGGAGCGGTTGATCTCCAATCCGATCTATCGGCTGTCGTCCGCTACGACAATTTTGATCCCAACACCGATGGTGATTCCAAAGGAGACACACGCAATCTGATCATCGCCGGTCTTGACTGGAGGGTCGACAAGAATGTCCACGTCGAGCCAAACGTGTACTATGAAACCTATGAAGCTCCGACCGTCGGCTCTGCACCCAAAGCTGCTGTTACGGCGCGGATAACGATGTATTGGGTGTTTCTATAAATAATTATTATACTCATAAAGCTTAGGAGATTATCTTATGAAGCGAAGTCTCTTCATGTTCCTTGGGCTTGCGTTCGCAATGCTCGCATCAGACGCGGCTCGCTCGCAAACGCAACTTAACGGTGCGGGCGCGACGTTCCCAAACGTCATCTATTCAAAATGGTTTGATGTCTACAGCCAGAAAAACGGCATCCATTTCAACTATCAGTCGATCGGCAGCGGTGGAGGAATTAAACAAGTAACGGAAGGAACCGTCGATTTCGGGGCGTCCGATGCATTCCTCTCCGAAGATCAAATGAAGGAGATCAAAGACAAGCGAGGAACCGAAGTTATTCACATCCCGACAGTCATGGGCGCCGTTGTCGTAACATACAATCTTCCGGCGGCGGGCACGGACCTTAAGATGACGCCTGAGGTACTTGCGGGGATCTACCTCGGCGAGATCACAAAATGGAATGATGAAAAGATTTCGAGTATCAATCCTGGAAAGACGCTTCCCGACCAGGCAATCCTCGTCGCACATCGCTCCGATGGGAGCGGGACAACGAATATATTCACGGATTATCTCGCCAAAGTGAGCAAAACGTGGGCGGATAAGGTCGGAAAAGGACCATCAGTGAATTGGCCCGTGGGTCTTGGTGGAAAGGGTAATGAAGGCGTTGCCGGTACTGTCAAACAGTCCGAAGGAGCCGTCGGATACGTCGAGCTCGCGTATGCGGTAAAGAATGGGTTGCCGTATGCTGCGCTCAGGAACAAAGCAGGCAAGTACGTTAATCCTTCATTCGAATCAGTCTCGGCCGCCGCGGCCGGAGCTGCAAAGAACATGCCTTCAGACCTGCGTGTGATGCTAACCGATGCCGACGGGAAGGATTCGTATCCAATTTCTGGTTTTACTTGGCTGCTCATTTACAAAGACATGAAAGACAAGACAAAGGCCAAAGAAATTGTTAAATTCCTGAAATGGGCAATGGTGGATGGACAATCGTATGCGAAGGATTTGTACTATGCCCCGTTGCCGGGACCAGTTGCCAAACTGTGCGAGAAGAAGATCGCAACGATTATTGTAAAATAGAACATTGCAGTGCAAACATATCTCCCTCAAGATACAGAGAGGAGACAACAACAAACGGGTGGAAGGGACTTCATGAGTGAGCCACCCGTTGTTGTTTTCTTGTCTTCCACCAAAACCCGCAATCGAAACATCGGCGATTTGATTTTCAAGAATCTTACGCTGATGTTTGCAATTGTAGTGTTCTCCCTAGTCTTCCTGATGGCCTTTGAAATGTACAAAGGCTCGCACCTCTCCATCGAAAAATTCGGGTGGCGTTTTATCTGGACTTCCGTATGGGACCCCGTCAAAGGGGATTTTGGTGCGCTTCCGTATATCTATGGAACAGTATTGTCCTCTGTTGTCGCATTAGTAATCGCTCTTCCGCTCAGCATTGGTGTGGCAATGTTTCTTGCCGAATTGGCTCCCCGGTGGCTTGAGGGACCTGTGTCCTTCTTGGTCGAACTCCTTGCCGCAATTCCGAGCATTGTTTACGGGTTGTGGGGAATGTTTGTTCTCGTTCCGTTCGTCCGCAAAGTAATAGGCCCTTTCCTCATTCATTATCTTGGATTTATTCCCATTTTCAATGGCGCCCCCTACGGATTTGGTATGCTGACTGCCGGGATCATTCTGGCGATTATGATCATTCCGATTATCACTTCAATTTCCCGAGATGTTATGATTTCAATTCCAAGCACACAGCGCGAAGCGGCGCTGGCGCTCGGTGCAACGAAATGGGAAACGACGAAGATCATCCTGTCGAATGCAAAGTCGGGGATTGCAGGAGCAACGCTCCTTGGACTCGGACGTGCAATTGGGGAGACTATGGCCGTGACGATGGTAATCGGCAACATGCCCCAGATCTCCATTCATCTTCTCGATCCGGGATATTCGATGGCGAGCGTTCTGGCAAATGAATTCAGCGAAGCGACGACGGACCTTTACCTGAGTGCTCTAATCGAGATCGGGCTGCTGCTCTTCGCCGTGACAATTCTGTTGAACGCGGCAGCACGGCTTATTGTTTGGAGCGTCACGAAGAGGTTCGCTCAATGAATTACAAAACGATGAAGGGCGTCGATCGCTGGCGAAAACTCAAGAATGCATGCATGATTGGGCTTTCCGTCCTTAGTGCCATCGTTGTCATCTCTCCGCTCGTCATCATCTTCACGTATACATTGAGTCAAGGGATCGGTTCTCTCAACCTTGACTTCTTCATTCATATGCCGAAACCTGTAGGGGAAAACGGCGGCGGAATGGCAAATGCGATCGTAGGATCCCTGATGATGGTTGGCATGGGGGCTGTCATCGGGCTGCCGATCGGTATCCTTGCCGGAATCTATATGGCAGAATTTGGCAGAAACGCATTCGGCGTAGCGGTCGGATTTCTCAGTGATGTATTAAGCGGGATTCCTTCTATCGTTGTCGGCGTGGTAGCATACATCCTGGTGGTTCTTCCCATGAGACACTTTTCAGCGTTCGCTGGAAGTGTCGCCCTCGCCATACTTATGATTCCCACCGTCACGAGAACGACGGAAGAGATGATTCGCCTTGTCCCGCACTCATTGCGTGAAGCTTCCCTTGCCCTAGGAATCCCAAATTGGAAAACAACGCTGAAGATTATACTGCCGACTGCAACGAAGGGCATTACGACCGGGATTCTTCTTGCAGTTGCTCGGGCCGCGGGTGAAACGGCTCCTTTGCTCTTCACCGCCCTGGGGAACCGATTCTGGTCCACATCGCTGAACGAGCCTATTGCTTCACTCACTGTTTTCATTTATGATTATGCAAAGGCGCCTTTTGACGACTGGAACAGGCAGGCTTGGGCGGCGGCATTTGTGCTGATTTGCCTTGTCTTCATCGTAAACCTCGCCTTTCGTTTTGTCACGAGGAGTCAATATGCAAGTCGAACTAATTGAAGAAACACCGACGCGAATGATGGAAGATCTCACAGAAACACACAAACCAGCCCCGGTTAATCCGCTCAAGATGGTTGCACAAAACCTGAATTGCTTCTTTGGAAAGACCCAGGCGATACGGGATGTAACGCTGGGTATTCCGACACAAAAGGTCCTTGCGATCATCGGACCTTCGGGATGCGGTAAATCGACGTTCTTGCGATCGCTGAACCGAATGCACGAAGTCGCCGGTGGAACGATGACGGGAACGGTTTTACTCGATGGTGTCAACATTTATGAAAACGACGCAGTAGTCGTACGGCGCAGGGTCGGAATGGTGTTTCAGAAAGCAAACCCGTTTCCCATGATGTCGATTTTTGAAAACGTTGCCGCAGGATTGCGACTTAATGGAATAGGCGAAAAGAACAAAATCAATGAGGTTGTTGAACGGAGCTTGAAGCAGGCAGCCCTTTGGGATGAGGTGAAAGATTCGCTCAATAAATCTGGTATGAGTCTCTCCGGCGGACAACAACAGCGACTCTGCATTGCTCGAACGCTCGCTGTCGATCCCGAGGTCGTCCTCATGGATGAACCCGCCAGCGCTCTTGATCCAATCTCAACTGCGAAAATTGAAGAATTGATCTACGATTTGAAGAAAAATTACACGATTGCGATCGTTACCCATAACATGCAGCAAGCAGCCCGTGTGAGCGACTATACTGCTTTCTTCTACATGGGGGAACTGATTGAAGTCGATGACACGAAAAGGATGTTTACGGCTCCACAAAAGAAACGGACAGAAGACTACATCACAGGCAGGTTCGGTTAGATCGGCCGCCACTAGCACCAATAACAACATTTAGCGAACGATAAGATCTATGGAACGGCGATTTGAAAAAGAACTCGAAAGTCTCAAAACGACTCTCATTCGCATGGGGAGCGTTGTCGAGGAACATACAAGGCTGGCGATGAAAGCGGTCTTCGAGGAAGACATCGAACTAGCCCAGACGATTATAGACACGGACGATCGCATCAATTCTTTCGAGATAGAAATGGACAATGCTGTTATCGACATCCTTGCGTTGCAGCAGCCTGTCGCAAGCGATCTCCGGCTGATACTTGCCGCGCAGAAGATCAGCAACGATCTCGAAAGGATTGGCGATCACGCCGTGAATATCGCAGAATCGGCATTGCAACTTGCAAAGATAAAGCCGAAAGAGCCGCGGTTAGAAATCCCCAAGATGGCTGAGATCGCGGAAGCGATGCTTAGGGATGCGCTCGACAGTTTTGTTCACGTGAGTCCAGAGATTGCCCAGGCCGTTCTGGTGCGAGACGATTTGATCGACGATCTCAATCGTTCAATGACTATGGAGGTTATCCAGTTGCTCCAGAAGAACAAGAAATTCATTGAAGGCGGGTTGGAGATCATTCGCGTCAGCCGCAATCTGGAACGAATTGGTGACCTGGCGACCAATATTGCCGAGGAAGTGATTTTTCTTGCCCAGGCGAGAATTGTGAAACACCATGCGGAAGAAAAGAAAAATCCGCCAGTGGAAAATGACGTGACTTGAAAATCACTCTGATAGTATCGGGAAATGACATTGACAAAAGAAAAAGTGCTCTTCGTTTGTGTCCACAACAGTGCAAGAAGTCAAATGGCGGAGGCTCTCCTCAACCATTTGGCGGGGGACAAGTTCGAAGCTGAGAGTGCTGGATTGGAACCAGGCAAACTCAATGCGCTTGCGGTCGAGGCGATGGCCGATATGGGTATCGACATCTCGCACAAGAAAACGCAGGACGTTTTTGAGCTGTTCAAGCAAGGACGCCGATACAGTTACGTCATCACGGTCTGTGACGAGGCCAGTGGGGAACGATGCCCCGTGTTTCCGGGCATCGCGAAGAAGATAGGGTGGAGCTTTCCTGATCCCGCTGCGGCCACCGGGACCTATGATCAACGGCTTCAACAGACGATTGCCATCCGCGATCAGATAAAACAGCGGATCGAGTCATGGCTTGAAGAGTTGGCTCTCCATACGCTATAGTCCTTCGTGTCGATTCCCACCTGTTTCGCAATCTGAATCAGCGAAGTCTGCTACGGGGAGAATCCCTGTCTATAGTTCAAAACCGGGCTTCTTGCCGCAGGATATCATGGTGGCCGGGAGCAAAGGAATGTCTATAAGTTATGCCAATTGCGGAATTTTACTTCAAGAGAGAAAATGGTCCGACAGTAAGTGCGAGAAATGCAACGGCGACGATGACGAAGAAGAATGTGGAGTACAGTTCCTTGTCGCTGAGTTCATCGGGAGCCGTAATCGGGTCCTGGTCCTGTTCCAGACACTGCCGAAGGAGTTGAAATATGAAAGGTTCGTCGGTTCGTTCACTTGCCATTGTACCATCCTTAAAAAAGAGAATGAGAAATGGTATAAACGCAATGAAAAGTACGAACCGACCATTAACAAATTGTTACTGGTATGTTGTGCTGTCGTTGTCTCTCAAAATTGCGAAAAGGAATACGGTGCTCCATTGAAGCATCGCGAACACGCCGGCGCAGGAGAGATCTTAACTGGAGTTGGGGATCTTGTTCGGAAATACTATTCGCCGAGCTTGTGAACTCCGATGACCGATCGAAGCAAGTCCCTGATAAGGAGAGCGTCCCCTTCAGATTCAGCGATTCGATAACGGAAGAAAAAAGATGACTCGTATGACCTTGACATTTCTGACAACAGTTGTTTGATGTTGCCCGCCTCTATCGCAAGCGCCCCAGCTTTGGTGATCTGAGAAAATTTTGAAATGACAATAATGCCGAGCTTAAGGTCGCCGATTCGATCGATATTCGCGGCGGTGAGCTCCAATGGGAGCGAGAGTTCTAGAGGATTCTTGTCGGCGTTCATTGCATTGTTCCTTGAGTCTTGGTCCCGGTCCACGGATCTTGCTCTACTGTCATTTGAACCCTATGGCACAAGCTTAAGATACTTTGTGCAATGAACGTGCCGGGAAGGATTACAGCAATTACTGGGCAGATTCGAACGATACTGCGGACTCACTGGGTATAGAGTTCCCATTGTGGGACATCCTCTCACACTGGGACAATGTAGGTCCAACCGACGGTTAAGAAGGGATGAAGAATTGAGGTTCCAAGGCGAGGCGTGAAACCATGAGCCGTAGTCGTAGCTCTCCGTGAACCCGAAGGCAAAAACACTTCTGCTCCGAGAAACAATGTCAAGCGGACTTCTTTGGATTTGCGTAGATTATGTAGTCGACACATAACGACGAGAACAAAAACTCAAGGAGATCTTCATGACGAATTCATTCTTTATCATATTTTTTGCCGTTGTAGGAATTGCCCTACTGACTGTCAAGCCCAGGAATGTCGCTTATCCTGTGAATTTCAAGAAGTTCGGACTCGCAAGTCTTGGACTCGCAGTACTTTCTTTGCTTGCTGCTTCGTTTACGATCATTGAGCCGGGATATGTAGGAGTCCCCGTGACGTTTGGCAGCGTAGGGGCTCAGCCCATTCCGTCTGGTTTCCATCCGATATTTTTCTTGACCGATATTTACAAGATGTCCATCCAGACGAAAGACTATACGATGTCTTCCGTCAGAAGCGAAGGCAATAGAAACGGAGACGATGCAGTTGCCACGTTGTCGAAAGATCAGCTGATTTTGAAGTTCGACGTCACCGTTTGGTATCACCTGGACCCATTGCAGGCGAACAATGTGTACAGCAATATTGGTTTGAGTTATGAAGAAGTGATCGTCAGGCCTGCGATCAGGACTGCTCTCGTTAACGCCGCTACAAAATTTGATGCAAGCGATGTAATGTCTCTCCAGCGAGACGCGTATACGAAGAACGTGACTGACTTATTGTTGCAGGAATTGAACGGAAAAGGTGTCATTTTGGACAAAGTATTGATCAGGAACGTTGAACCGCCGGCAATGGTCAGCGATGCGATTGCAGCAAAACTGAAAGCTTCCCAGGAAGCACAACAGATGGAATACACCATTCAATATGCACAGAAGGAAGCGCAACGAAAAGCCATTGAAGCTCAGGGCATTTCGAATGCTCAGAAGATTATTGGGAATGGTCTCACGCAGAATTATCTTCAGTGGTACTACATCTCCCAACTCAAGGAAGTCGTGAGCAGTCCGAACAATTCTACAATTATTTTGCCGTACGACCAAAAGTTGACGCCGCTGTTGAATATCGATAGCAGAAAACAGGGCCAGCAGCAACAACCACAACATTGATTGATTTACAGATTGAGTGCCGCCTGGCAATCGCGACCGTCCTACACGACGATCTTTTGCTCTGTTAAACCTCGCGTTGCTTGAGGGGATCGCCGGTAGTGGGAGAGGGACAGCGGGGACTGAATAGTACGGCAAACTGGAGGAGTATAGAAGGGACTGAAATGAAAGCCAACAAACGCAATGCGCTGATGTTTCTTCTCGCCGGTGTCTGTTTTCTGTTTGTCGGCATCGTGAATTATGACGGCCGCTCGCTAACGTTTTACGCTAATAGTATAGCTGGGGTACTCTTCATTATCGTCGCGATAAGAAACTATAGAAGCAAAGGGACTGTTTCATAGAGTGCGTAGTGCCGCTTTCTGGTAATTGATCTCCGGTCGATGGTGACCAAGGTGCCGACGCTTCCGTCCAGCCTTGAATTACTCTTTGACGGATACAATGCCCAGAGGGCACACGTTCAAACTTCACACAAACCCAAACAGGAGATTCTATGAAATCGAATTCAACCCTTCCGAACAACTCCGATCAATCTGTCAAGATTGAGAAATTCGAGGCCCGCAATATCTCGGCATCTCTCACCGTGAAAGATATCCAGAAGAGTATCTCCTGGTACGAAAATGCTTTGGGCTTTAGCTTGGACCGGAAGCATGAACGTGATGGGAAATTGAGAGGGGCAACAATGAAGGCCGGTCAAGTGAGGATTATGCTTGGTCAGGATGATGGAGCAAAGGGATGGGACCGCGTCAAAGGCGAGGGATTCTCGTTGTATATCACAACAGACCAGAACATCGACGGGTTGGCGAAGCGAGTCAAAGATTTCGGAGCAATCCTCGACACGGAACCTACGGATATGCCCTGGGGAGCACGTGTATTCCGGTTACGGGATCCCGATGGATTCAAGCTTGTGATCTCCTCTGTCCGTCCGGAGTAACAAACTGTTTAGATGGCATATTATGAGCAAAGAAAAGAAAGCGATGATTCTTTGGCTTATCGCAGGATTGATATTTCTAATTGTCTGTATGCGTGACCTCTATGATCCGGGTTCATCGAACAAATCTCCAATTTTGATAATGTTCGAAGGAATGGCAGGAATCGCATCATTCGTAAATGCTCTTGTTTATAGAAGAAAATACTTGAGCAAGAAAGCCGCCTGACTGGTCGCCACTTCCGAGTAAGATGGACGGGAGGATCTATCATGGACCGAAAAAGCAATTAGCGTGGTGGTCAAACATCAAGCTGAGATTGCAGAGTCCGCAAGAATTTCCCGGCAAGCCTACCGTTACACATTGCGCGAAAAATATTCTTTGCCTATTATCTCCTCTAACATTCATCGCAGTAGTCCACACGTTCATCGCGATTGACAGCCCGGATTCGTGAAGACATTCCGTTCCATACTGCTCTATGCTGTATCGCTTGCGCTGCTCACGGTCGCGCTGCGCCTGCTGGAATACAGGCTTCTTATTGTCGACCACGCGCGGGAGTTGTATATCGGCGCCATCGCACTACTATTTACGGGGGTCGGTATTTGGGCCGGGACGAACCTGAGGAACAGGGTCCGGCATATGCCGCTTGTCGGCTCTGAATCGCTCTCGGCATTCGTTCCGAACGCCGATGCTCTGCGTCGAACGAGCATCACCGCTCGTGAGATGGAGGTGCTGCAACTCGTCGCGTTGGGACTCAGCACAAAGGAGATCGCCGAAAAGCTTTTTGTCTCGATCAGTACTGTCAAAACGCACACCGCCAGCATTTTTCAGAAACTGGACGCACGGAGGCGAACCCAAGCGGTCCAAAAGGCATCGGCAGCCGGATTATTGCCCTGAAGAGGCTCCTCCGTTCGTATGACCGGGGCTTCCGTTTCAAAAATCATACTTTTGGATGATTCGCACAAGGGGGGTGATGTTGTATCTTGCCGGGGAATTCACCGTCAAATCACTCTTTCTCTAAGGAGGTTGCATGAAATCATTCGTCGTCAAATACGGATTCATTTCCGGCGCCATCAGTGCCGCACTCATGTTTCTGACGTTCGTCGTCTTGCGGGGCCCGTGGCTGTTCGAGAACGGGGCCTATGTCGGTTATGCCGGAATGGTCCTGTCGTTTGCGGTTATCTTCATCGGTGTACGGTCGTACCGGGAAGCCGTAGGACAGGGTTCGATAACGTTCGGTAAGGCACTGCAAGCCGGGCTTTTGATGGCTCTCATTTCGTGTTGTTGCTACGCCATCATGTGGCTTTTCATCAATCATTTCCTCTATCCCAACTTTGCCGACGATTACATGGCACACGAGATGAATCACCTGGATCAGATCGGAGCGGCCGATGCCGTCATACAGCAGAAAATGAAAGCGATGGAAGAATACAAGTCGATGACGGCGAATCCGCTGGTGAATTTCCTCATCACGCTCACCGAGCCGATCCCCGTCGGATTCATCGTGGCATTGCTTTCGGCAGCCGTCCTGCGCAAGAAACCGGTGAAGGTGTGACCATTGCTCACAGGTCGATCCGCATGAGAGGAAGCGACCCGCGGCGTGTGCGGCATATTACCTAGGGGCGTGACATTGTCACGCCCTGCGTCGACTGTCAGGGCTACTTATTTGGATTGTCCGGAGCCGTAAATGCCGAACAAGTCGTAGGGTTTTTTGTGGAAGGCGTCGTCGAAGAAGAAACCGGTAAGGAAGACAAACGCAACGAGTCCGAGAAGGATCAGCAGCTGCACCCCGGATGTTTTTTGAATCTCCTGCCTAGACTTGACGTCGCAAACTTCACCCGGACAATACTGGGCCTTTTCTTTGTAAATCATCGAATACACCTTGCATCCAAGGCAGATGCCAAATGCCGATTCAAAGAAGAGGAATATGAGGCAAATGAGACAGCCAATGCCGGTAATAGGACTGAAGGCATTTACGATATCGAGAAGAACGAACATCGTGCCCGAGAGAGTGATACCGATATACCAAGCAAACTTTTTTTGTTCGGCCCCGACATATTCCGGCACCTGATTCCGGACAATCAGTCGCCCGATAATCAGTGAGGGGGAATACTTCGGATTGACAAATACACGGATAAGAAGATCCAAGAGGAATACGACGACCACGTACTTTATCGGCACGAAATTCTGATTGGAGAGGATGAGCACTAATGAGATGAGCATAATGACGAAGTAAATCCCCGCTGCGGCCCGTATTTCCCGTTCATTCAGAACAGGAATATTGTACCCCTCAACATCCTCTCCAAATGCGATTGTTTTGCTCACAGTAGACTCCTTTTATTGACTTTAACTCTTACGCACTGAAATACGGAATAGTTACGCAAGACGGGACGAACACCCCAGCGGTGGAATTTCGGAAAATCAATCTACGTTACAACCAAACAATCTGGAAAGTCGTATATCTTTGCGAACAACGATCGTATCTCGCTCATCGCCAATGTCGCCCTTTTCCTCCCCTTCATTGTAGGTCTCATTTTTGGCATTGCGGAAGAAATACAAATCGGTGATTCTCAATATTCGTGAAAGGCAGCCCGACCCGTATCTCAGGGGGTATTTCCGATGGCTCGCCGAACGTATCGAGAAACGCATGCGAGACAATCCATGTAGACCTCTCAATGAAACGGGCCGAACCAAGTAGTGCAAACTCATTGAGAGATAAGTGCATTTTTTTCCTGTGGCAATCCTTACCATATCGACGTAAGGCGCTCGAAAAGCAATTCCGCAGCCTAGAC
>CAZOIM010000077.1:0-15296 GCA_964579855.1 uncultured Ignavibacteriaceae bacterium | reverse complement strand
GTTGTTGCGTGAGATTATCCCGCAGCGTCGGATCTCCGAAGCCACTTTGGTCCTGTACAAGCGGTATCGCGACGGTTTTAAGGTGAGCCGGGACCGATCCGCCTTTGAAGGAGTAGGCGCAGCCGTCAACAAAGAAAACAATCAGCAGAATCGACGACACCAAGAACACCGGATGACACGCCGTCGATCGATCCTTTTCGCATTGTTCCCTTTTCACTCGGCCAGTCATTTTTTGCTCTTTCGTCGTTCCAGCTACTTGTTCCACTCTCCAAGCTTCAAGTCCTTGATTTTCCGGTACAGCGTCCGCTCGCTTATGTTCAGCTCCTTTGCTGCAAGTCTTCGATTTCCCCGATGACGTTCGAGGGCGTTTCGAATCATCCGTCGTTCCATCTCGTCAAGAGAGAGGCCATCATTCACTTCAACCACTTCTTTGTGCCCATTGTTGCCATTGGTTGCAGTGGCGCCTTGTGCAACAATTTCTTTGAGCTCAATGATATTTGTTTTGAGATCCAGCAGCGCCCGATAGATCAGCTCCCGCTCTGCCTGTTCCACGGTTTTGTTGGAACGAACGGGAAGATTACGGTCGCCAGTTTCCACGCGTTGTGGATGCAAATACTTGCGAACATCATCTCCCGAAATCTTTTTTCCATTTTCAAGGACAATCATGCTCTCGAGGACGTTCCTCAGTTCCCGAACGTTGCCAGGCCAATCATAGTTCAGGAGAACCTGGGTTGCCTCGTCCGTGAATCCCTGGAACGTCATATGATTCTTTTCCGTGAATTCCCTGATAACGTGCTCGACGAGAAGTGGAATATCTTCTTTGCGATTTCGGAGCGGTGGAACGTAAATATTGACCGACCGCAATCTGAAATACAGGTCGGCTCTGAACCGTCTTTGTTGAACTTCATACTCGAGATTCTTATTCGACGCGGCAATTACACGGACATCCGCTTTGCGCGGTACGGAAGCTCCGACACGCATGTATTCGCCGTTTTCCAGGACCCGGAGCAGCTTGACCTGTGTTCCGAGCGGCATCTCTCCAATTTCGTCGAGGAACACTGTCCCGCCATCGGCAATTTCGAAGTACCCTTTACGTGTGTCGGACGCACTGGTGAATGACCCCTTTTCGTGCCCGAATAGTTCGCTTTCAATAAGTCCTTCGGGAATGGCGCCACAATTGACAGTCACGAGTGCTTTGGTTGCGCGTCTGCTGGCCGAGTGGAGCGCATTCATGATCACCTCTTTGCCGACGCCGCTCTCACCGGAAATAAGGACAGTGATGTCGGTCGGCGCGACCTGTCGGACAACATCGACAATTTCCTGAATTTCCGGAGACTGTCCGACGATGCCGTGATCATATTGAAATTGCTCTCTGTCTGTCATAGCATATCCGGCCTATCGAGCCACAACGATCGACTCCAGGCTGAATTTCTTTTTGATTTCCGCGCCAAATCGTTTTGCGTCATCCTGATTCTGAAATTCTCCGACCCAGACTTTGTGAAGTTTCTTGCCGTTGGAAACCATGGTGAAAATATTGGAGGAGTACCCCTTGCCTTCGAAGAACGTCTTCAATTCTTCCGCCCTCTGCAAGGTTGAAAACGCGCCGACCTGAACGGTGAAACTCGTCGAGAATTTCTGAATTGTGCCTTTCGGCTTCACGACATTCGCAGTATCTGCCGATTCTTCCCTGGTTGCCTCCTTCGACACGGAAGATGAATCAACCGCATAGGCGGAATAAGGGTAATCCTGCTTCAGCTGGGCCATTTTTTGGTCCGCGGTCTTGTAGAGACCGATCGAATAATAGTATTGGTACAGTTTGTACAATGCATCATCCGCCCACTCGCTTTTCGGAAAGTTGTCGACGATGCTCTGAAATATTTTCGCGGCTTCTGTACCGTCGGCCGTGAGAACACCCTGCAAATACATCACCCCGGCATTGTTTTGATAGTTCGTCAGCAATGTCGGCAGCTCGGCCTTTACTTGTTCGGCCTGACCTTTCTCGATCATCTCAAGTCTTTTCGCTATGTCGGGACCGCTGGATTGGCCAAGCGCGGGAGCAGCCACCCAGAAGAGGAGAACAACTGCGGCAAACTTCGTTATTCTCATAGCAAACCTCCTTAATTGATCTGCAAGCACAATCATCGGGAACCGTGGACGCCGAACAGGGTCGCCGAGTTAGCCCGTTCAACGCGTATTTGAATATATTCCCCCGGCTTGTATCCATTCTTCGGAAAGACAACCATCTTGTTTGACTCGGTCCTTCCGCAATACTCATTCGACGATTTTTTGCTTTCTCCTTCAACGAGGACTTCCACGTTGCTTCCTACCATTTCCTGGTTCTTCCGGAAGGAAATCTCCCGCTGTACGTCCATGATTTCGTTGAGTCGTTCTATCTTTACCACTTCTGGTACATCATCGACGATGTTCCACGCTTTCGTGTTTTGACGTGCTGAGTACTTGAACGTATAGGCGCCATCGTATTCAACTTCCTTCAATATGTCGATGGTCGTACGATGATCCTCAACCGTTTCAGTCGGGAAGCCGGCAATAATGTCCGTTGAAAGGCTTACACCGGGAATCTTTTTCTTTATTTTCTCGACGAGATTCATGTAGACGTCGGCGGAGTACGTCCGGTTCATCAATTCTAGGACGCGGTTTGACCCCGATTGTAAGGGAAGATGAACATAATTACAGATGTTGGAATTCCGCGCTATCGTTTCGATGAGCTTATCAGACATATCCTGAGGATGAGGCGTCATAAAACGGAATCGTATGCTTCTGTCGATCTTTGCCACGGCCTCAAGCAAGTCTGCAAAATCGAACGCCTGGTCGAGATAGGAATTGACATTCTGGCCCAACAACGTTATTTCCTTGAAACCGCGTTTCGCAAGATCTTCCACTTCGCGCACGACACTCGCCAAAGAACGGCTTCGTTCTCTTCCACGAGTGAACGGGACAACACAAAACGAGCAGAACTTGTCACAACCCCGCATAACCGATATCCACGCATTGATGCCATCTGCTCGAAACGGTATGATATCGTCATAGTTCTCGACGCGAGAGAGCCGCACAGCAATGCCCCTCTCTCCGGCAACAGCGTTATCGACAAGGGCAGGAAGACTTCGATATTCATCGGGTCCCACAACGAGATCGACGAAACTTTCGCTCTCCATCAGATCTTTGCGCAATCGTTCCGCCATACATCCAAGCACACCAACAATGACGGCAGGATTGGCTTTCTTCAAATGTTTAAAATCACCCAAACGGCCATAAACGCGTGTTTCTGCGTTTTCCCTCACGGCGCATGTGTTTACGAAGATGACATCCGCATTGTCGAGGGTCGCTGTCTGTACAAAACCTGCTGTCGACATAATGCTTGCCACTACTTCGCTATCCGCCACGTTCATCTGGCAGCCATACGTTTCGATGTAGAAATTCTTATGTTCTCCCATCACGGATTCTCGCATTGCATAGAAATATAGTGAAAGAATGTCAGTCAAACAATTACGGGTTAAGAGATTAAACTCTTTTAATACTTGAGGTTTTTCGATATTTGGCAACTGAAGCACCTGCCCGCTTGACAAATAGTCAGACAAGACCCCTGAAACTCGTCGCAATAATAGAAATTGATTGAAACGTGAACCTATGGTATATTAATCACGCAAGTTTCGCACATCAACCAGCCGCAACTTGAATCACTTTCCAAGATCCATTCCCTCACCATACGACAGAGAATCACATGAAAAACCTACTCGACGAAATAAAAGGAAAAGCTATAAAACTGAAACGTCATATCGTTCTTCCCGATGCCACGGACGAGCGCGCGATCCGAGCAGCCCGGATATGTGTTGACGAAGGTCTGGCAAACATCTCCCTCATCGGCGATGAGAACGAAATACTCAATAAAGCAAAGCAGATTGAGATTACTCTGGACAAGGTTCGTATCGTCGACCCTTCAAAATCAGAAAAACTGAGCGACTTCGCGCACATCTACTTCAATTTGCGCAAAGCCAAAGGCATGCAATTCGAAGAAGCGCAGAAAGTGATGAAGCGCCCCCTTTTTTTCGGTGCCATGATGGTACGCGAAGGTATCGCTGACGGGAGCGTTGCAGGTTCGCTCTCAACCACCGGCGATGTTTTGCGTGCAGGGATTCAGATTATCGGTGTGGCCGAAGGAATCAATATTGTCTCCAGCTTCTTCCTGATGATGTTTCCGTATACAACCTATACGTTTGCGGACTGCGCCGTGGTTCCGGATCCCGACGCCGAACAACTCGCGGATATTGCCATCGCATCTGCCGAAAACCATATGAAACTTACAGGGGAAGAGGCTCGCGTTGCCATGCTTTCGTTTTCCACCAAAGGCAGCGCACAGCATCCCGACGTTGAGAAGGTCCAAAAGGCGACAGCGATCATCAAGAAAAAGAAACCCGGCCTGAATGTGGATGGCGAGCTGCAGCTGGATGCAGCCATCGTCCCTTCCGTGGCGCAGCATAAGGCACCGGGCAGTTCTGTCGCGGGCAGCGCCAATGTGCTGATCTTTCCAGACCTTAATTCGGGAAATATTGGTTACAAGCTTGCCCAACGAATGGCGAATGCGGAGGCAATCGGTCCCGTCGTGCAGGGACTGAAAAAACCCGCGTTTGATCTTTCGCGAGGATGCAGCGTAAGCGACATCGTCAACGTTGTTGCCATCAACGCGGTGGTCGGAGCCGTATAGTCGTCGACTCAATTCTTGAGAAGGATGAGACCCGTGGTTCGGGGTTGTAACTCGCCCTTCTTTTTGTTAACATTTTCCAGGAAGTGTGCCCTCTATAGCAAAGCACACTCATCGGAATGGCACGAGTTTAGCCATTCCGTGAGTATTCGTTCCAGAATGGTTCAAAGCCTACAAGCGCCATGAAAAAGAAGACGAAGAATCCCCCCTTTCGATCACTTAAACCAGCACAGAAACATCTTCCGCTGCCCCCCGAAAAACTCCGCTGGCAGTGCGATCCCAAATCCCTGAAGGTTAAATCCACCGACGACGTTCTCCCATCGAGGGAAATCATCGGACAGGAAAGGGCGTTACGTGCACTCCGTGTGGGACTCGAAATGAATCATTTCGGTTACAATATTTTCGTAACCGGGCTTTCGGGAACGGGCCGAACGACCACGATTAAGCGTATGCTCCAGGATTTTGAACAGAAACAGGCCAATCTCTCCGACCACTGTTACGTCAACAACTTCAAGGATCCTGACAACCCTCTCGTGATATCGCTTCCTGCGGGTCAGGGGCGGGCGTTGAAACAGGACATGGACAATTTTATCAAAGACCTACTGCGCGATATTCCGGCTGTTTACGAAAGTCAGCGGTTCCAGCAAGAGAGGAAGATCCTCCTTCAGCATTTCCAGGACAGACAGAAGAGCGTGTTGCAGGATTTCGAAAAACGGGTCAAAGAACGTGGATTTGATCTGGTGCAGGTGCAGGTAGGTAATATGATGCGGCCGGACATCGTGCCGGTCGTGAACAACAATCCTACGAATCTTGACCAGGTTGAACAACTTGTGCAAAAAGGTGAGTACACCAAGGAGCAATACGTTGCCCTTCGTGGAACGCAGGCGGACCTTGAAAAGCAAATGGCGAATGTCTTCCGGGAGCTGCGCAACATCGAGAAGAAAGTTCAACAATCTCTGACGGAACTCGAGGATAAGGTTGTCATGCCCGTGGTGAATGAATTTGTCGCGGTCATTCGCGCCACGTATGACAGCGCGAAGGTACATACCTATCTCGACGACATCACCGAGTACCTCCGGCACCATCTTGACAGGTTCCGCAAACAGCAGCCGCAACCTGCGACGGCGGAAGAAGCTGAAGAACCGGAAGAGGACCTCTTTACCGAATTCCAGGTGAACGTGCTCGTGGATAATTCGGACGAGAAGCACAATCCCATGGTCATTGAGACCAATCCCAAGTACAAGAATATCTTTGGGACGATCGATCGTGAATTGGATAAGGCCGGTGTCTGGCGAACGGACTTCACGAAAATCAAGGCCGGATCGCTGTTGAAAGCAGACGGCGGGTATCTCGTTCTCAATGCTCTCGACACGGTTATAGAACCCGGTGTTTGGCAGGATCTCAAGCGAACTCTTCGCACCGGCAAAATCGAGGTTCATACCTACGAGCCGATGTACGGTTTTGCCCCGACCGGAATGAAACCCGAAGCCATCGACATTCATGTCAAAGTGATTATCATCGGGGAGACCGACCTCTATTATCTTCTCTATTATCGAGACGAAGATTTCAAGAAGATATTCAAAATCCGGGCTGATTTTGATTTTGAGATGCTCAAGAATGCCAACGCAATCACGCAATACATGCGCTTCGTTAAGATGCTCTGCGATGATGAACATCTGCGCCCCTTCAGCGCAACGGCGCTGGCCCAAATTATAGAATTCGGCGTCAGACTTTCAGGACAACAGAAGAAGATATCAACCCGGTTTAATATCATCGCCGATGTGGCACGCGAAGCAAATTATTGGGCTTCAAAAGCCAAATTGAACACGGTGACAGGCAATGAAATCGAGAAAGCCATCGAGGAACGTGTTTACCGGGTTAAACTGGTGGAGGACAAGTTACAGGAGATGATTATTGACGGCTCGATCATGATCGACATAGCGGGAAGTGTCATTGGTCAGGTCAACGGATTATCGGTATACGACGTGGGAGAACATGCGTTTGGGAAACCATCGAGGATCACAGCACAAACTTCTCTTGGGAGAGTGGGAATTATCAACGTCGAGCGTGAAGCAGAGTTGAGTGGTCCGACTCATAACAAAGGAGTGGCCATCATTAGCGGATTTCTGCGCAGCAGGTTCGCACAGAAGAAACCTCTCGTCGTGGATGCCAGCATTACGTTTGAGCAGTCGTACGGCGGTATTGACGGGGACAGTGCATCTTCAACCGAAGTCTACGCAATTCTTTCGAGCCTCTCGGGTGTTCCGCTCCGCCAGGAGATTGCGGTTACCGGCTCAGTCAACCAGAAGGGTGAAATACAACCCATTGGTGGCGTCAATCTCAAGATCGAAGGATTCTACGATGTCTGCAACGTCAAGGGGCTGACGGGAAGTCAGGGAGTCATGATTCCAGAGAAGAACCTTCCTGATCTCATGTTGCGGGAAGATATTATCAACGCCATCCGACAAAAGAAATTCCACGTTTATGCGGTGCGGACAATTGATGATGGCATCGAGATTCTGAGCGGCGTCAAAGCCGGCAGACAACGTTCGGATGGATCGTTCGAGCAACAAAGTGTGAATTTCCTTGCAGCACAAAAACTCCAATCGTATGCAGAAGATTGGCGTGAATTCGAAGCTATTCGGAAATAACGAAACTTTAGTCCTCTCGTATTCGTTCTTAGGTGAGGAGGCATTACTATGAAATACTTGATCATGGTTTTCTTCTTGTTCTCCTGCATTGCTTTTGGCCAGGATCCCAATCGTTCATCGTTCGCCCCTCTTGTCGGAGTAACGCACTATGTCCTGGACGATCAGGCGTTTACCGGCCCAACGATGGGCCTGCGATTCCTGACTCGAGAGTTTTCATCGAGCAGATTTAGTGTCTTTGGCGGCGCAACCCTCAGACCAAAAGGATTCGGATACTATCGAACGGAACCGTTTATTTATTCCGACGGTCAGCAACCCTACCGTCTTCAGCCACCCGTGTATGATGGCGCAATTCCTTCGTCCCATTTCGCTTTTGGGCTTGCCTTCGTGGGGTTCGACTGGCGAACCTACCTCGCTGATGGCGACGTACGACCCTACGTGGGCGTCGGTGCACAAATTGTCAGCTGGTCAGCAAGCAACACTTGGACTGGAACAATCATGCCTACAGCCGACGCCGGTCTTGATGTGCATTTGAGTTCAGGCGTCAGCGCATTTGCAGAAGGCCAATACGCCTCCGGAATGCCGACACTGTTCGGATCCCGTAATTCAAATTTGACAAATCTCTTTTCCTTCGCCGTTGGCGTAAACTTCGTTCCCCGGTGGTAGTTCTTTATTCGTGCTTGTTGTCCGTCACACCAATCCCCGTCAATCTGCCGATCGGGGATTTTTTGTTTCTTTTTCTGCTATATTTCCGCCGTGGAATTCAAGACCTCTTTTTCCGAAATGGATCAAACCGTACGGAGGGCGCTCCAGCTCTCCAGCCTTCTTCTCTTTATCCTGTGCGCAGGCGTACTGGGGTATCACTACATCGAAGGCTGGCCGCTCTTTGACTCGTTGTACATGACAGTCATTACGCTTGCCACTGTCGGGTACAGCGAAACACATCCTCTTTCTTTACCAGGCCGCGCGTTTACCATGTTTCTTATCCTGGGGGGCATGAGCATTATCTTCTATGCCCTGACGGAGATCACGACCTTTGTAGTCGAAGGTGAGATGACCGGTATCATAAGGAGACGACGAATGAATCGGCAGATCAATAAACTGAAAAATCATTATATCCTCTGCGGGGCTGGTCGAAGCGGATCGCACGTTTTGAATGAGCTTCGGAAGACGGGACGTAATTGCGTGGTAATCGAAAAGGATCCGGAAAAAGTCAGGCATTTGATGAGTGAACAAGTCCCGGTTATCGAAGGTGAGGCAACGGAAGATCATGTGCTGCGGGCCGCCGGGATCGAACGTGCTGCGGGACTCGTGAGCGCCTTGCCCAACGACAAAGACAATTTGTTCGTCGTCATTACGGCGCGGGGGTTAAATCCCTCCATCCGGATAGTGTCGAAAGTTGAAGAAATTTCCGCGCGAGATAAATTTCTTCGAAGCGGCGCGGATACTGCCGTTTCCGCGAACTTTATTGGTGGAATGCGCATGGCTTCCGAACTGATACGGCCGGCAACCGTCTCCTTCCTTGATAAGATGCTGTACGGAACACCTTCTTTGCGGGTCGATGAGGTATCCATCGCATCATCTTCGCGGTTTGTTGGATCGTCTCTCGATCGATGCGAACCGATTCGGACTTCCGGAGTAGTCCTCGTCTCGCTCAAAGACGACAGCAAGACCGGATTTCGCTTCAACCCTCCCCTGGATACTCGCCTCAAGTCGGGCGACACCCTCATCGTCATTGGAGATCGTGCACAGGTTGAACATCTCAGACACGGACTGAACACCTAGCGGGCACTTGGTTCGCCGGCGTAGGTTATTTAGAGCATTTCCTGCCAATGCGTGCGCAATACGTGGGCTGTATAAACGAACGATTCCGACTCAACGTGAGACTTTTCCGATGATGCGTGGGTGCCGACAGTGCTTTGCGATGAAAAGCGGGAAGGTGCAGTGACAACGGGTGGGATAAACGACGAACGCGGGAAGAGACTTCCCGCGTTCGATAAGAGATCCTACAAAGAAGAAGATCTGGATTACTTCATTTCCTTCTGATCTGCCTTCTTTTCCGCTGCTTCTTTCTTGGCTGCTGCTTTCTTGGCCGCTGCCTTTTTCTTGGCTGTCGCTTTTTTGGCCGCTGCTTTCTTTTTGGCTGTTGCTTTCTTGGCGGCCGCTTTCTTCGTCTCTTCCTTCTTTGTCTCCTGCTTCGTCTCGTCCTTCTTCATTTCTTGCGAATACACAGTCGTACTCACGACTGCAAACGCAAGTGCCAACATGATCATCAGTTTCTTCATTGTACTATCTCCTATGATTGGTGAATTGGTACTGTGTTCTTACATCCATTTCTGACGGTGCTATGATAGCCAACCCTCGGAGGAAAGTCAACAAATCCGCAATTAAATTTTCTTAATTGGGAATCCGAATCGTCGTTGTGTCATCGTTCTGTAGAAATTTTCACCGTCGATTGCACAAGTCGCAGAATTTCCCTTATTCCATTCGAAAAGGTGCTCTCGTGCGGAAGCAAGCTTACAACAATACAGGCATCCTGCTCGATTTCGAAGAAATGTCCCGGATGCGTCAGCACATTACTTTCCTTTAATAATCGGAGAGCCCAAGTTTCATCCGACATTATGCGGGGAAATTGAATGATGGCGCTCCATCCTCCTTCCGTGTCAAAGATTGACAGTGCGGACTGATGTGTCAACGAACGAAGAGTCTTATAATTTGCCGTGACTCTGTTCCTGATTTGATCGGTGATATGTGTGCCGCTTTCAAGCATCAATGGGAGTGCGTGCTGGATTGGAGTCCCTGTTGAAAGGTAGGTATCGCAGATAACCTCCAGGCGGTCCACGGCGTCCCTCGCAATCTTTGACTCACCCGAAACTGTTATCCACGCAAGTTTCATTTGAGGCATTCCCAGGAGTTTCGAAATGCCATTCAACGTAAAGATGAGGGGGTTTGTTTCGGAAGCGAACGATTTGGTATTGTCATCACCTTCCCTCATTGAATATGAATCAAAAACTTCATCAACGATCAGTGCCAGCTTGTGTCGTCCAACCAGATCGAGAATTTTTCTTCTCTCCGGGGTCTTCACGAAGGAACCCGTTGGATTGTTTGGATTCACGAGCAAAAGTGCCCTGGTCGATGAATCGATGCCGTCAATGATCGAATCGATATCGATGTGCCACTCATCGTCATACCTAAGCCTGTAATCGTGTACTTCGACGTCGTTGAGCGCACACAAATAATCAAACAAGGGGTAACTGGGTTTGGGTACCAGGACGGAATCGCCCGGATTACACAGAAGTCTGAAAAGATGGGAGTACCCTTCGCTGGTGCTTGCGGTTAGAAAAATGTTGGAGGGATTCAGGGAGAATCCCGATCGACGATAGTGCTCAGCGATACTTTCCCGCGCAGAGAGAAGACCGTGAGGATCCGGCTCGTACAGGAATGACCGATTTGTTGAAACGCCTTGAAATAATTCCGGATTATAGGAAAACCCACATCGTGTCGGGTTGGATTCGGTCAAGTCCGTGACCGGTTCGCCTCTTTTGTGTTTCTCCGCTAGAAGCACGCTAAGCGAGTTCGGCGTCAGGTTCCAGTCGGTTTTGGATGAAAACATGATCAGGTAGTGGGAAAATCTTGTGGAGAACAGAATTTGGGGTGGAAACGAAGATAAAGCGGTGTAACCGGAAGAGGGGGAGTCTTGGTGTGCCGGCACGATGGCACACACTGAACAGCGTTTCGTTGGTTCGGAATCGTTGCCGGGAATATTCTCATGGCTTCGCCCGATTCATTCTTTTAGCCTTCTTCAACCTCCGTTTTCTTCTTGGACATCCGATTCCGTTCGTTGTGTTCGAGATACCTTTTCCGAAGTCTGATACTCTTTGGCGTAACCTCGACATACTCGTCATCGCCGATCCACTCAATGGCCTGTTCCAGTGTCAGGTGGCGAGGGGGTTCAAGTCTCACTGCCTCATCGGATCCGGAAGCGCGCATATTGGTTAATTGCTTCGTCCGACAAACATTGACAATCATATCGTACTCGCGGGAGTTTTCTCCGAGCACCATACCTGCGTACACAGCGATTCCCGGCTCGATGAAGAACGTCGAGCGTTCCTGGAGTTTCCACATACCATACGCGACAGACTCACCGTCTTCCATTTGAATGAGCGCGCCCTTGGTGCGGTGTGGAACTTCGCCTTTGTTCGGCTCATAGCCGTGGAAATTGTGATGGAGAATACCGGTTCCCTTGGTCTGAGTAAGAAACTCACCGCGGAAGCCGATCAACCCGCGTGCAGGGACGAGGAATTCGATGCGCGTATTCCCCTGCGACTGAAGCATATTCCTCATCTCACCGCGCCTCTTGCCGAGGTTTTCGATCACGGCGCCCACGAATTCGTCGGGCACATCGATGATGACGTGTTCCACGGGTTCACACATGACGTCGTCAATCCGTTTATAAATTACCTCCGGCCTCGAGACCTGGAATTCGTACCCTTCACGGCGCATCGTTTCGATCAGGATGGCGAGGTGCAGTTCTCCGCGGCCGCTGACACGAAAAACGTCCGGGGAATCTGTCAGCTCAACCCGCAACGCAACGTTGGACCTCAGCTCGCGTTGGAGTCGATCTCCAAGGTGACGCGTGGTGACGTACTTACCTTCCAATCCTGCAAATGGCGAATTGTTGACCATGAAGTTCATGGAGAGCGTCGGTTCTTCGATCGACACAAACAGCAGCGGCGTGGGATCTGCCGCATCGGCGATTGTCTCACCGATGTCGACGTCTTCCATGCCGGCGATCGCAATAATATCGCCTGCGTGTGCCTCGGTCACTTCCATGCGCTTGAGACCCTCGAACGTGTAGATCTTGGTGACGCGGGCATCTTCCACTGTCCCCTCGCGGTGTATGATTTTCATCGGAGAGCCGAGACGAATTGTCCCACGGTGGATCCTGCCGATTCCGAGACGGCCAAGGTAATCGTTGTAGTCGATTGTTGTGACAAGCATCTGGAACGGGAGATCGCTGTCGCCCGGAGGCGGTGGAATCTTGTTGATGATTGCCTCAAATAGAGGCTCAAGCGTTGTTCCTTCGTCCTCCAGCTCAGTCTTGGCAATTCCCTGCTTGGCGATGCAATACAATATTGGAAAATCAAGCTGCTGGTTGTTGGCACCCAGCGCGAGGAACAATTCAAAGACTTCGTCCAGTACCTCGTGAGGCCGGGCATCTTTTCTGTCGATCTTGTTGATAACGACGATTGGCTGAAGGTTGAGCTCGAGAGATTTCTTCAGTACAAATTTTGTGCCTGGCAAGGGCCCTTCTGCCGCATCGACAAGCAGGAGTACGCCGTCGACCATTTTGAGCGTGCGTTCCACTTCACCGGCAAAATCCGAGTGACCCGGCGTATCAACGATATTGATCTTGAACGTTGATTTATGCGCCTTGGATTTATAGAAGACCGAGGTGTTTTTCGCAAGAATGGTAATCCCCCGTTCACGCTCCAACTCGTTGGAATCCATGACTCTCGTCACCATTTCCTGGTTCGCTCGGAATGTTCCCGTTTGGCGCAGCATATAGTCCACCAGCGTCGTTTTGCCGTGGTCAACGTGCGCAATAATGGCGATGTTGCGTATTTCTTCTCTTCGATGCATCAATTCTCCAAAATAAAAATGCCTCAGGTTGCACACCTAAGGCACGTACAAGATACGGAATTTTGGTGTTAAAACAAAAACGGCCCCCATCATTTGAACGAGGGCCGTTCGAATTGCCGCTGGCCGGGGTTTTTCCGACTCTGATCCGCCGTTTCTGTTCAGAATCAGTTGATTCCGGGGACCGGCATAACTTTCTTATATGATGATCATGACGCCCGCCGTCGCGGAATTGTATTTCCCGAAGTTGTAGTCAGCGTTGACGTTCACGATGAGCAGTTTGAAGCTCAGACCAAGAACTAACCGCGATTTATTGGCGCTCTGCAAATCAAAATTCACTGGCGTCTGAATAGTACCCACGCCTCCCGGACCCGGCGAGGTAAGCGTATATGCGAAAGTCATTGTCGAGCTTTCCAGCATGAACCCTGCATACGGTGTCAGATTAAGGAAGCCCCAGCCCAACCGTTTACTCGCGTTCACGCCAAAGGCAGTTGCTTTGGTTTCGACGATGTTTCCAATCTTCAGTTTTTGTGTGAAGAAGCTTGCCGAAATATCGAACGGTAACGCATCGACACCTCCAAACCAGATTCCGGGATTGTGTTGGATGCCCCAGCCAAAATAGGTGACTTTTCCGAAATCACTGTTGTTCACCGACGGAAGGTAGCGGAACGTAAACTGTGAGCCTAGGACGGTACCAATCGTCAACTGAGGAGCTCCGAGAGGGACAAATTTCACATCACCCATAATTCCCGTCACGCCAGTGGGAAAGACATATTGCGGAACATTGACGCTGCCGTACGCCGTGGAGATCGTTCGTGAAGCGAACTTCACTTTCACCGTATCGGTTTTCGATCCCGCAATTGTTGGCCCACTCATATCAACATTGAAGGTGACACCCGCAATCCCATTTATCACCGCTTGTTTGGCTTGGGGTCGAAATGCCACGGGAACGCTGGTATAGTCGGCCATATTGGCGAGAGTCGTTGCCTGTGTGTTGTCAAACTTGAAGTCGACGTTGGAGTCAAATGTTTTCACCTCATCCTTGAAAAATGTAGCCATCCCAACCGCGCCAAACTCAAGATCAAACCCGAACATCGTCGCGCTCGGTGCCCTGTGGAACCAACCACCGTTGAGATCCGATCCAAATCCCGACACTATAGGATTGACATAGTTCTTCGCAGCATCCATCGCAAGACTTCCCATGGATCCTTCGAACGAATTGCCGTTTTGGGCCGTTTGTGCATACGCCGTTGTCTGCACGCAGTAGAGTAACACAACACCGACAGTCAAGAATCTTATACTCCGCATCATACACATCTCCCTTTAAAATGGATAGAAAGCAACGAAATTTTGGATTGGTGAAAACCTAGGGGTTACTGCTGGACAGCGCTTAGGTAAAGAAAAGAACCAACAAAAGCAAGCGTGGAATTCTACACATTGGTGTGGTGTGGTTTGCGTTGCGTGTAGCGCAGCCCTTGGGGCCACGGTTCTTTATTCGTCGGTCGGCACGAGTTGCTTCGCCGAGTTATTCGTCTTCCATATAATTGCCGAATAACTTTTCAAGATCGTCCAGCCCTTTCTTGATCGAAAACCGCAGAGCATCGCCGAAGGTATTCAGTACGATGAGCGCATTGACATTCGCATCAAAACTGGAGGCGGCCGAGAGTCTGTTCCACATCCCTTTGTTGACTTTTGAGATCTCTTTGTAGGATTCGACAAGTTTCTCCAATTCCCAGTCCGGCTCCTTCCCTCTCTGTTTTTTGAAAAACTGAGCGAGCAGATACATCGTCACCGACCGATACACGGTTTCCGTTGCGGAGGCGAACGGGAGATGGAAGCGCACCATCGGTCTCAGCTTGTCCATAATGGGACAATTGCTGGTGACCATGTAGATTCCCATCAGTGAACTCAGGGCGTTTTGGACCGTGGATTGTTTGGCATAACTTCGCTCCGGTGTTTCCACCACAACGAATACGCTTTCATACGACGTGGAGAACTTGAAGGCGTCGATCAGACCTGAAAGATTGGCGGCAACCGGACAGAGTTCGACTTCTTTCCCCAGCGGACAATTCTCACACTGGTTAAATGAGAGTTTGGTCCAGCCCGGCAAATTTGGCGGGTTATCATTCCGAAGTTCAAGAGATTTTCCGTCGAGGATTGTCTCAAACTCCCTCTCGGTCCCATCCTCGGACTGGAACTTGTACAGAATCCGGATTACGTCCGTGCTGTGTTCGTCAATGCGCATTGTGGGGTGCGATAGAAAAACAGCTTCTGGCCCGGTCAATTGGGAC
>CAZOIM010000076.1:0-15768 GCA_964579855.1 uncultured Ignavibacteriaceae bacterium | reverse complement strand
TCGAGCAGGCTCGAGAGCATGCTCAGGTTGGCATAGCCGTCGTAGCGCAGGTCCTCCGGGGCTGCGTCCATCAGCTCGAGCATGTAGCCCTGGCAGACGACCGTCAGGATCTCGTCGCCCTCGATCTGGGTGACCTTGCCGTTGAACACGGGCGAGAGCTCGTCCGGGTTGTTGGTGAACCCCATCCTGACCTGGACCTTCGAGCCGGTCTGCAGCGGGTAGTACTGCAGCGGGATGTCCTTGGTCGCGGCGTCGTAGCCGCTGGTCAGGTCGAGGCCGCGCGCGCGGTTCACGCCGGCCCAGTTCTCCTCCGCCGTCTGTTTGCCGCCGATCTGGCCGGCGACCGCACCGCCGGTCGAAGAACTCGGAACGTTCTGCAGATTCGAGAGTTCTTTCTCGGTCTTGCCCTGCGAGGTGGTGTCGAACAACCGGTGCGAAAGCAGGTTGGCGAAGTTGGTCAGCTGTACGACCGCTGTGTCCGGCCTGTCCTGGTAGCGAATGATCTCGATCGACAGCACCGAGCCGTAGGAGTAGAAGTCGTCGAACATGAAGAACGGACCGCTGTTGTCCTCCTCGATCAGCAGCAGCTTGAAGGTCGGAAACGCGCGGGCCATGGAGTGGTAGGGCACGCTCACGCGCTTGAGGATCGCCTCGGCGTTGCTCTCCTGGTAGGCGCGGTCCGCCAGCTGGACGTCCATCGCGCTCGTATCTTCCTGCGGGCGGTTGAACGAGTTCGCCGCATCGATCGCGCTCTTCGCCGCTACCTTGGCGAAGTCCTTCATCTTCCCCTTCGCCGTCGCGCCGTGATCGACGAAGTAGTAGCCGGGGTTGAAGTCCAGACCGCCGGTCTCGATCGACTTCAGGCCGAGGTCGCGGTAGGCTCCGTGCTCCTGATTGTCCTCGTCGAGGCCGGGGCCGTCCGGATTGACGGCCTTCTTGAAGCGTTCCTTTACCGACGGCACCATCTCGACCGTCTGGATCGCGTTACCGAACGCAGGGTCGTTGTTGGCGCGATAGCGGAAGACCGAGTCGTACATCTTCGGAAGCGGCGCTCCGTCCGGAGTAGCGCGGATCCGGCTGTCGACGCGGTTGGCGATCTCTGCCACCTCGGGCCGGGTGATCTTCGAGGTCAGGAACAGATAGTCGTTGTAGGTCAGGACCGCCCGTTTGTTGATGTGATCGGCGATCTCCGGGTAATCAGAGGCGAACGTGTGACCTGTTTCGAACGACATCTCCGAGTATTCGGGTTTGAACGTGCGGCCCGTAATGATGTCTACGGGAAGCATGGAGGAGGCGGCCTTAACCGGAGTGTTGACGGACGGCTTGGTCATCGCCTGCCGCAGCGTCCGCTCGTCTCCGGCGGTGAGCGGGATCGGCATCGGAACCTGGTCGATCTCGTTGTGCGTGTCCTCGATCATCGAGAGGACCGGGGCGCGGCTGTACTCGTCGCGCTGCTTCTTGAAGTCGAGGAGCGGCTGGAGCGAGCGGTCTTTCGCGGCGAGCTTGCCGACCTCTCCTGAATTGAGCAGTTCGCTCCAGGCTTGCTGGTAGGAACCCGAGACGCCTTTGACCCGGAACGGCGAGACCTGCTCGAAGATGTTCTCGTACTGCGCCAGGTTGATCCGCGCCTGGACGCAGGCGGGCGAGCTCTCCATGGTCTCGGTCGAGAACTGCTTGACCATGGCGCCGGTAATTCCGAGCATGTTGAGAACCTGGTTCTCGACGATCACCGCCTGCATGCGATGGATGCTCGAGACTGCTTTCCATTCGCCGCGCAGGCGCTGGTACTGCGACTCGAGCTCGTTGGTCATCCTGCTCAGGTTCTGCAGTCCTGGATGCGTCGGCTCGAGGTCTCCCTCGACGGTGCCGTTCGAAAGCATTCCGATCGCGACCAACGTCCCCGCCGGACCGATGTGCTGATAGGTCGGATACTGGTAGCCTGACAGCGGGACCTGTACGAGATTGTTCACGAATACAACGGAGATCTGGACGGGCTCCAGGCCCGCCGCGGCGTCATCCGGTTCCTCGCCGTGCTCTTCGTCGGTGAGGTAGAGACTGTCGTTCTGGAACAGGAACACCGAACGGTCTGTCCAGTGGTCGATCTCCCAGCCCGAGGCCATGTATTGGGCCACGTTGGCGGCGAACGCTGCTTCCTGATCGGTCTGTTTCACCGGCTTGGAGCTGTCGGCCAGGACCGAGGTAGGCACCTGGCGAAAGGCGCTCTGGTCTGCGGCAGGCGGCTGCTGCGCGCGGTTCCACATCACGGACAACGTCGTCGTGCCGTCGAAACTCGTTCCGACGGTCTTGTTCACCGCGGCGAGGACTTTGCGCGAATACTGTTCGGGATCGTTCTTGTCGGTCGCCGGAGCGTACCTATCGAAGAACTGGCGCATCGTGAACTGCGGATACTTCCGGAACTTGGCGTTGACGTCCCCGAGCAGCGCCTGCCAGCCGGCGTCGTCGGAGGCGAAGATGGTGAAGTTGTTCGCGTCGTGGTTCGTCCCCGGAATCCTGAGGTTGCCGGGGTTGTGATTGCGCCAGGCGGGCGTCCCTCCGGTCCGGACTCCGTTGGTCTCGGCGCCGACTTTCCAGCCTTCCTGCCGACGAATGGCCTGGGCGATGGCGTTGACCAGCAGGGTCTGATAGCTGCCCTGCGGGGTCAGCGGAGCGGGCGTTGATGTTGTGGGAGCGGAGGCCGAAGGCGCGCCGGCCTTACCTGACGGCGGCCGCGGCAGCGCGATGTAGTGCCTCCAGTTGAAGCCGAGCGTGCCCTGTTTCTGGTCTTCCCACGAAGGCAGATCAGGGTAGCCGTACTTCGCCTCGACCTCCGGGGCGTCCTTGATGGAGGTCGGCGAAGTATCCAGGTTCTCGGCGATCCAGGTGTCGATGTACGCCCCGAACTTCTCGCTCTTGTCGGCCGAGAGCGACTCTCCCGGGTCGCCCAGGTATCCGAAGTCGAGCGAGTAGGGCCGGAAGTTGAACCAGGACATCGTCAGCGTGACCTGCAGGCCGTCGGCCACGTCCGGGATGGTGTCGATCCGCAGCTGGCGCAAGGCGAAAGCCATGCGGTCCTCGGGCTGCGAGTCGGGGTCCATGTTGGACATCACCTGGCGCAGGTGCGCGTTCTCGACCTCTACGAACGGGGCGGCCTTGAAGATCGCCAGGATGCGCCGCAGGTCCTCCCATTGCGAGTAGTCCGGCTCGCCTGAGGACGTGTCGGCAAGGGCCTTCCAGCTCACCGTGACGTCCCAGCGCGAGTGGCCGGTCTTCTGGTACATCGGGCTGCGGCCGCGCAGCGGGGTGACTTCCTCGTCATTGGTGTCTTTGTTGGTGACGATCTGCTCGGGAGGGATGGAGAGCGTGACGTCTCCGATGCGGAAGTAGCCCGCGTCGCTGCGCTTCCTCGGGTCTGTCAGCATCAGGCTCATTCGCTATTCCTCCATCTGCTCGCGGATCGTTTCACGCATGCGCAGCTTCGACATCCTGGTGCGCATTCCTCCGGTATGGTTCACGGTCACGTTGGTGTGTCCACCCTGATCGGCCGTACGCTCGACCAGCTTGGCCAGCTCGGCCGCGCTCGCCCGGTCTCGGGCCTTGGCCCGGACTTCGAGGTCGGTCGATGAATGCACCGGCGCGACGACGATGCGCTTGGACTGCGCGGGCGCAGACAGCACTCGCCGCTTCGGATTCGACGCCGCGCGGGATCCCGAGATCGGCTCTCCCGGAACGTAGTCGGCCGCGGCGACCTGCTCTTCGGGCCGGTACCTGGAGCCGGACTTCACCGTCGTCGTCATCAGGCCGGCCACCGCTCCGATCGCCAGGCCCGCGCCGAGGATCGATAGCGAGGGGCGGAACGCCTTGGCCGCTTCGCTTCCGGCTTCCCGCAGCACCTGGTTGCCCAGGCCGAGCGCCTCGGCCACGCTCGAAGAAGCCGTACGGCCCTCGGTCACGACCGCTTTGATCTCAGGACCGGCCGATCCGGTCTGGTGCATGAGGCGAAGGGCTTCTTCTCCGGAGAGGTTCGCGCGCGTCACAAGGCGCGCCAGTCGGTCCGCCTCCTGGCCGGCGGGATGATCGAGGAAGTTCTCGAACAACGCCAGGCCCCGGTCGGAAGCCGCATAGGACGCGTTCACGCTGAAGACATCGCCGACGGACAGCGGATTCTGCTTCTTGACGAAGTTGCCGGCGGCATCGAGCATGGCGAAACCCTGCTTGTCGGTCTCGAGCGCGTGCGTGACGCCCATCTTGTTCAGTTGGGCGAGCGTCGCTTCGTCGTTGACGACGGATTTGAAGCCGGTGCCGAGGGCGACGTTGACCATCAGGCTCTGGAACTCTCGCGCTCCGTCTTTGCCTTTGTCGATTGCGCCCCCGATCCGATTGAGGAACGCCAGCGCGTCGCCGCCCGGGATCGCCATCTTGGCCTTCTGGGCCGAGATCGGAACCTGGCGCACGTTGTAGATCAGCTCCTTCAGGTGCGCGTAGTCGGGATGCCCGGCCGGCACGTTCGGGTTCGAAGCCATGCGCAGCTGCATGCGCGTCACGGCGTTCGAGTAGTTGCCGACGTAGCGACCCGTGAAACGCGCCCAGTAGCTTTCCATCCGCTTGGCGGCGGCCTGGTCGTAGTCGATCGAGGCCTCGAGCATCTGCCGGAAGCCCTTCGAGGAGGCCTCGCTGCGCGTCATGCGCCCGGTGATGTTCGAAGACGACTCCAGCCGGTTCTGGAACAACTCGCTCGAGCGCAGGTACTCCCACTGGGTGCTCGCTTTGTCGAGAACGAACTTCTCCGCTTCGTTCGCCGCGCCGGTGCCCTTGCGGTAGAACAGGAAGCCGGCCGGATCGAAGTCGTCGTCGGCCTGCATCATCGACCGCAGCTTCTCGCTGACGCCGATCTGGTGCGGAGACAGATTGGCTTCGGCCGAGTACCGCGCCCGGACGAACGGAGTGGTCGAGACCGGGTGCCGGAACAGAGTTCCAAATGCCCCCTCCTCGCTCATGAGGGCCTTACGAATCTCAGGGTCGCGTACACGCTCTACCATGTCGCGCGAGAGGAAGACGTCGAAGGGGCGCGCGTCGTCGAGCGAAGTCGCACGCGTCGCCCATACGCCGTACGCCGCGTTGGGATCGAGGCCGGCGGTGCGCAGAATACCCTGCTTGCCGACCATCTCTCCTGTCAGCTGCTTCAGGTAGTCCGAGATCAGCCGCCGCGCTCGGTTCGCTGCCACGCCGTCCTTGGTCAGGTCCGCGCCGCCCACCGTCGAGAGAACGTCGGCCAGCTTGTGCTCGAGCTTGGTCGCATCCCAGGTCAGGTCGTGCACGTTGGCCCCGCCCTTGAGCGCGTCGGTGCCGAGCTTGGGCAGATAGCGCAGGCTGATCTCCTCCTCGCCGTACTTGATGCCGTCGAGCGTGACGCCGAGATCGATCGAGAGGTTGTTCTTGGCGCGATCCCACTCCGGGTTGAACACGCTCTGGCCGATTCGACCCTCGAGCTTCGACGGATCGACCCCGGTGCGGATATCGTTCAGGCTGATAGTGTTGCCGATCGACTGCTCGAAGTCGCCGCGCTTCAAGTAGTCGAACATCCCGCCGGCCATCTTGGGATCACCGTTGTATTCGAGGCGGCCCTGCAGCTCCCGGATGGTCTCGACCGCACCCATGCGCTTGAGCTCTCCGAACATGTCGTAGGTCACGTGCACGGCGCCCGGGGCGTTGACCTGCGAGGTCGCCCAGGCGCTCGCCTCTCCGACCCGGAAGGTCGAGAAGAGATAGTCCGACAGGTGATAGGCGTCTTTATGGAGGCCCGACTCGCGGCGGAAGGCGTCGAGGACGGGACCGGCTAGGCGAGAATCGCCCATAGCTTCGGCCCCCACGGTGTCGATGAAGCTTACTGCCTTGCGGGCAATCTGGTCGCGGCGGGCGATGCGCTCGGCGTAGGTGACCGGCAGCGCGTCCCACTTCTCGAGCAGTTGCGAACCGCTCCAGGTGTAGCCGTGATTGCCGACCAGATCGTCGAGGAAGGCCTGGGCCATCGCCCGGCTCTTCTCGGTGTACTTGCGGGAGACCAGCTCGCGCGAGAGCGCCGCGGCGTTGTATAGCGCCGCCGCTTCCTTATGCGCTTCGTCGAGCAGACCGTACTTGGGATGGCCCTCCATGATCGCCTGGACGCCCGCGGGCAGCACGCCGCCGCCGGTCTCCTCGGCGAAGACGTTGAACAGATTGACGGCGCGCGAGTGTTCCTCGGCGGAAAGGCCGGTCTTGATGCCCCAGCCTTTGCCGCCCTGCGGCCAATTGAACTTCAGGCCTTCCTCGAAGCGCTCGCGGAGCACGACGTCGAAGCCCTCGCCGTTGTTGACGATCTTCTCGACCGTGGCCTGGCCGTGGCCGGTCACCGTCTCGAGCTGATTGGTGCCGATCACGGCGCCGGCGGCAAGCGGACCTTCTCCGACGTGCAGGTTCTCGACGTGTACGACGCGACGCATCTCGACCGCCAGGTTCTCCAGTTCCGGAGAAAGAGCGGCCGTCGTTTCGCCCAGGCCCTGGGTGATCCGGCGCGCGCCCAGCACGCCCAGCGGATCGGCATACATCGCCTGCTTCATCCGCTGCCAGATCTCCCCGCCGCGCACCATCTCTTCGGAGGTCGCAGCGGCCTCTTTCTGGATCTGCTTGACGATCGCTTTGCGGGCGTGCGTTTCGTAGTCTGAGCTCATCCAGGCCATGGCCTTCTGAGCCCGTTCCTTCTCGAAGGCGGCGTAGTCCGGAGACTGGTAGAACAGGTCGCGCCACTGGTCGCGCAGGGTCGCATCGGCGTCTTTGACGGCGTCGATGTCGCGGCCGAGGACCTTCTTCGCCCAGCCCCAGAAGGCATCGTTCTCGGAACCTGCGGCGTAAGCTTCGCGGATAGCCTTCTCCGCTTCGGCGGGGATCTGGCCAAACATCTCTTTGGCCTGCGGAGAGACCGAGCCGACGCCGAGCTCGAACGAGGGCATGCGCTCTTTGCCGAGATAGTCCTTGGTGAAGGTCGTGCCGAGCGCCGCGGCTTGTCGGTTCTTGATCGAGTCCTCGGCCAGGCGGATGGGCTTGGCGAACGACCGGATCTCGACGGACTGCTTGGTCGAAGGCGGAAGGCCGAACGGCGTCATCGCCTCGAGTTCCCGTGGCTCGAGCGTCAGCTCGTTGAACGTGCCTTCGCTGCCGACCTTCGTCAACTTGTTCTCGAACGCCCATTCGAGATACTGCCGGCGCTCGGCGTCGGTCAGATCCTCGACGGCTTTGCCCGAGAAGTGATCCGAGAGCGGACTCGCGATGACCTTCTGGTTGAGCAGGACGGCGTCGGGGTCGTAGAGCGCGGCGACGTAGTCGGGATGCAGCGCCATGTCTGCGGCGTCGCCGGGTGAGTTGCCGCCGTGGACAAAGGAACGTTCGATCACCTGCTTCAGCGAGCGAGAGTCACCGCTCCAGGGCGTCGCCAGGTTGGCCAGCACGTACTCGTCGGGATTGTAGACGCCCTTGCCGCCGACCCCGACCTTGCGCCACATGCCCAGGCGGTTCCACTTCGACCCCATGCGCACGAGCGGGTTGCCGTTCTCGACGAACGGCACGAACAGATCCTGCTTGAGGTTGTTCGAGAACTCGGCTCCGATGGCGACGTTCGAGCGCACGCCGTTGGCGATGCGCTGCTCGAAGACGATGCGAGCCTCCTTGATGCCGATGTTCTTGTTGCTCAACGCCTTCTCGATCAGCTCGCGGCGCTCGCTGCCTACCAGCTCGATCAGGGCGTCGTTGGAGACGACTTCGTGGAAAGACGGGCGGGCGATCTCGCGCGAGGCGATCGCGGAGGTGTCCTCGATGATCTTTCCAAGGGTTGCCCCGCGGGCTTGGCGCGTGCGGCCGAGCATGGTTCTGAGGAACGCCTCGTTGTTCTTGTTCGAGGCCACGATGGACTCGATCTGGGAGAACGACCGCATCGGCGCGCGGCGCACGACACCTTCGGCCCGCATGGCGTCAGGGCCCAGACTTCTCAGGCGGGATTCCTCTACGGCGTAGGAGAGCAGCCGCTTGCGTCCCTGGAGAGCGGCGATCCGATGATCGGCGGCGAGCGGTTCTCCGAACAGGCGGGCGCGCTTGCGGGCTGCTCGGATCTCTCTTGCGGTCAGCGAGCGCTCGGCCTTGAAACCGCCGATGATGTCCTCGATCTCCTGGAAGGCGTCGGAGGCGGGGTAGTTCGCCCGGGGAGCCGAAGCGTACCAGTTCAGTTCCTGCCGCTCCATGAACTTGCGCATGGTCCGCGTGGCGAACGGGCTGTTCAGCTTGTTGCGGAACTTGGCAAGCTCGGGGAAGCTCTTCCAGGCGATCGGGTTCTTCCAATCGGCCTGGAGCGAGAACGGCTTCTCCTTCCAGAACGAGCGCACGATGCGCGCGCCGTCGGCCGCGCCGGACAGCAGCTTGGGAGCCGCGACGAAACCCGCAGCCAATGCAGGCGTCGTCAACATCGCCGTCTTCGAGTAGCCGCGGTCTTTGTTCTTGAGCAGCAGGGGCGCCGCGGCCGCCGCCGCTCCGAAGCCGATCGACGCAGCCATCCCGTAGCGGCCGAAGCCGGTGAAAGCCTGTGCGAGCGGTTTGGAGAAGCGGTCGATCACGTTATCGGCGCTCGAGAAGGATCTGCTTCACGTGCTCTGCAATGGCCTTGTAGTCTTCCGGCCCGCAGTCGGGGCAGGTAAGACCCCACAGTTCCCGCATGGCTTGTTCGGCAGTCATATAAGTCATCTCCGTACTGCAAAGGTCATCTGAGGCGAAGCGGCAGGGGTCGCCGGAGTGACGGCAGGCGTGCCATGCACCAGCGTGTGTGCGTATGCTCTGCCGGCGAGGATCGAAGAACCGACCGTCAGGCCGAGCGTCACCCACTTGCGCGACTTCGGGACGTAGTGGCCGACGGCGATCGCGGCGCCGATCGTTCCGCCCACGAACATCGTTCTTTGCAGCGGGCTCACGCTATACTGCTTGCCGAGCGCGCTGAACTTCCAATCGGTCGTACTGTCGGCGACGTTGCTCAGGACGTAACTGGCCATCGAAACGTTCGAAGGGTCGGTCAGCGTTCTCCACAGGTTCGGAGCGGGCGGCGAGCACTTGCAGGTCTCGGGGTAATCCCCGGGAAGCGGAGACACCGGAACGCCTTGAGCAAAGACCGACGTCGCACACGCAAGGATCAGAACGGTCAGTCTCATTGGTCCTCGTATTCCTCGCGGTTGCGGCGAATGTCGTCGAGAATCTCTTTGTCGGGCCGCTCGTCGACGCGCACCCGGATGTTCGTTCCGACCGAGCGGGAGGCGAGCGAGCTGATGCGGACGTCGGGGTTCTTGTCGGAGCCGGCCACGATCATCTCCTCGACCGCCCGGCGCAGCTGCTCGACCGACCGGTCGTCGCCGCGGGTGAGCTCGCGGACAGCGCCGGTGACGTAGGGTTTGCGCCAGAGCAGGCTCGCCCGGTCGTCGAAGATCCCGAAGTCGTGCATGTCCAGGCCTTCCTCCTGGACGATCTTGGCCTTGACGTCCTCGTAGTCGATGGTGGGATCGAGGGCGGGGGAGTCGGGCGAATCGGGCAGCCGCAGATGGCGGCGGAAGAAGAACTGCGACACTTCGCGCGAGCGTTCCCAATCGCCGAAGTCGAGGCGGGTCTCGCCGTCTTCGCGGGCCTGTTCGTAAGCTTCGGCCTCCTCGCGGGTGCGGAGCCGGCCTCCCTCGAACACCTGGGGAACAGACTCGCCGCGGCTCTTGCGCAGCGCCAGATCACGGGCCACCCACTGGGCCTGGAGGATCCGCGCCATCTCGGGCGAGACGCTCTCGAGAATGCGCTCGCGCTTGTCCGGATCGGTTTCGCCCAGGAAGGCGTCGAAGTAGTACTTCTCGCGGCGCGTCAGAGTCTGACGCAGGAACGCCGGCGAGCCCGCCAGGTTGGCCCCGATGGCCGTACGGGTTTTGCTAGTATACCCGCGGCCGGCCGACCGCAAGTACGACAACATGTCTTCGAGGGTGTCCAGGTCGCGACGCTCGCGGACGCTGTAGGGAACGGGCGCGTTGCCGGTCACGCGATAGACGGTGCCCCTCATCCAGCTCCCCGCGATATCGGATAAAGGCCGGTCCCAACGCCGCATCCGGGAGCCGTAGACTTCCTGATTGCGGTACTGCTCGAGGGCGGTCCGCTGCTGCCAGAGTTTGGAGTGGAAGGGCGCCGGCAGCCAGTGCAGCGGGTTCAGCTTTCCGGTGTCGCCGGTGTAGGCGGCTTTCTCGGCATAGGCTCCGAGGGCCTTCCCTGCCGCTCCGGACATGGCCCTGTATTCGGCCCCGGCGTCTTCGACGTCCTCGCGCGCCAGGCCCGCTTCGATCGCCGCCCGGTTGATGTTCTTCGAGCCGGCCATAACGACGGCCCGGGAATAGTTGGCGTGCTCGCCCGCGCCCTTCGGAACCACCAGTTTGACCTTGGTGCCTGAAGCGAGCTCGTCGGAGAGGTATCCGGAGAAGGCCTCGATCCTGCGGTCGACTTCCTTGGCCACGGCCGAGCGGGTCCAATCATTGTGCTCGCCCAGCACGACCGCCGACATGTCCGAAGCGCTCGTTGCCAGGGCGGAGAAGCCGAAGCGCTGGCCGGGCCGCTCGGCGAGTTCGATGCCTTGGGGAGAGACGCTCGCCACGGTGCCTTCGAGCTCCTCAGTCTCGCCGGTGAAGCGCCGTTCGTCGAAGCGGACGCTCGACTCCTTGATCGCCTCGGCCCTCCCGAGGATCTTCTCGTATTCGATCCGCTGCTCGGTGTCGCCTGAAGTGTCGCGGGCGAGGATCCCGCGGTACTTGAACCACTCGGTCGACCAGGGGGCGACGTCGCTCAGGACGCGGAACCGCTCCATCGCAGGGTAGTCTTCAGCCGCCAGGCCTTTCACCTCGGGGTGCATCGACTCGTAGCCCGCGCCGGGAAGCCGATACCATCCGCCGGGGACTTTGTTGTACGGGTCGCCCTTGCGGAAGTCGATCATGTACTCGGCGCCCGGCATCCACGACGGCATCTTGTTGCGGAGTTCGTTCGCCTGCAGCGTCTTCAGGTCGCGCTGCACGAAGCGCCGGAAAGGCTCCGAGTAAGTCGTCAGGCTTTCCATGCCGGGGGCCGGCCCGAGTCCGGCGCCGAGCTCCTCGGAGTAATAGCGGCGTCCCCAGGACGTCATCTGCCGGGAGCCTTCGTAGTAGACGGGGTCGGCTCCGCCGTTGTCCTTGAAGATCTTCTTCGCGACAGTCTTGCCGAGGAAGCCCGGCAGGCCGATGAACTCCGCGCCGATCTCGGTCTGGCGCCGGGCGATCTCGCCCAGGCCGCGGTACTCCTCGACTGGTCTGGAGGGCGCCAGTGCGCCCTCTCCGCGCGGCTCGACGCGGGAGGAGAACAGCGTGTAATCGTCGCCGTTCCACTCCTGTTCGCGCATGCGCCGCGGCGGCTTGATCAGCCGGCCGACGGTGGCGGCCACGATCGGTCCGATCAGGGGAATGTTCGAGCCGGCCGGGGACGTCATCGGGTAGGGTCTGTCTTCGGCGTTGCGCTCTTCGAGCCAGTACGGATCTTTCAGGTAGCGCAGCGGATGGAGCAGGGGATTGTGCTTCCAGTATTCCTTCTCGCCGCCGTAGGTCTGCTCCATGAAGGGCCGCGCCTGCATGCGCGCGAACCAGTGCGGACGCCAGGCGACGATGCGGTTGCCTTCCCAGGGCGTGTTGCCGACTTCCCACCACCGTCCGGAGCGGACCGGGACCGGTTCTTCGCCCGAGTAGATGTCGCGGAGCTCGTCGGCAGTCTTGCGGGAGCCGAGCATGCCAGGCAGGAACGGCAGCATCGCGACGGCGCCCCACTTGGCGCCCTTCCGGAACATCGATCGGGCGGAGGCCTGGCGCGCGCCCCAGTCGGCGAACTTCTCGGCCCCGGAGGCGAGTTTGGCCCAGTGGGCCATGCCCGCGGCCGCGCCGCCCAGCATCGGAAGCGCGAGCGGACCGTACTGCGGGCCCGGCACGTGCTTGGCGTACCAGTCGGTGACGGAACGCGCTCCGGGAACGCGGTCGGTCAGTTCCGCCCGGACGAGATTGGCCTTCGGGCCCAACGATGCGAGCGCGAGCGAAGGCTTGTGGCCGGCCAGGTAATCGACGTAGCCCAGCGCCGCCGCGCCCGCCGCCAGGGGCAGGACGCGCTTGACGAGCATCTGGGTGGCGATGCCGTTGCGGCCGAGAGCGCTGTTCCAGGAGCCGCGCTTGAGCCCGAGGCCGATCTCCGAGAGCAGCCGCTGCGGCCGCTCGGCCATCTCCATGGCGACGGTGCCGAGCTTCTTGGGAAGGGTCTTGGCGATGCCGGCGAGACCTTCCTGCTCGGCGAACAGCGGCTGATAGCGGGTGCCGTCGACGGTGAAGCCGTGGCCCGGTCCGAAGACTCCCTGGGTGCTCTTGCGGGCCGCGAAGTTCTCCCGAAGGCGCGTGAACCAGCCGGCGGCCGAGGACTCCTCAGGCGTGTAGGCGGCCGCAAGCGGCGCGCCGTGCCGGAAGCTGGCGCCGGTCCAGCGGCTCTTGGCGGCGAAGCGCACCCTCCAGTCGGTGCCATCGAGCTGCATGTAGGGCGACCATTTGGAGACGCGCTTGAAGCGGAACGACTCGCCTGCGTTGGCCCGGCCGAGGAAGTCCGCGCCCGGCATCAACCGGTTGAGATGGCTCGCCAGGTACTGCTTGCCCTCGAGCAGCTCCTCGGGTCCGAGGGTGAGCGACTGCGGCAACAGGTACGACGAGACCAGCGTCGAAGGCGCGAAGGTGTTGAGGATCTTCGAGGGGAAGCGTTCTTCGACGGTGGTCAGCCAGCGGTGCAGCAGCGGCGCGTGGTCGGCGACCGCCCAGCGATAGCTGCCGTAAAGGCCGCCGGCGAGCGCGAGATTGCGCGCGGTCTTGCGGGAAGGCGAGTTCTCGTCGAGTCCTCTCCAGCCGGATCCGAAGTCGGAGTTCTTCTTGCGCTCGACCGCCGCCAGGCCCTTCTCGTCGAAGCCGGTGATCTGCGTCTGCCGGTCGCGGCGCTTGGACAGCGCCATGCCGGTTGCGAGCGCGGCTGCCCCGGCGATCGCGGCCAGGCCGAGCACCGGTTTGTAGTTGAAGCGCTCGACGGCGACGGCGGCCTTGCCGGGAACGTTGAGATCGCGCTGGATCTCGCGCGCCCAGGCCGTGTCGTAGAGGCGGGTGAAGAACGACTCGGCTGTCTCGGGCGTGCCTTTGCGGCCCAGGATCCCGGCGCGCCGCATGGCCTCGTCGAACCCTTCTCCCGCGCGCACGCGGCCGGTGGCCTCGAAGAAGCGCGAGTAGACCTCGCCGGCGACGCGGGTGTCGGTGTAGGCCAGGTGGGGATCGCCGAGCACGCCCAGGGCTTCGTTGCCGCCCATGAGCCTGACGATGTCCTCGAGCTTCCAGCCGGGGATGCGCCGCATCTCCTCGACCGTCCCGGCCAGCTTGCCCGACGGCGCCATCCGGAAGTACTTCGAGGCGAAGTCCTGGTTGGCCCGGCCGAAGCGGGAGGCGAAGTCGAGGAACACGTCCTCCATCTGGTGGACTTCGAGGTTCCCTTGGGCGGCCTGCTTGCCGATCCAGCCGTGATAGCGGGACAGGCTCTCGTAGCGCCGGACCGAGCTTTCAAGCAGCGAGACGTCGTAGGCGACGTTCCATCCGCCCAGCTTCAGCTTCCGGCCGGACGACATCTCGAGAGCCAGGCTGCGTTCGAGCGAACCGTAGAAGCTGCCGAGGGCCTGCTCTTCGCTGTGGAGCGCTTGGGAGGACAGTCCCCGGAAGCCGCGCCGCTCGGCCCACAGCGACATCGGCGTCTCGTGGAAGACGCCGCCGCGGCGGTAGCCCTTCATCGTCTTGACGAAGCTCGAGGCCGGTGCTTCGCCGTGCAGGGCTAGAGGCTGGTTGGAGTCGAGGCCGCGCTGATGGTAGAGCTGGAGGACCTGGACGTTCTGGTGGAACGTGGCGGCGGGGTGGGAGGAGAAGGCAGGCTTGGCCGATTCACGAAGCAGGTCGGCCAGGGTGAAGTCGACGGCGCGGTTCTCGGGCAGACCGCTCGACTCGAGGTCGAAGATGACCAGGTCGGAGGCGTACGGATAGAGGCGGTCCGCCATAGGTTACCGGGTCCAGGTGTAGTTCTCGGTCTCGCCGGCGAGCGGTGCGCCGTACTCGTCCACCGCGCGGCCGTACTTGCGCTCGAACACTTTCCGCTGGGCTTCGTTGAGCGGTTTCCTGTTCCGCGGTTGTGTCGCGGACTTCTTGTCCTGTTTCGCGTTCGGGTCCGAGGGGTTGACCGGCACACCGGTGAGCATCTCGGCCTGGGCCAAACGCTCGAAGAACAACTCGGGAGGCCAGGCGTCGATCTCCTCGAACGTATAGCGGAACGTGCCCGACAGAACCGCCCGGGCGATCTGCAGGTAGTTGGACTGGATCGCCTCGCGCGCCTGTCCGAGGTATGCCTGGATCGGACGGAACTTCCCGTTGAACGGGTTCTGCTCGAGCTCGGTCTTCCCGACGAACGCCACGACGCCTGCCGGCGCACGGTTGAGTGAAGGACCGGCGACCAGGCAGGCTTCGTAGATCTCGGCCCAGAGGATACGCTCGTCGACGTTGCGGCCGCGGAAGCGGCGGAACTCCTCCAGGCTCAGGCTCCGCCACCGGACCTCGATACCGTCGGACCAGGTGGCGGAGAAAACCTGGCGGAGCATGCTACAGCTCGGCGGCGAAGCTGAACAGAGTCGGTGCGTCGTAGAAGTCCGACAACGTGTCTACGACCATGGCCATCGAATGCGGCAGGCCGGCCCCGGAGTTCCGGAGCTCTTCGGCCGACAGTTTGGTCGAGCGGGTGGTGTTGGTCCACACGCAGGCGAGCGCGACCTGCTGGAGCTTGAACTCGAGATCCGGATCCTCGGTGTTCTTGGGGACCAGGGCCTGAAGCTTCTTCATCTCGAGTCCGGTGATGCCGCGCATCAGCCAGACGCGGTTCATCGGCGGGGGCGAGACGACCATCATGCGGCCGTTCGGGACTTCACCCTTCCACGCCTGGATCTGCATGGCCGTGGGGCCGTCGGGGAGGGTGGTGAGGAACTCGAGCGCCGACTGAGGCTCCTCGGTTTCGGGATTCTTGGTTGCTTCGGACATTAGGCGGGATCCTCCTTAGAACGACCAGCTGTCGATGTCGAGCCGGATCGCGAGCCAGCCGGAGTTGATGATGTACTTCGCGCCGTCGGTCGTCTCCAGACGGTGCCCGCCGGAGGGGCGGACGCAGACCCTGGCGACGTTCGGGATCGTCACCTCCCCTTTGGGGTAGATGTAGGTCCGGAACTTCTCAGGCGGAGTGCACTCCTGGAACTGAAGTTTCTCTTCCATCGTCGGTTCCTCCCTAGGGAAGCGTGATCGCGACCTTGCCGTCTTCGTCCTCGATGACGACCTTCACCGGACGGAAGCCCTCGAGCAGCGTGAGCAGCTCCTCTTCGGGCGCAAGAAACATGCCCATCTCGTCGATGGCGGCCGCCTTCTCGGCTTCGATCTCGGCCTGGATCTCCTCCGGGGTCGGCGCGGACTGGGAGGCCTGCGGTCCCTGGGCGTCGCCGTAGAACTTGCCGCCTTCGCGCACCCGATCTAGCCCTTGGGCGATGTCGTCGGCGAACTCGGGGTTGTCCACGCTCACGCTCATCGCGTAGACGGCGAGCGCTGCGCGGGCGTGCTGGTCGCTGTCGGG
>CAZOIM010000075.1:8529-15820 GCA_964579855.1 uncultured Ignavibacteriaceae bacterium | reverse complement strand
TGCAGTAGAAAAAAGATGACCCCAGCTGTCCCTCTTCGATAGGATGTCGAGCCATGCGCCTCGTCTTGCAGTGAGTCAGATTTCAAATTGTGAGCATCGTTCTGGGGGGGTGGCGAAATAAACGAACACCAAATTTGTGGCTGCGACGGGACGGACTCTCCGCCAGACTTGCAGAGTTCCTTCCATCATCCGAAGTCATCGAATGAATCAATAGATCTTGTCATTCCAGATCGTTAACTCTTCGTCTCCTCCAAAACTTCTCCGGCAAGATTCAACCCCCCATTGCATTTGAAAGCAGTAAGAATTCTGCTTTTCAAAGTAGCTGTGCCATGCTTCTTAATAGAGAGAACATTTATTTCATTATTGAGAATTCTCGCCTCAAAACGATACTAATCATTCCAAAAAACCCTAAAAAGGCGCTGGCACGGCAAATGCCATATATGCTTACGAATCACAATGGATCAAGGGGAATACGATGGCATTGAAAGAGTTCAAGAAGATTCTGGTTCCAACCGATTATTCCGAAATGTCGCTTTCCGCTTTGGAATATGCGTTGACATTCTCTAGGATGTTTGGGGCGCAGATCTATCTCTTCCATACCCTCGACACGATCCCCGTTTTGTCTCTTGAATCAATGGATTTGACGACTGAATCGGTCATTTACGAAACAGAACAAAACGCCAAAAGCGATTTGCATGCTTTTAAGGTTTCGAGAATTGGCGAAATACCCAATCTTACCGAAGTCGTTCGCAAAGGCGTCGCCGAAGATCAAATTGTAAAATTCGCGACGGAAGAAGACATTGACCTCATTATTATGGCGACTCACGGACGTAGCGGAATTGCTCATATCCTGATGGGGAGTGTAGCAGAAAAAGTGGTTCAGCGTTCAGAAGTGCCAGTCCTCACAGTCAAACCCGAGTCTACGAGATCAACGGCTTCGACGTTGGCTGGAGCAGTAGAATACCCACAACTCGAAAAACGATAATCCAAATTCCATTTGTGCTTCAACCGGTTTGGTATTTGCTTCGTCCGGAAGATCTGAGGAATCGTAACAATAGCGATGTAATGCTGCGCGTTGATATCGGTAGGTAAGAATGGCTAAGGGATCGCTCGATGCAATGGCAAAATGATTATAGGTCGAAATTGCGCACGGCCGAAGAGGCTGTCAAAACGATAAAATCCGGGAATCGGGTTTACGTTCATCCAGGATGTGCCGTGCCCGAAGTACTTGTCAACGCGATGTGTGCTCGATACACGGAACTGGAAGATGTAGAAGTAATCCATCTTTTGACGGTGGGAGAGTGTCAGTATTCAAGACCCGAGATGGAAGGACATTTTCGGCACAACGCACTGTTTATTGGTAAGAATGTCCGAAAAGCTGTCAGCGATGGGCGCGCGGATTTTACCCCGATTTTTCTCTCGGAGGTGTGTCAACTGTTTTCAAAGAACTACCTGCCGCTCGACGTGAGCCTTATTCAAGTTTCTCCACCGGACAAGCATGGATTCTGCAGTTTTGGCGTAGGTGTTGAATCAACGAAATGTGCGGCGGAGATGGCCAAGGTTGTTATCGCGCAAGTGAATCAACAGATGCCAAGAACGTTGGGTGATTCTTTTATCCACGTCGAAAAGATCTCTCAGTTCGTCGAGGTAAATGTTCCCTTGAAAGAACTTCCGCAAGTAAGCGGTGAACTTTCTGCTGAGGAAGAGATTGTCTATCAGAACATTGGCAAGAATATCGCCGGACTTGTCGAAGATGGCTCGACACTTCAGCTTGGCATCGGCGCCATTCCAGATGCGGTGCTTCCATACCTGCGGAACAAAAATGACCTTGGTGTGCATACCGAAATGTTTTCCGACGGCGTCATAAAGCTCGTGGAAGAGGGAGTCATTACAAATGAGAGGAAGACTCTCCACGTAGGAAAAATCATTGCGTCATTTGTGCTTGGAACGAAACCGCTCTTCGATTTCATCGACAACGACCCCGTTATTGAATTCCATCCGTCCATCTATGTGAATGATCCCTTCGTGATCGCAAAAAACGATAAAATGGTTGCGATCAATTCAGCAATAGAAGTCGATCTGACAGGGCAGGTTTGTGCCGATTCGATCGGCACGGAGTTTTTCAGCGGCTTTGGAGGTCAGCTCGATTTCATTCGGGGAGCGTCACGAAGCCGACGTGGAAAACCTATCATTGCTCTTCCATCGACAGCAAAAAATGGAAAGCTTTCGAGGATCTCTGCGATGCTCGCTCCCGGGGCCGGGGTGACTACCACACGGGGCGACGTTCATTATGTTGTCACAGAATTCGGTGTTGCAAACTTATACGGAAAGACCGTGAGACAGCGTGCCCAGGATTTGATCGAAATCGCTCACCCGGATTTTCGTTCGGAGCTCGGGCAACACGCAATCGGACGGAAAATATTCGCCCAACCCGAACACCATGTATTGAATCCCAACTGAATTAACGAACAACCAAGAAATCTTACGAGAAAAGCAGAACAATGGAAAAGACAACGAACAACCGGACAATGGTCACGATTGATGGCAACGAAGCGGCAGCATACATCGCTCACAAGACAAATGAAGTGATTGCGATCTACCCAATCACACCATCCTCAGCGATGGGGGAGTGGGCGGATGAATGGTCGGCACAAGGCAGGAAGAATATTTGGGGGACAGTTCCCAGCGTGATTGAGATGCAAAGCGAAGGTGGAGCCGCAGGGGCGGTTCACGGTGCATTGCAGACAGGAGCTCTCTCCACCACGTTCACCGCTTCGCAGGGTTTGCTGTTGATGATTCCCAATATGTTCAAGATCGCTGGCGAGTTGACGTCGACTGTGTTTCATATTGCTGCACGAACTCTTGCAACGCACGCCCTCTCCATTTTTGGAGATCACAGTGACGTCATGACAACACGCGCTACTGGATTTGGCATGCTGGCCTCCGGGTCAGTCCAGGAGGTTATGGATCTTGCGTTGATTGCACAGGCAGCTACACTCGAAGCACGGGTTCCCTTCCTCCATTTCTTCGATGGATTCCGGACCTCTGCAGAGGTTATGAAGATTGAGCAATTATCGGAAAGTGATATTCGGGCAATGATTGATGATGATTTGGTCCGTGCTCATCGTTTACGTGCACTTTCCCCCGACCATCCCGTGATGAGAGGAACCGCCCAGAATCCGGATGTTTTCTTCCAGGCTCGGGAACGGCTGAATCCATTCTACCAGGCGTGTCCGGCGATCATCGAGAAAACAATGAACAAGTTCGCATCAATTGTGGGTCGTCAATATGGATTGTTCGATTACATCGGCGCTCCGGACGCAGAACGCGTCATCATCATGATGGGTTCTGGTGCCGAGACAGCACATGAAACCATTGACTATTTTGCTGCGAAGGGAGAAAAGGTCGGATTGGTAAAAGTACGTCTCTACCGGCCATTTTCGGTTGAGCATCTCCTCAAGGTGCTTCCAAAGACGATCAAGCGGATTACGGTCCTCGACCGGTGCAAAGAGCCGGGAGCTACTGGTGACCCTCTGTATCTTGATGTGGTAACATCTCTGAGCGAATCTTTTGGTCAAGGAAAGACATCCTTCAAGACGTTTCCTCTCATACTTGGCGGACGTTATGGTTTATCTTCAAAAGAATTTACCCCGACGATGGTAAAGGCGGTACTCGACGAAATGAAGAAAGAATCGCCGAAGAACCATTTCACGGTTGGTATTGACGATGATGTGACTCATACAAGCTTGAGCTATGATCCAAACTTTGGGATCGAAGCGAAGGATGTAGTGAGGGCTCTCTTCTATGGCCTTGGAGCGGATGGAACAGTTGGAGCAAATAAAAACTCCATTAAAATTATCGGTGAAGACACCGAGTTCTATGCTCAAGGGTACTTCGTCTACGATTCCAAGAAGTCCGGATCCACGACGACTTCACATTTGCGCTTTGGACCTCGTCCGATTCGTTCAATCTATCTCATTGAATCAGCGAATTTTGTAGCGTGCCATCAATGGTTTTTCCTTGAAAAATTCGACGTCCTGAAAAGTGCGACGGCGGGCGGTACCTTCCTTCTCAATAGTATGTACGGGCCGAATGAAGTCTGGGACAAATTGCCCAGGCATATTCAGAGCCAAATTATCGAGAAGAAATTGAAATTCTTCGTTATCGATGGGTACAAGGTTGCAACGCAGACTGGCATGGGTAGCAGGGTAAACACAATCATGCAGACATGTTTCTTTGCAATCTCAGGCGTTCTTCCGAGAGAAGACGCGATTGCGGCCATCAAGAATTCCATCAAAAAAACCTACGGCAAGAAGGGCGAGGAAGTTGTACGAAAGAATTTCGACGCGGTTGACAAGACCCTGGCAAATCTCTTTGAAGTCACGATACCGTCTAAGGTAACAAGCACGATCGAAATGCCACCAGTTGTTTCCGACCGTGCTCCTGACTTTGTAAAGAATGTGACTGCAAAGATCATTGAAGGACTTGGCGATGCTCTTCCTGTTAGCGCAATGCCTCTCGATGGGACTTTTCCCACGGGGACGGCAAAATGGGAAAAAAGAAATATCGCAATGGAAATCCCGGTATGGGAGTCGGACTTGTGCATCCAGTGCAACAAATGTGCTCTCGTCTGTCCACATGCCGCGATACGAGTGAAGGTGTACGATCCGAAGTACCTTGCCTCCGCACCTCCAACATTCAAATCAATGGATTACAAGGGCCTGGAATACAAGGGAATGAAATACACCGTTCAGGTAGCACCGGAAGATTGCACCGGTTGTGAAATCTGCGTTGAAGTGTGCCCGGCGAAGAGTAAATCCGAGGTGAAGCGGAAATCGATCAACATGAAATCGCAACAACCGTTGCGTGAGCCGGAACGGGCGAATTTTGAGTACTTCCTGTCCCTTCCCGAAGCTGACCGAAGGAGCGTTAAAGTTGAGACTGTCAAAGGAAGTCAGTTCTTCCAGCCTCTCTTTGAGTTCTCCGGCGCATGTTCGGGATGTGGAGAAACACCATACGTGAGGCTTGCTTCACAATTGTTCGGTGACCGCATGGTCGTCGCAAATGCGACTGGTTGTTCATCCATCTACGGCGGAAACCTTCCAACAACACCGTGGACAACCAATAATGAAGGTCGCGGCCCCGCATGGTCGAATTCGCTCTTCGAGGATAATGCCGAATTTGGACTCGGCATGAGGATGACGATTGACAAACACACGGAAATGGCCAAGGAATTCCTTGCAGGATTGTCTTCGACAGTTGGAGAGTCACTTGTGAAAGAGACTCTGGACGCGCAACAGTCTGACGAAGCAGGGATACACGAACAGCGCTTGAGAGTTTTGAAAATCAAAGAAAAACTCTCGAGCGTCACTTCTCCAGAAGTGAAGAATTTCCTGACCATCGTTGACAATCTGGTGAAGAAGAGTGTCTGGATCATCGGCGGCGACGGCTGGGCATACGATATAGGATATGGGGGGCTCGATCATGTTCTTGCTTCTGGTAAGAATGTGAATGTGCTCGTTCTTGACACGGAAGTGTATTCGAACACCGGCGGTCAAATGTCAAAATCCACGCCGCGCGGAGCAGTTGCAAAATTTGCGGCATCGGGAAAATCGATGGGCAAGAAAAATCTTGGGGTCTTGGCGATGACGTACGGCGATGTTTATGTCGCGAGTGTTGCTTTGGGTGCAAATGATGCGCAAACGGTGAAAGCATTTCTTGAGGCTGAGGCATATGAAGGCCCATCACTCATCATCGCTTATAGCCATTGCATAGCGCAAGGCATCGACATGGGGAAGGGAATGAATAATCAAAGGGTCGCGGTGGAGACTGGATATTGGCCGCTGTTCCGGTACAATCCGCGCAGTGTCGCTGAAGGAAAGAACCCGTTCAAACTCGACTCGAAAGCGCCAAAATTTCCGATCCAGGAATTCACGAATCTGGAAACACGGTTCAAAGTCCTCGAAAAGAGTCATCCAGAACGGTCCAAAATGTTGCTGGAACTTGCGCAGGGTGACATTCAACGAAGATGGGAATATTATTCAGGTCTCGAAACTGACGGGGTGGTTGAAAAGAAGAACTAGTGCCGTTCCCGATAATTGCATTTCCATAAGGCACGGTGGCGTCCATAATAACAGTTGGGTTGTAGGAATACGCCGTCGTTCTTTTTTGGAGCGGCTCTGGCAACAGGTTGAGCTCTTAAATTTTACAGGAGTCGAACGATGGATCTATCAACAACGTATCTCGGTCTGAAACTTAAGAATCCGATTGTACCGTCTGCGAGTCCGCTTTCTCATACATTGGACAGTATGAAGCGAATGGAGGATGCAGGCGCCGCCGCAATTGTTATGTATTCATTGTTCGAAGAACAGATTATCCATGAGTCGGCAGAGATCAATTATTTTCTCAACTATGGCAGTGAAAGCTTTTTTGAGGCTCGGTCTTACTTTCCCGACATCCACGATTACCATCTTGGCCCCGAAGAGTACATTGAGTTGCTGCGGAAAGCAAAGAAATCCCTCGGAATTCCAGTCATTGGCAGTCTGAATGGTATTACGGCCGGGGGATGGGTACAATACGCGAGGAAAATGGAGGACGCGGGAGCAGACGCACTGGAGCTCAACATCTATTATATCCCGACGGATCCCACCATAACGAGTGCTGACGTCGAAGATCGATACCTGGAAGTGCTAAATGAGGTGAAGCGAACGGTGAAGATACCGATTTCGATGAAACTCAGTCCATTCATCAGTTCTCTCTCCAATTTTGCACGCAAGCTCGATCTGGCGGGAGTCAGTGGTCTCGTTCTGTTCAATCGTTTCTACCAACCTGATATCGATCTTGAAGCCCTTGAAGTTCGGCCCGGGGTTGTCTTAAGTGATTCGCATGATAGTCGAATGTCGTTGCGATGGATAGCTATTCTCAAAGGCAGGGTCAAAGCCAGTTTAGCTGCAACGAGCGGAGTGCATACAGCGAATGAAGTTCTCAAACTCATCATGGCTGGTGCTGATGTTACTATGATGTGTTCAAGTCTGCTTATGCACGGGCCAAAGCGAATTACCGAAGTTCTCGAATCTATTGACCAGTGGATGATAAACCACGAATACGTTTCCATTGCACAAATGAAAGGGAGCATGAGTCAGAAATCTGTTGCAGATCCTTCCGCGTTTGAACGTGCCAACTATATGAAAGCGCTCAATCAGTACAAACAGAACACAAACTGGTAGAACGGTCGTTCCAACTACTCCTTCGCCTCGCCGTTTTCCTAGGCCTAAGAAAACGTAGCCTTTCG
>CAZOIM010000075.1:0-8429 GCA_964579855.1 uncultured Ignavibacteriaceae bacterium | reverse complement strand
CCAACTACTCCTTCGCCTCGCCGTTTTCCTAGGCCTAAGAAAACGTAGCCTTTCGCTTTCCTTTTTTCTAACTTGTGAAGACGATTTCCGACTCATTGGCATCACATTCTCTATTTTTCACGAGAAAAACGAGAATTTGCAACAAATGCACTTGGCATAGGTATTGCAGAAAAATGCAACGATTTGAATTGTTGAGTTTTCCAGATCGTTTTCGTCCGTTTGTCAATGTGGCACAGTTCGCTCGTCCTAACGTATGCGTTGACTAATTTCCTATCAAGATCCGTGAAAGCGAAGAGCACATATCCGAAAGAAGATTGCTTTAGTACATCGCGAGAATTGACTCCCCTGCTCGTCGTGATACTATTTACATTTCTTTGTTCGATGTTGTTGTCGCAGCCTTCTAGTGCTCAATCGAGGGCTGAATGTCTCAATTGTCACAACGATTCTTCCTTATCAACCGAAAGAAAAGGCCGACAAATCTCTCTGTATGTGGATGAATCGCAGCTGAATCACTCGGCGCATAAGAAGTTGGTCTGTGTTGCCTGCCACGTTGGGTTTGATCCGAACAATGTCCCACACAAAGAAAAGATCGAGCCCGTCAAATGTTGGACTTGTCATAAAGATGCCCAATCGAAACATCCGTTCCATCCCAGGATGATCAATGCCGGAGGACGATCTGGATCGCCTGATTTGCCGTGCAAGGATTGCCACGGGACACACACCGTTGCCTCGCCGAAGACAACCGGTTCAAAATTCAATTCTGCGAACATTGTCAAAGCATGCGCTGAATGTCATGGTGATGTCGATGAGACATTTGAAGCATCAGCACACGGGAGAGCACTGAAGAAAGGATTGCTGGGAGCTCCAAATTGTATTTCATGTCATCGCAATGCAATCGTGTCTTCGGGTGTTGGACAGGATACAGCGCAATTGAAGATTGCGCAGGAAAAGCTTTGCCTTTCCTGCCATTTGGACGATGCCAATGTTCGTGCTCGCACTTCGCCAACTGCAGGATTCATAGCAGCATACCACACGAGTGTGCACGGAGGCGCCCTCGAAAATGGAAACGGGCGAGCCGCAAATTGTGTCGACTGCCACGGCAGCCATGAGATGGAAAAAGGTTCAAGCCCGCGCTCAAGAGTCAACAAAATGAATATCCCGGGCACTTGTGGCCGGTGCCACTCCGACATCGAAACACAATATAGACAAAGTGTTCATGGCGTCGCAATTGCAAAGGGGAATAGCGATGCACCGGTTTGTACAAATTGTCACGGTGAACACAATATTCTTGGACGCGATAATCCAAAGTCGCCCGTCGCGCCGAGCAATATCTCAGCCCAAGTATGCTCGCCTTGTCACAGCTCTGTACGCCTGACCGCAAAATATGGAATAGAAAGTGATAGATTTCAGACCTTTTCTGACAGTTACCACGGATTGGCAATACAGGCGGGTAGTGTTGCCGTTGCAAACTGCGCGAGCTGTCACGGTTCACACGGCATCAAACCGTCAAGCGATTCAACATCGTCCATCAACAAGGCGAATCTCGCCAAAACATGCGGCAAATGTCACGCAGGCGCGAACGAACGATTTACACAAGGCAAAGTGCACTTGACGATGACCTCAGCACAGGAGCCGGTTCTGTACTGGATCGCGACTTCGTACATCATTCTTATTGTCCTGTTGATCGGAGGAATGCTCCTTCACAATTTCCTCGACTTCGTGAAGAAGTCGAAACGCAGATTGCTGATTCGTCGCGGCATCCTTGTGCAGGAACACGTCGGTCATAGACTGTATCTCAGGATGTCTGCGAACGAACGCATTCAACACGGAACCTTGCTTGTGAGTTTCGCCACCCTGGTTCTTACAGGATTTGCCCTTAAGTTTCCGGATGCGTGGTGGGTCGTACCAATCCGAAGCGTCAGTCCGATTATGTTTGAGTTGCGCGGAGTCGTTCATAGGATTGCCGCCGTAATCATGGTTCTCGCGAGCATCGTTCATGTCTTCTATATTTTCCTGGACCCCCGTGGGAAGCAACTGATTCGCGATCTCTATCCAAAGCTCCAGGACGTGAGCGATGCTATCGGAGTGATGAAGTACAACCTCGGCATATCCAATCGAAAACCATCTTTGGGTCGATTCAGCTATGTCGAGAAGAGTGAATACTGGGCTCTTGTCTGGGGCACGGTTGTCATGTCCGTCACAGGGGTCATACTGTGGTTCGATAATACATTTCTCGGAATTCTTACAAAGTTGTGGTGGGATGTTGCCGGCACAATCCACTATTATGAGGCTTGGCTTGCGACGTTGGCAATCATTGTCTGGCATTTCTATTTCGTGATTTTCAATCCTGACACCTACCCGATAAATCTGGCTTTTTGGAAGGGGACGTTGACCGAGGAGGAAATGACAGAGGAACATCCGTTGGAGCTTGAAGAAATAAAGCGTCAGGAAATGCTTGAAGAGTTGAGGAAGGCCGAAGAACTTCGCGCCAAGACTGGGAAAAACGATCGACCATAGCCTGAACTTAATGAGAATTCAGTGTGCGATTGCAATACCTTCGATATCACTAAGAATGGATTGATTGCATCAATACAGTCTTCGGACCAGCAAGGCGGCTCTCGATTTCTTAGCATCTTCGCAAAGATATTATTACACTATTAGAAGTCAAATCTAATTTCTGAATAAACGTTGAATCACAGCTGTATACCCAGATGAAATCGGAAGAGAGTTCCAATCCAACGAATGAAGGCAAACGCGATTTTCTCAAATGGGTGCTTTCAGGAGGGCTCGTGGCATTTGTTGCCTCCGTTCTCTATCCGGTACTTGCGTACCTGAAACCACCAACCCAAGGCGAAGTTGAAGTCTCCAGTGTGAAGGTTGGAAAGCTCGTAGATATTCCGAAGGATAGCGGTCAGATTGTCAAGTTTGGTTCCAAGCCGGTGATTCTGTTGCGAAGCGCCACGGGAGATCTGAAAGCCTTTTCGGCGACCTGCACACATCTCGACTGTACGGTGCAGTACCGTAAGGATTTCGGCGTCATTTGGTGCGCGTGTCACAACGGAAAATACGATCTCAATGGTCACAACATTTCCGGTCCACCGCCACGTCCATTGAATGAGTATCGGGTCGTTGTTCAGGGAGATGAAGTTTTTGTCTCGAAGATTACATGATACCCTCCGTGAGAAAATTCTATCGTTGGATCGACGAGCGTGTGCAACTCGAAGACCTTGTCAAGTTCCTGGGAAAGAAGTATGTCCCCATTCACCGGCATTCGATCTGGTATTATTTCGGAGGGGTCTCGCTCTTCCTTTTTATCATTCAGGTGGTAACCGGCATACTTCTGCTGCTTTATTATAAGAGCGGCGAAGCGTTGGCGTTCGAGAGTATTCAATTTATAATGTCGAAAGTGCAGTTTGGTTGGCTGATTCGCTCAATCCATAGCTGGACAGCGAACCTGTTCATCCTGGCTGCTATGATTCACATGTTTAGCGTCTATTTTGAAAAGTCGTACAGAAAACCGCGTGAACTGAGTTGGCTGACCGGCATGCTGATGTTCTTCCTCGCGCTCGGTTTCGGGTTCAGCGGATACCTGCTGCCGTGGAATGAACTCGCATTCTTCGCAACCAAAGTTGGCACGGATATCGCAGGCGTGGTGCCGGTTATTGGCAAACCACTCATGGTTTTTCTCCGAGGAGGACAGGAAGTCACAGGAGCAACGCTCTCCCGATTCTTTGGTTTCCACGTTGCCGTTCTTCCTGGAATATTCACTGTGCTTCTCGGGACCCATCTTATCCTCATTCAAAGGCAGGGAATGAGTGAACCTCTCACCGAGAGCGATCCGATGACGGGTCCGCTGAAAACGATGCCGTTCTTTCCGAATTTTCTGCTGCGTGACCTCCTGTTGTGGCTCATCGTTCTCAACCTTTTGGCGATTCTGGCGGTATTCTTCCCGTGGGAGCTGGGCAAGAAGGCGGATGCGTTCGCCTCAGCGCCTGCTGGAATCAAGCCCGAATGGTATTTCCTGTTTATGTTTCAAACGCTCAAGTACATTCCGGGTAAATTATGGTTTTTGGATGGAGAGGTGTTCGGGATTGTTTTGTTCAGTGCCGGCGGTCTTATGTGGTTGCTGGTTCCGTTTTGGGATAGAAAAAGCAGCCGTGGCGAGCAGAATCGTTTTATTACCTACGTGGGTATTTTCATAATCCTCTACATTTTAGTGCTTACAACCCTGGGGTGGACATCATGAGCCGCAAACTCCTCATCCTGCTCATGGTGGTGGTGTGTAGCACGCTCTCTGCCGCTGATGATCAATGTCTCAAATGCCACGAAACCATCGGCGACAACCCCTCAGCATTGTTCAAACACGATATCCACTTCAGGAAGGGAGTCACCTGTGCGGACTGCCACGGTGGAAACCCCAGATCTGAAGATATGGACAAAGCGATGGACAGAAAGTCGGGATTTACAGGGGTCCCAAAAGGTGATGCTGTCTCAAGGGTCTGTGCGAATTGTCACTCGAATCCTGAGCAGATGAAGAAGTATGGTTCTTCGTTGCCCACCAATCAACTGCAGAATCTGCTCTCCAGCGTGCACGGGAGGCTCTCGGTAACGGGGAAAGAACACATTGCGCAATGTATTACGTGCCACGGCGCACACGGGATTGTCTCTGTCAAAGATCCACGATCTCCGGTCTATCCTTTGAATGTTGTCAAGACGTGCACACAATGCCATGCGAACGCGACGTATATCAAGACGTATAACCCTTCCTTGCCAGTGGACCAACTGGACAAATACAAGACAAGCGTTCACGGAATGCGTAATGCAAAAGGTGATTTTCGAGTTGCAGAATGCGCGAGCTGTCATGGCAGTCACGATATCCTCTCAGCAAAAGATGTGAGGTCACACGTCTATCCGGTGAACTTGCCGTCAACGTGCGCGACGTGTCACAGCAACAAAGAGCATATGAAGGGTTATAACATACCGACGGATCAATTTGAGAAATATTCGAAAAGTGTGCACGGTATAGCGTTGCTGCAAAAAGGCGATGTTGGAGCTCCGGCCTGCAACAGTTGTCACGGCAACCACGGTGCGGTTCCGCCAGGCGTGGAGTCCATCTCTCAAGTATGTGGAACGTGCCACGCGATGAATGCCGACTTGTTCTCATCGAGTCCCCATAAGAAAGCATTCGACGATCAGAAACTTCCGGAATGTGAAACGTGCCATAGCAACCACGAAATCGTTGCCGCAACAAATACGTTACTGGGTACGGGTCCCGGGGCCATTTGTGCCAAGTGTCATAGCGAACAACGAGATCCCCAGGGTTTCCGTGCGGTCAACGACATGCGACAACTCGCCGACAGTCTGGAATCGGCTGAGAAGACGGCTGGTACGTTGATCGATGATGCCGAACAAAAGGGAATGGAAATCTCTGAGGCAAAGTTTAGACTTCGGGATGTCCGACAAGCAAGACTCCAATCCCGAACGATGGTGCATTCGTTCGATGAGCAAAAGTACCGAGAGACTGTCGGCAAAGGAATCAAGATAGCCGAAGAAGTCAAAACCGAGGGAGAGGCTGCCATTGACGAATACTCGTTTCGAAGGAAAGGTCTGGGGTATGCAAGCATTGTAATTACTATCCTCGCCATTTCTTTGTATATTTTTATCAAGCGCATCGAACGCAAACAACGGACGGGGATTTGAAAACTCTATCCGTGAATTTTCACTAACTAACGAAGGAGGAACACCATGAAGATCCCGAAATTCCTGTTCACTATCCTGTTGGGGATCGGCATCACTGCCAGCTTCGCCACGGCACAGAACAAGTACGTTGGCACAAAGATGTGCAAAGCTTGTCACAACACGGACAAAATGGGCAAACAATTTGATGTTTGGTCAAAGACCAAGCACGCTGAAGCATTTAAAGTACTGGCGAGCGATAAAGCAAATGAGATCGCAAAAGCGAAAGGAATTGCCAAACCAGCCGAATCGGCAGAATGCCTTGATTGTCATGCAAAGCCTGTAGATCCAAAGCTCGTCGCTGGCTATGATCCCAAAGACGGAGTTCAGTGCGAAACGTGCCACGGCGCCGGATCGACATACAAAAACATGACGATCATGAAAGATAAAGCCAAAGCCATTGCCGCTGGAATGACGAATTTCAAAGATAATGCAGCGATTGAAAAGATGTGCAAAACATGTCACAACGAGAAGAGCCCAACATTCAAGGGATTCAAGTTCGACGAAATGTGGAGCATGATCAAACACCCCGTCCCCAAATCGTAAATCTCGAATAAGAGTTCCGGTTAGCTTCCATTCTGGCTGCTTGCTTGTACGGAATGAACTCGCATCCTGAATCTTCATTAGGTTGATGAGAATAGTATTGTCTTCGCGGCGTTGCACAAAATGCGACGCCGCTGGACTGCTTCTCAGGTTCCCGCGTAATTGACGGTGCACGAACCTTCTCACTAATGCGAGAATTTCCCCGTTTTTTCTTGATAATGCCAATATTGAGTTCCCTGTGGAATATTTTCAAGCGATTTCTTGCTGAAAATCTCAACATTTCTTGGTACAAGTCTTGAGCAATTGAGGCAGGCAAAATATGGAACTTCACTTATGAAACTTAGACTCTTCTTACTGGTTTTCGTCCTGCCCGTGGCTCAAATCTCGGCACAATCTGTCATGGGTCGCTTGACGACTTCATTCTATGGATGGCAGGGGAGAGATGCGAACGATGCAAAACTCAATTTCATGCGCGGTTACGAAAACATCCAGCTCGATGCAAACAGCGGTAATTTTTCTCTTGGGACGAACCTCCAAGTGTCCAATGATTTTGCTTCCAAGATTGGAACCGATCCTGAACTGAGACTTTCCTCCCTTGTTTTGAAGGCCCGGCACATTGCAGATGCTGTTGATGTTTCCCTCGGCCGCCAGTTTATTTTTGCCGGCGTTGGCAATGGAATCATCGATGGAGCCGACCTAAAATCTTCCTTCTTGGGTGGAAAAGTCAACGCACAAGCCTATGGCGGTTATAACGTCATGGAAACCCGGACGCTAAACTGGAAAAAGAACCTGCCGAACAATTCCTTCTTTGGAGCACAGATAACGGGAAATCCGCTCGACAATCTTCTTGTGGGATTCAGCTACATGAATCGAAGGCGCGAACCAGATGCATTTACCGTCGTAAGATTGGATTCATTGTTCAACCCCTATCTGGTGACGTTGAACAGTACTCCTTACATGGAAGAATATGCCAGCATAGATGCAAATTACGATGTCCTGCCTAACGTCAACGTCTATGGCAGAGGCGACTATGATCTCAATTTGGAGCGATTGTCCCGTGCAGAACTCAACACCCGGATCGGAGTTCTTTCTTCGTTGTATGTCACGGCCGATGTTCTCCATCGCGAAGCACGACTTGCGTATAACTCGATTTTTGCTGTATTCAACTCGAACAGCACACAAGAAGTTGAAGGCGGCCTCGAATATGAAATCGCTCCTTCCATAAGGACGTACGCTCGATATGCATACGTCAACTACAAGGATGATAACAGCCAGCGAATGACGATTGGTGGTTCGTATGAGTTTGTCGGCGCGTCCTTTACCCGCAATTTCGGATTTGCCGGCGAAATGAACGGTCTGGCAATCCAGGCGACCTATCCAATGCCGGATCGCATTTTTGTACCGATGGTCGCCGCCGGGTATGGAAGTTATAAGAACTCCCCAGATGCAGAGACGAATAATGTCCTCAATGGTTCGGTCGGATTGACGTATCGACCTGTTCCATCTTTGTCAGCGAACATTCAGACACAGTACACGCAAAACAGGCTTTACAATAATGATGTGCGGTTATTCCTCAATGTTACCTACTGGTTCAATTCGAAGCTGAATTAAGGAATCGAATCTAATTGCATGCAGTTATGAAGACCAAAATTATTTTCTTTGTCATACTCCTCCTCACTCTTGTCGGCCTCAGTGCTGCAAAGTTCTTCTTGCCGGAAAGCGTCGCTCAAGCAGAGGAGAAAACGAAATTCCTTAAGTTCTCACATCAAAAGCACGTTGGCGATGTTGGCGTCGAATGCGAAACGTGCCACCAGGAAATCGTAAACAACGTGAAGCTCGGTGACAGAGTTGTACCGGGTCATACGGCATGTCAGAGTTGCCACGAAGATGAGCTGGCCAACAAATGTGCCTTCTGTCACTATAGTGACAAACCTGAACGCATTGCCATCACACCGATTCGGGATCTGGTGATTAGTCACAAGAATCACGTTGTGGATCGCAAGGTCAAGTGCATTGTCTGTCACGTCGGCGTCGACACGGCGCAATTAGCTTCGGATCTTGCCGGACCGAAGATGAATTCGTGCACGACCTGCCACAATGGAACTATCGCTCCGAATCAATGCGAGAACTGCCACAAAAATCTCGCGACG
>CAZOIM010000074.1:0-16050 GCA_964579855.1 uncultured Ignavibacteriaceae bacterium | reverse complement strand
CAAAAATGACGGCGGTAATCACTGATTCAGGCCTTTGCGTTGTTCACCAAATACTCCAATGCCAGTTCGTATCCTTCCGTCCCCAGTCCGGCAATGACACCTTTGCAGACGGCGGAAAAGACCGACGTGCGCCGAAATTCTTCACGTGCATACGTGTTCGAGATGTGGACTTCAATCACGGGCACGGGGAGCATAGCGATAGCATCCCGAATTGCATACGAATAGTGACTGTACGCTCCCGCGTTCAATACGACGCCTGTGAACGTCCCATCCATCGCCTTTTGAAGGAAGTCAATGATCGCACCTTCGCTGTTGGATTGGTAGAATTCGAGCTTGAGCTTCGAAAACTTCTCTTTGAGATGATTCTCGAGATCCCAAAGAGATACTGCGCCGTAAGTTTCCGGCTCGCGTTTCCCGAGGAAATTGAGGTTCGGACCGTTTACAATCAAGATACGCATCGAGTGTGCTTTCAGTGAAGTGGTTGGACTTACTTTATTTTCACGACAACGATCGTCATGTCGTCGTGTTGTTTCGCCTTGCCAGTAAACTCCTTCATGTCTTTGAAAATCCCCTCCATGATTTCTGAGGCGGATCCTTCAGAATATTTTTCCACAGTCGCGCACAGTCGATCCTCGCCAAATTCTTCCAGCATCTTATTCATCGCCTCGGGAAAACCATCCGTATAAAATACGAACAGGTCGCCCGAATGGAACTTGGTCTTTACTTCTTCGATCGATTTTGCAAACGTATTCCCTTCATCCAGCCCGAGTGCAAGTCCAGTAGGATTAACCACCTGGACGTGATTCTCCCTGGACTTCCTCATAATGACGGGATTGTGGCCCGCCCTCGCAAGTGTCAGCGAGTTGGCCTTCGTATCAAATATGCCATAGACCATGCTGATAAAGACACCCCGCTCGACATTTTCGTAGAAGAGTTTGTTTACCTGGGTCAATACCAGTGAGGGAGAGACGGATACCTGGGCAATGGCATTGAGGAATCCCTTCGTCAGGGTCATGAAAAATGCGGCCTGCGTTCCTTTTCCCGAGACATCTCCAATAGCCACTCCCACCCGTTGTTTGCCGAGATCGATGAAGTCATAGTAATCCCCGCCGACTTCGAGGGCCGGCGCACAGCGCGATGCAATGTCAAGCTTGGACGAAATTGGATTCTTCTTGGGCAGGAAACTCATTTGCACATTCCGTGCGATCTCCAGTTCTTGTTGAAGTCGTTGTCGTTCAGTAATGTGTCGGGCAAAAGTCGGCGCCAGTTCGTCAATATCTCCAACGTCGCTTTTCCGAAACACCATGACGACTGCGACTATCAGCGCAACGGCTGTCAGCGACAGCAAAATCATTCCCGAGCCATAGTACGTCGGATTCCCAACGACGAAGAGTGCTGCGGTCTCCTCTACTGCATTAAGCGTAAACATCGCAATGAATGCCGCAAGAGCGTCAAATCGAAAAAATGTCCACACAGAGATTGTGCTCACGAGTACCGAAACGAACATCTTGATGGAAAAGGGATTGAGGTGCCCGGGATTCATGACGCCGAGAACAACTGCTCCTACGACAACAAGAACAGTGTTGGCCGTAATATATTTGCGCAATAATGAGAGCGCAAATAGAAGGCAGAAAGTGTAGACGAAAAGCGTCGAATATAATCCGTGACCGACGATATAGAGCCACGAGAATGATAAATCGAACACGTGCATGGGATTGTCGTTCGAACCTGTTGTCCAAAGAGGGGTGATCGATCCGCCGATCTTCGACAGGATAAGCCATAGGGCGAATGCGGAACATCCGAGCGAAATGCCACGGACAATATTCGCTCCGATCCGGGGATGGAAAAAGTGTCCTTTCATGATCAAATCGAAGGAAACAAATTTTTCTTTCCAAGACTCGCGAACGACAGTCTCACACACTGCCCATATGAGAACAAGTGCGCCGCCCGTGAAAACGGGTGCGAAGATAAGCGGAATCAGAATTTCCCAACTCATTTCGTTCCGGGTTGACAGGAAGATTTCGACGTCCGTCAGCAAACCGGCAACGATGCCGACGATCAGTGCTAGTCGGAATCCGATTTCATATGAACGGAACCTTCTGAATGCAATAATGACCATCCCGATGCCGACGGCGACGTAGAGGAGTGCCACGATAACTCCGAAAACCGAATCGGAGTCACTTTTAGCATATTGCTCCGGCACGATTGGGTTTGACTCAAACTTTGAGACAAGATTCCCCGCGACTATGACCTTTGCTTTCACCGCATCGTGAAGGATCGGGGAAAAGACCGACCAAGTTATCTCGTAGTCGGTACGGAATGGCTGCTCCACCCTTTTCTCCGAGGCCACGGCAGCTGTGTCGTCCGCCAGACTCCTCAGTGGAGTGTAGTTCTTCAGAAATGCGGACGCGAGCACTTTGGCTGCTTCTTGAGAGATCGTAGGGAGCTTCGTGCTGTCTGGGATCTTGCGGAAGAACTCAAGGACTTCTCCCCGAGTGTTGAATTGGAAGTTGATGTCCCCGCGGAGAACTTCTGAAATATCCTGTTCTTGCTTGTCGGACGATTCATTTCCACCAAAGGAAAAACCCCTCAATCGTTGCTTTGTCCAGTGCACGTCCCAATAATATGCGAAGACACTGTCACGAATCAGTGGATTAGACCGCGCTATGCCGAAGTTCATCTGCGTCTGACGAAGCAGCGGGCGGTTCGTCCTGAATTGCACGTCGGCTGCGAGTCCTTTTTCGTTGACGCCGAGGTCGTTCAATATCGACCGGGAGTGTTGAACGATCTCAGTGACATCCATAGTGAGGTGAATGCCACCGAGAGGATGGGCGATGGGGATTAGCCAGGATATCAGTACAATTGAGACGGTAAGCAGGAGAAAATAGGGAAAGAGCGATTTCAGCGTTTGCATGATGAGGGACGATGAACTGTCTAGCGTGTAAAGTCAATCATCGATGTGCATCGAGAACAGAATCAGGATTTTGGGACTTTTGCGAGCTCATCTTCGATGAATTCCCGCACGGCAGGCTTCAAATACAATTCTTCAATGCCGACTTCCGCCAAAGCCTGTGCGAGGATCGAAGTTCTTTTTTGAGACGCGAGACGTTTGTTGATAACGATAATGCGTTCGGCCTTCAGGATACAGTATCCGCCGTCGAAGTCGCCCTTTTCATATCGAAGCGCGATATTGCTCTTCTCTGCCAGATCTTCGAGTTCTTTCAGCAGCTGATCTTGTGTCATAGTTCGGAGTTTTGTTGTACCGTCAGATCATCAAAACAATTCTACGCTAAATTATCCATTTTTGCGGAGAGTTCCAAGCATAAGCCGCTCCCTCGAGAACTCATTCTTTGTGGGAGGATGAATACCTGGTCCACCACGACTCCAGCATGTTTCCGCTCCAGATCGTCAGAGCGAAGAATATGGCGCCTCCCGCCAAATCGATGACGTAATGGTACCGTAAATAGATCGTTCCGATTATCAGCAGCGAGGCAAGGACAGTGACAACCCATTTCGAGTGAAGCCTGTAATGAAACGCAAGATAAGTACAAATAAGCGTCATCTGGGCGTGTCCGCTGGGAAAGACGTCTCTCTGGACATTTGCGATGGGGTTCAGACTTCCTGAAGGAATTGATTCACCCGCATTGATGATGGAGCGAAAGAAGGGAGTAAGGAAGATACCGGGAAGGTCATGGTCGAGCTCTGCAAAATTATGCAACGTGAATCGCGGCCCAACAGCTGGAAGAAGAAAATACCCAAGATAAGATAGATAGAAGCCGTAAACGATCAGGAAAGCGGCATGGTCGAACTTGTCGATCGGGTACCGGCGATATACTTCTACGCCAACAAGAATGAAAATAAGATAGTACGAGAAATAGGCGGTTTGGAAAATCTCCGTAACCAGCGGATGGGAGAATTGGTATATCCATTGAGTTGGGTTTACACCAAACACCCAATAGTCTATGGAAATAAAGAGTTGATCGTAATCAGTAGGATTGATCCTATGGATCATCTGATAGATCTCTTTGAAAACAAGAATTACGAGAAGGTAACAATACCAACGATGGATGCCGATGAGGATTCTGTTTTTCCTCAATTCCGAGAGCCATGCGATGAAGAAAATCACGCTTATAACGAAAACGTTGATGAGAACGAGTTCGAACCAAAGCGGGACACGGGAATAAAAGAGGATGTTGAGGAATGTCAAGAACAGGAGGAACACTGCGCTCACCAAATCCACCGGCGAGAGTGAAGACAAGAGCTTTCTGATTCTCATGGGGATGGCGTCAGTATTTCATCGTTAATGAACTTGCGAACGGTTCCAGGAGGCGGGTCAGATCCACGAAATCATCCGGAGATAATTCTTCCGGACGTTTTGTAAAGTCGAAATCCAATCCGTTCAGTTGGTCCTCGGTAAATCCCATCATTCGTAGACTGTTCCGCATAGTCTTTCTTCTTGTTCCGAACGTACGGCGGACGACGTTTCGAAAAAGCCTTTCATCATGTACCGCCAGGGATTTCCCAAACTCGAACCGCACAACCGCAGAGTCGACTTGAGGTCTCGGGTGAAAAGAATTTCGCGATACCTTGAACAGGACCCTTGTCTCAGCGTAGAGTTGGGCAAACACTGAAAGAATGCCATATGCTTTGCTCTCTGTATGTGCAACAAGTCTGGCGGCAACTTCTGACTGCATCATCAAGGTAGCGGCCCGAACCCATCTCCGTTGGTCGAATAACCAGAATAGAATATCCGACGTAATGTAATAAGGAATATTGCCGACGACATTGGGTGTGCCACCAAATCGCTTTGATAGTTCCTCCAAGTTCACCGCGAGGATGTCCTGTTCGAGCAGAATCAGTTTATCGCCAAACCGTTCCCTGAGAATTCTTGCAGCCCGGGGATCAATCTCCACTCCGACAACGTTTGAGGATGCTTCGAGCAGCCGCTTGGTGAGGTCACCCTGTCCCGGACCGATTTCGAGAATGACGTCTTGCTGCTGAGCCTCCAGGCTGTCGACGATCTTCCTGGCGATATTTTCATCGCGCAGAAAATTCTGGCCTAATGACTTTTTGGGTGCGAGCATTGATGTCAATCGGCAACCAATATACGGAAGGAGGCAGGGAATATCAACGAATGCAAAAGAGGATTCCTTGCTGATTTGGTCATCGACCTCGTCTTGCATCTCGCTCGATTTTCGTGTACTTTAATTTCAGTTCTCAGGCCAGAAAAAATCAATATCCATGCCTCCAAGCAGCAAGTCAGCCCTCCGTGCCAAGATGCCGTTCGTTTCCATCGTTGTTCCGCTCTACAACGAGGAAGAGTCTCTGCGTGAATTGACCGAGAAGATTGTCGGAGTCACAAAAGAGATGAAGAAGTCTTATGAGATTATCTTCGTTGACGATGGCAGCACTGATCGGTCGTTCGAGGTCCTCAAAGATCTTCACGCTAACAATTCCCAGGTGAAAGTCGTACGGTTCAGACGAAATTTTGGCAAATCCGCCGCGCTTTCCGTCGGGTTTAAAGAGGCCTCGGGGGAGTATGTTATAACGATGGATGCCGATCTTCAAGACGATCCGAACGAAATCCCGGGACTCATAGCGACAATGGGAGATTCGTACGACCTTGTTTCGGGATGGAAGAAGAAACGCCACGATCCGCTTTCCAAGACGCTTCCATCAAGGTTCTTCAATTATGTGACAGGAAGAATGACGGGGATCCCAATACACGATTTCAATTGCGGACTCAAAGCCTACCGCCGAGTGGTCGTCAAGGGTTTGAGCGTACACGGGGAGCTTCACCGGTTCATCCCGGTGCTGGCTCACTGGGCGGGTTACAGGGTGACCGAAAAAGCCGTTCAACATCATCCCCGAAAGTTTGGCAAGACGAAATACGGTATCAGTCGATTCTTTAATGGGTTTCTCGATCTGCTGACGGTGTTATTCACGACCCGCTACCTAAGACGTCCACTTCATCTGTTTGGTGTCTGGGGGATTGTCTCCTTCATTATCGGTTTATTGATTGACGGGACGCTTTCGGTGGAACGGCTGTTGGGCCTTACCGCACTGAGCGACCGACCATTGTTCCTCGTCGGGTTCTTGCTCATCATCATTGGAGTTCAATTTGTTTCGATCGGATTATTGGGAGAAATGATCACGCGGCAGGAGCGGGACGAAGAGGTGTATTCAATTCGTGAGACACTGGGATAGAACAATATCCCATTGCGATTGTCGACTACGTTCCTGCAATATCCTTCCCAAAGCTTACCTTCAGACCGCATTCGAGTAGAAGAATTTGCATTCCTTTCCGCAAAGTTACCACGGAAGCTCAAGGTTTTTGGAATTTCATCAACGATTGACGATATTCTGATCGCAATTCGTATTTCCTTTCTTATCAAAGATCTGGGACTGCCTCCAGGCAAGAGCGAGAGGATCGAGGAAGTGCCCATCGGTATCACCACAATACGGTCTCACAGTCTGAAATGACAGAGTTGATTCAACATCAAATCGAAATCCAAAGCAACCAACGCGCGTGGGAATCAAAGCCTCTGTTGAGGGAAATCTACCGCCAATTTTATGCTTCCATTCGGAGACTCATCGATTTGAACGTTCCTGGAACCATTGTTGAAATCGGATCGGGAATTGGCAATCTCAAAGACCATGTAAAGAATGTCGTGTGCACGGATTTGTTCAAGAATCCCTGGCTGGATGTGGTGTGCGACGGGTATCGGTTACCGTTCAGGGATGCGTCGGTTTCGCATCTTGTCTTGTTCGATGTTTTCCACCATCTTCAGGTTCCCAATGCATTTCTTCAGGAGGCAAGACGGGTTCTTGTAAAATCCGGGAGAATAATCCTGTTCGAACCATATATCAGTTTGGCTTCGTTTCCAGTATACCGCATGTTTCACCATGAGCCCCTTGGCTGGAAAGATTCTATAGCCTTCGACAATACTCCGCCGAAAAGCCAGAATTACTACGCGGCACAAGGTAACGCAACAAGATTATTCTTCAGGAACGAAAAGCCGGATTTCTTGAGAGGCTGGAATGTCTTCTACAAATCTGCTCACAGTGCATTTGCCTATCTGCTTTCAGGAGGGTACAGCAAGCCTGCGTTCTATCCGGAAGGTTTGCTGCCAGCAATAAATTGGTTTGACAGAGGCCTTTCCCGATACCCCGCCATCTTCGGGTCCCGATGCCTGATTGGATTAACCCCGGCAAATACGTAACGCGACGATGAGCCTACTTGACAAATATTTTGATTCTGTTGCCCAGGACTGGGACTCCTGGCAAGCGAGGAATCGATATTACCACGGTCACATCGAAAAGCTTATGAGATTCTTGATCCCACAGGGATCGACTGTGCTCGAAATCGGTTGTGCGACGGGAGATCTGTTGAACGCTGTCAACCCAGGAATCGGAATGGGGATCGACCACAGTGCAAAAATGATCGAGCTGGCGAGAAGTAAATACACAGGATTGACATTTGAAGAAATGGATGCAGAAGAACTGCATCTCAAAAGGAAATTTGATTTTGTCATGATGTCGGATCTGGTGGGACATTTGCAGGACATCCAAAGGACGTTGGAGAAGACAAGGTCGGTGCTTCACCGTCGTTCCCGGGTCATTTTGACCTACTACAATTTCATATGGGAACCGATAATCATTCTGGCGGAAAAGCTCCACCTGAAGACGCGGCAACCAAGACAGAATTGGATTAATGGCCACGACCTGGAGAATCTGTTGGTTCTTTCGGATTATGAGGTCGTGAGAACTGGCTACCGACTGCTATTCCCGAAGAACATTCCTGGCCTTTCCTGGCTCCTGAATAAATACCTCTCGCAGCTTCCTCTCATTAGAAAACTCTGCGTTGTGCGATTTGTCGTTGCACGTCCCCGGATGCCCGAGGAAAATACAAAAAAGTTTAGTGTCTCTGTCGTAATCCCGGCGCGAAACGAAAGAGGGAATATTGAACAAGCTCTTCAGCGAATACCGAAGATGGGGAAGGGGACTGAAATCATCTTTGTGGAAGGGCACTCCAACGATGGTACGCTGGATGAAATCAAGCGGGCAGTAAAGAAATATCGCCGGTCTCGACGCATTTCGTGGTTTGTCCAATCCGGAATCGGCAAGGCGAACGCGGTGCGGCTGGGATTCGAAAAAGCGTCCGGCGACATCCTGATGATCCTTGATGGCGACCTGACGGTTGCCCCGGAAGACCTGCCGAAATTCTATGAAGCGCTGGCTTCAAACAAAGGGGAGTTTATTAATGGAAGCAGGCTTGTATACCCCATGGAAAAACAGGCTATGCGCTTTCTGAATCTCATAGGGAATAAGTTCTTCAGCTTGATGTTCACGTACTTGGTTGATCAGCGCTTCAAGGATACGCTTTGCGGAACGAAAGTGTTGTTCAAGGACGATTATGAACGCATCGCGAAGAACCGTAGTTACTTCGGAGAATTCGATCCCTTCGGAGATTTTGATCTTATTTTTGGAGCCGCCAAGCAGAATTTGAAAATATTAGAGATGCCGATTCGTTATTCCGAACGCAAGTATGGACAGACCAATATTCAGCGATGGCGCCACGGAATGCTGCTGCTCAGAATGGTGTTCGTTGCAGCGTCCAGACTGAAATTCGTCTAGGAAAAAAAAGCGAGGTTCGATGTCGAAATCAAAGAACGCGGATAGAACTGTTCGCAAGAGAGGCGAACTCGAATCGCTATACGATCGCCTGGGATCCTGGTGCACCCTTCATACAAAAGGATGCCTGTTTGCCACTCTCATTTTGGGAGTAGGATTATCCGTTGCTCAGTTTGATGTGAAACCAAGCATCGGCGGAGATGACACGGCTTATGTTCTCCAGGCGATGAACATCGTTGCTAAGGGTGACATCCCTATTGGATTTCGCACACCTGGATACCCTATGGCTCTAGCCTTGTTCGTCTGGCTCGGGGGCAGCAATCTCATTTTTCTGAAATTGACCTCCCTTGCTTGTTTCGCAGGCCTTATTCTGTCCTTTTATTTTGTTTTCAAGAATCGACTTGAGCCACAGATTTTCTTCCCCGCATTGTTGTTGACGGCAATTAATCCGCTCATCATCGAATACTCGTACCAGACATATAGTGAAATGTTTTTTGCTGTCCTGGCGATATGGGCAATTCACTTTGTCGTGAAATCGAATGAGGAAGAGAAAACCGGAAACATTATTATAGCCGGCATTCTCACGATGGCTGCGTTTTATGTTCGAATCGTCGGTGTGACGATCGCAGGAGCGGCTATTTTGTCATTCCTCTTACGAAGGCAATGGAAACCTCTTGCAGTTTTCGTGGCTGTCTGTTTCCTGCTCTACAGTCCGCTCAAAATCTATCAAACGGTCTCCGGTCTCGGGTCATTTGGACAGGCTTCGGTACTCCTTTTGAAGAATCCCTACAATGTTACAGAAGGAAATGAAACGATTGGCGGATTCGCTCAGCGATTCGTCAACAACATCGTGAACGATCTGAACTATCAGATCCCGACGGCCTTATCGCTGCCGACTTCGGAAGAGTTGTCCATTGCGGATGGGAGATTCCTCCCAAGTGGCTCCGCATTCGTTGCACTCCTTTTTTCCGGGATTGTCTTGGCAGGCCTGAAACTGGAAATCTTCGATCGTCCGAAGCAAGGGTTGAGGCTGATTGGGATTTTCATTTCCATATACTTCGCTTTTATAGCTGTTGCCGTTCAAAATCTCTTTGCAACGCCGAGACTCTACATGCCGATCGTTCCCTTCCTCATTATAAGTTTGCTCCTTGGATGGCGTTGGCTCTTGATGAGGCTTGGGAAAAAACCTGGAGTTGCAACGATCTCAAATGGCGTCAAAGGAACGTTCCTGGCAGGAATTGGATTTGTGGTGTTTGTGAATGTCGTTCAAGCAAACCTGAAGATCACTGCGAACTTTCCCATCTTACGAGAGAACTTGTCTGGAAATCAATTTGCAGGGTTCACGGAAGACTGGGTGAACTATTTGAAAGCTTCACAGTGGATAGGCCGTACTATACCGAGGGCAGGCACAAAGGTGATGTGTCGAAAACCCGAATTGTTTCAAATCTACAATGCCGGGTTTGAAGTGTATGGGACATATCTCATCGACCAGACAGATGCGGACTCGCTCGTCGTTCACTGGAAGAGTCTTGGGGTGACGCATATGTTGTATGACAATTTCCTTTGGTCGTCGACGTTGCGCCGCTACGTGCAGCCCGCGGCCGAAAAATATCCCCGGATGTTCGAATTGATGCACCAGGAGGGCACGGAATACCCGAGCTACGTGTATCGTTTGAACTATTCAATCGTTGATTCGGTTCAGAGCACGCAAAGGAAAACGAAGTGAAGATAGTTATCGTCGGTCCTGCATATCCGCTCCGAGGGGGCAATGCATTGTTCGTTGCGCACCTCTATGCTGCCCTGGCTGAGACCAACGATGTGTCAGTCATTTCGTTCTCTCGATTATATCCGGGCTTTCTCTTCCCCGGAGTGCGACAAACCGACGTCAGTGGCGTAGCGATTAAAAAACACCCATCGAGCCCAATCATTGATTGTCTGAACCCATTGACGTGGTTCGAAGCTGCGAAAGAAGCGGCCAGTATGAATCCTGATCTCCTGGTCATCACGTGGTGGAACCCTTTCTTTGGCCCGATCGTCAAAACGATTGCTTCCTCGTTCAAAAAAAGAACCGGGAAACCTGTCGTTATCATTGCAGAAAATGTCGTCTCTCACGAATCCCGCTGGATAGACTCTTACCTGACACTGATGGCGTTGCGCCAGGCGGATAGATTTTTGGTTCTTTCAAGTGTTGTTGAGAATGACATCCGAAGACTCTTTCCTGCTTCCAGGGTCTTTCGTTCCTCCTTGCCCGTCTATGATTGCTATCGTGTCGGCGGATCTCTCACGCAAAGCCAGGCAAAAGACCGACTCCATCTTGCCAACAAGAATGTAATTCTCTTTTTTGGATATGTGCGAGGCTACAAGGGACTCATGAACCTTTTGGAAGCATTTCCTCTTATCAAAAAAGGAGTCGAGAACGCTCACCTACTTGTCGTTGGTGAATATTATGACGATCCAAAACCCTATCATGACGCGATGCGACGGTTGGGGATCCGGGAAAATGTGACGGAGGTGGCAGAATACGTTGCAAATGAAGATGTGCATCTCTATTTTGAAGCAGCGAATGTCGCTGTGCTTCCCTACAACGGAGCCACACAGAGCGGCATCCTGAGCATCGCATACGGTTTTTCAAAACCCGTCATCGTCACTAATGTCGGCGGTCTCGCCGAGCTTGTTGATGAAGGCAAGACCGGGTTCATCGTCCCGCCACACGATCAAAGGATGCTGGCTGACGCTGTTATCCGTTACTTCGTGGAACAACGAGAGGTTGAATTCTCAGCCAACGTTCTCGCAAAACGGGATTCAAACAGCTTCAATCGTATTCGCGAAGTATTCGAAGAAATCCGCAAAGACGTGACGAATCATGATTCTAAAGCTTGACTGCAAGCATTTTCCTGGAGATCGGCCGTGCACCTTCAATAAAATTGAAGGCCTGATGTGCGATAATTGCCCTCACTACGAAGTGACTTCAACCAAAATACTCATCATAAAGCTTGACGCCGTCGGCGACGTTCTCAGAACGACGTCCATCCTCCATGGTTTGAAAGAAAAATACGCGAGTTCGGAGATCACCTGGATCACACGGCAAGCTGCGTTGCCTCTCTTCGAGAATAATCAGATAGTTGATCGGGTATTGTCATACGAATCGACAGAAGCGATACTCTATTCTACCGTGGAAGAGTATGACCTCGTCATCAATTTGGATAGTGCCGGCGATAGCGCGGTTCTGGCCTCGCGCGTCAAGGGGAAGGACAAACTCGGGTATGGATTGGATCTGAGAGGTCACGTTGTTCCATTCAACGAAGAAGCGATTCTCTGGCTAGAAATGGGGGCTTTCGATCAAAGAAAGAAGCAGAATTCCCGGTCCTATCAGGACCTTATGCTGGAAATCTGTCGAATCAAGACGTCCAAGAAGGACATTGTCCTGTCTTTGTCGGAACAGGAACGTGGATTTGCCGATGAGTTCTCACGGCGCAATTCCGTAAACCGGAATAGAATCTCCATCGGCATCAATACTGGAGCGAGTCCGCGTTGGCAATACAAGGAATGGACGATGGATGGATTCAGAGCACTCATCAATACGGTTCTGCAGAAGACCGAATGGACGATTCTCCTCTACGGTGGGCCACACGAAACCGATCGAAATAAAGAACTTTCATTGATCAATACCACGCGTGTCATCAACACAGGGACCAAGAATTCTCTCCGCCAATTCTTCGCTTTGGTCACGTTGAGCGATGTGTTCCTCACCGGCGATACGCTTGCGCTCCACGTCGCGACTGCATTGGGAAAAAAGGTCGTTGCGTACTTTGGTCCGACTTCTGCCGCGGAGATTGATTCCTACGGTGGACAGATTATCAAAGTCCAATCGGATCTTGATTGCCTCGTGTGCTATAAACCTCGCTGCGATTTCAATCCGAACTGCATGAACTCGCTCACGCCAGATCATATGTTTTCTGTGCTTCAATCCGCAGTTAAAGGCCTGCCTCGACGATGAATTCTCACGAGACTCGTTCTTATCGATCAATACACTGTTTCAGCAAGCATTTCCATCTTTGAGTGTCATGAAATACGATCCTGTCAAAAATATTATTGGCGATATTGTCCGGAAACGGCCAATACTCAGAATATCTTTCTATAAACTCCTTGGGATACTCTTTCTGCGTGAATGGCACGTCAAGCGTCAACTGCGAAGGCTCTTGTCCACTGCCGATCACGATGTCCAGATTTTCGACGCTGGAAGTGGTTTCGGCCAATATTCGTACTATATGGCGAAACACTTTCCTGGCGCAAACATCTATGCCGTGGATGTAAAGGAAGAGCAGATTAAGGACTGCACATTGCTTTTCAAGGCAGTTGGCCTTCATCGATGTTCGTTCTCGGTCGAAGATCTGACACAAATCAGACACGAGAATCGCTTCGATTTTATTCTCTCTGTCGATGTCATGGAACATATTCCGGATGACATCGGTGTGTTCAGGAATTTCCACCGTGCGCTAAAATCGAGGGGCGTGCTGTTTATCAATACGCCTTCCAATCTCGGAGGCTCGGATGCACACACTCCTGATGACAAGAGTTTCATTGAAGAACATGCCCGAAACGGGTACGGAGCGGATGAGATTCGAAAAAAACTTGAGTCGACGGGATTCCGTGTCGAAGATCTAAAATACACGTACGGCACCTGGGGTACTATCGCCTGGCGGCTCGGTATCAAATATCCAATGCTCATGCTCAATGCAAGCAGGGGATTCTTTTTGCTCCTCCCATTCTACTACCTTGTCACATTTCCGTTCACACTCATTTTCATGTCTCTGGACTACACAACAAATAATGTGACAGGGACCGGATTGAATGTGGTGGCACGAAAAGAATAAGGTGAATCAAGTATTCAAAACCAGCCGCGTCTTTTCCTTTGAATGTGTTAGTTGCACGATATTGCTTCCCTCGACACAAATACATGAAATCCCCGACTTTTGGCATTAAGTCTTCCAGATTCACACGGGCAAACTGCTGATCATGAAGAAGGTCCTTTTTGTTTCCTATTTCTGGCCCCCTTCAGGCAAGGCGACTGTACACTGGCCACTGAGTATAATTAGGTACTTACCCAACTTTGGATGGCAGCCTACCGTTCTGACAACATCAATGGACACCTTTTCGGAGAACGACGAAAGCCTGCTCCATGGTGTAGCCGCAGATCTTGAAGTGCACAAAGCTCGCGCATTTGAACCGTTTAACCTCTATAGGGCATTCATAGGAAAGAAAAAACATGATACACTTGTGGCGTCCGAAACGATATCGAAGACAAATCGAGGGCTCCGACATCGCATAGCAATTTGGATTCGCATGAATTTGCTTATCCCCGATGCCCGGATAGGATGGTACTGGAATGCTGTGAGAGAAGGCAAGAAGCTTCTACGCTCGAAAGGCGTAAGCGTCATAGTCTCGATTGGTCCACCACACACAACGTTGTTAGTCGGAAACGCCTTAGGCAAGGCGACGGGAATCCCGCATATCCCGGTGTTCATCGATCCCTGGGTTGATATCGCATACTATCGAGGGTTCAAACGAAGCAAACCAACATCCTATCTCGATCGACGTCTTGAGCGTGGAGTCTTGGAACGTGCCTCACGTGTAGTGTTTGTCACCCAGAGTATGAAGGAGGACTACGAACGACGTTATCCATTCCTTAGTGAAAAATCAAACGTTCTCTACTGGGGGTATGACGACGAGGCATTCAAATCATACGTTCAATCAAAGAACACCACAACAAAAGTCATTCTTCACGCAGGGAATATCTTTGATTCCCAAAATCCAATCGCATTATGGCGCAACATTCGGGAAGAAATCGACAAGGGAGGCAATTTCAATATTGTCTTCGTTGGGACTGTTAGCCCGGAGATTCGAAAGTCGATTGAGAATGCAGGACTGCAGGATCGCACCGCCTACAAGGGCTTCCTTCCATACGATTCGATGATCAAAGAATTAGGCAACGCAACATATCTTCTCGTCTGTGCTACGGAATCTCGTCACGTTCCTGGAAAGCTCTTTGAATATCTGAGAACAGGTAAACGTATTCTTGCGTTTGGGGATGACAATGGCGAAGTAGAAGATATCTTGAGGCGTGCAGGTACCGGACTCATATTCCCGTACGCCTATACGGGAAATGATATATTCCGTCAGATTGATAAGCTTGTCCCAAATACCGATAGTGCAAAACAGTACGATCGAAAGCTCATTGCAAAAGAACTGGCAAAAATTCTGTCAATACTCCCTGAGCCAATCAAGCACTGACTGCTTGCGGTCTCCTCGATTGCATCTTCAGCCGACAACCTTTTGATAAGTCTCCATAGTTTTCTTGGCAGTTCTTTCCCACGAAAAGAGCTTAATCCTTTCGAGCCCTTTCGTTCTCATATTCTGCGCAAGCTCGCTATTTTGTAGAACCTCCAGTAGTATGCCAGAAAGATCTGACGCATTCTCGGGATCAAAATACCGGGCAGCATCACCGCCGATCTCAGGCAGAGAAGTCCGATTGCTCAGGATCGCGGGGCATCCACACGCAAATGCTTCAAGAACAGGTATCCCGAAGCCCTCATACAATGAAGGATAGACAAAAGCCTTTGCCCTAGAGTAAAGGTACGCCAGGAGATTGTCATCCGCACTCATTTGCAGTACCACCTCACCAAGATTCAATCGTCCGATTTCCGTCAACTCTTGTTTTGTGAAGAATCCTCCGCCTGCACAGATGAGCGAACTCTTTCTCCCTGAAACGCGGAGTAAGTGCAGCGTCTGCAGAAGGATCGGGAAGTTCTTATAAGTGTTTCTCTTGCCGACGTAGAGAATGTACTCGTCTGGCAGAGGAACGCGGGGATGATTAACATTCGGAGCAGTGAGCGTCGTAGCGTGTGGAACGACATCAATCCTGGAACTTTCGATGCCCATGAGACTCACGATTTCGTTCTTTGTGTATTCCGACACGGCAATGATGCGGTTCGCACGATGGGCCACAATTCTCTTGTTGCTGGAGGTGTGATCAAATTTGCTAAACATTTCAGGATAACGTTCGTGCGCCATATCGTGGATGGTGAGCACGAAAGGGGTATTGCCGAGTAGATCCAGGAAATATGGATGATAATACGTGGGGTGGAAGACTTGTCCATCGACTTTAGACGAGAATACCCTCTTGAAATACAACCTATTCAGGAACTTGATGATCTCGTTTCTTCCTTTGAATCTGGAAGAAGCGAAGAACGGTCTGGTCTGAACGAGATGGAGTTCGTTCAAATGTACGTTGTTCGAGTACTTGATTAACAATTCGGCAGAAATTCCTGGGGTTGCGGCAAAATGCTCAAGGAGTTTACTGTAGTAACGAGAAATTCCGCCGAATTCCTGGAACGAAAATGCCTGCCCGTCAAATAC
>CAZOIM010000073.1:0-16250 GCA_964579855.1 uncultured Ignavibacteriaceae bacterium | reverse complement strand
AATACTCCAAGCTTCATCTTGTTCGTTGTGTGTTTGTACATGGCGTTAGCTCTCTTCTATTGCTTTATGTTTATCAAAGAATGATCGAATCCATGGATCGGGTGATTTCTCCAGATCGGCAAACGACCCTTCCGCAGCGCACTTGCCGTCTTTAACGACCATAATCCGATTTGCGACGTGCCTGGCACAATCGATATCGTGCGTGATGATGATGGAAGACGTATCATAGATTTTCTGCGTTTGCAGGATGAGCTCGCTTATTTCCCTTGAGGTTATCGGATCGAGTCCTGTTGTAGGTTCGTCATACAACATGATCTCAGGTCTTAGAATCAACGTTCGGGCCAGTCCCAACCTCTTACGCATACCGCCGGAGAGTTCTACTGGCATCTCATCGATAGTCTTGGCAAGCCCGACGTGCTCCAGTGCTTCCTTGACGATGGAGTCCATTTTGTCTTTTGGTATGGTATGCGCCTTATGTCGAAGCGGGAATTCAAGATTCTCTCTTACCGTCATGGAATCATACAGGGCTCCGCTTTGGAAGAGAAACCCAATCCTCCTGCGCAACTCAATGAGCTCCTTTTCCTTGAGTTCAGAGACATCTTTTCCAAGGATAACAAGCCTCCCCTCATCAAGGTCAACCAATCCGACAATGGATTTAATCAGGACCGATTTGCCGGTTCCGGATTGACCAAGCACCACAATGTTTTCGCCTTTATGCATCACCAAATTGAAATCCCGCAACACGTGATTATTCCCAAAAGATTTCTTGAGATGTTCCATCTGGACAACCGGAACTCCGCTGTGTCGATTATCGATGTTATCCGGTAAGATGGCTTCAGGATTCGTCATTGTTCTTCGAACACGCTTCAGTGTTGATACAGACTTGTGATTTGCACTGCGATCATATCAATAATAAATACCATGAGAGAGCCAAAGACGACGGCTGAATTGGCCGCTTTGCCGACGCCTTCCGTTCCTTCGTGTGAATTGTATCCCTTATAACTGCCGATGAGCCCTATCGCAAAGCCGAAGAAGAACGTTTTAATGAACGCCGGAATCAGGTCATTGAATTCGAGACTCTGGAATATTTGCGAAAAGAACAGTTGAACGCTTACATTGCCTTTTAAGTTGACACCGACATATGACCCTAATAATCCGATAGCATCCGCAAACACAACGAGCAGCGGAAGCATCAGTGTTGCCGAGAGTACTCGTGTCACGACCAGATATTTGTACGGATTGGTGCCGGACACCTGCATCGCGTCTATTTGTTCGGTGACATTCATCGATGCCAGCTCTGCCCCGATCCCGGATCCGACTTTACCGGCAAAGATAAGCGCTGTGATTGCCGGTCCTATTTCCCTGATGATTGAGACTGCCACCATGGCGGGCAACCACGAGTCCGCTCCAAACTTCGCCAATGTGGGTCTAGACTGAATCGTCAGCACAAGGCCCATGATGAACGCCGTAATGCCAATGAGGGAAAGAGACTTATAACCGATCATATAGGATTGTTTCAGCAACTCATTAATCTCATACGGCGGCATAAACACTTCTTTGAAAAAGTGCCAAGTAAACTTTGTCAGCGAAGATACCTCCATGAAGAACTTTGCAGTGATCGAATCAGGAACAATTTCAGGGTACTGTTCTGAGATGACCTCTGCACCGTGGAGTTGACCCTGGTTTTGCGGCGAATTTGAGTTTTCCATTGCCATTCTGTTGTTGAAAATCTAAGAGAATCGGTCAAACGGCGTTGAGTGTTTATGGATTATTCTAAGAACCATTACTCATTCCGCCGGCATACATTCTTTGTTTGACTCATTTCGGTGCTTCTGTACTCCGCAAGTCGTTCAGCGTGTGACTTATGATAGCTGAAGTATCAACGAAGGTTCATTCACGTCTTTCTTCTCAGTTCTGCCGTTCAAGAACCAGGTGCGCATGTCTCCCTTGCCTTTGACGTTTATGACACCTCGATCTTCAAGTATGAATGGTTCGGACAATTGCTGTCGTGTAGAGTCAGTCACCTGGATTCGACCTGATACGCCGTGAGATTCCATTCTGCTCGCGGTGTTCACAACATCGCCCCACAGGTCATAGTGGAATTTGTTCCTGCCGATGACGCCGGCAACGACCGCCCCCGAATTGATTCCAACGCGCACCCGCAGTTGATGAAGGCTTTGCCGGTTGAAGTGTTCCATTTCTTCCAACATATCCAGTGCCATATGGGCTGCGCGTTCCGTGTGATCGATCCTCGGTATAGGGAGTCCTGCTGCCGCCATGTACGCGTCGCCAATAGTCTTGATCTTCTCGAGACCGCGGTTTTCGGCAATCTTGTCAAATCGTGTGAAGATATCGTTGAGCACGTCGACGAGAACTTCTGCACTGAGGCCTTCCGAAAATTCTGTGAATCCCACGATGTCCGCGAACAATACCGTTACGTTCTGGAAGCTGTCCGCAACAACTTCCGCAAAACTGTCTGTTGCAACTTCGGGACGATTCTTCAGGCGTTCCGCAATGGAATACGGCAACACATTGACGAGCAGCCGCTCCGACATTTTCTGTTCTTCTACGACCTGATCATAAAGTCTCTTCGTTTCAAGTTGCAGCATCCGGACTTCGAGCATGTTGTGCACCCGGATTAGTACTTCCGCGATGTCGAAGGGTTTGCTGACAAAATCCTTTGCGCCAGCTTTTAATGCGCGCAACTTGTGACCCGGTTGGGCAGTAATGACAAGAACAGGAATATAGCCTCCCGTATCGATGTCCTTGAGTTCTTCCATCACCTGAAAACCATCCATGACAGGCATAAGAAGATCGAGCATAATCAGATCGTAGTGATTCTTGCGATGAAGCTCGCTGACTGCGGTTGGATCTTGTGTTGTCGTAATGGCAATGTATCCTGCTCCGCGCAGTATTTTCTCCAGGAGAGCGATATTGGCTTCTTGATCGTCAACGATCAACACCTTGCCTTGGAGAACGTCTAGTGAACTTATCATGCAGTTTATAACTCCCTGTTCATTCATGAAAAACGACATCTCACGATTTCCGTCTTCCCCAATCTGTCACCCGGGCACATCCGCGATCAAGTCTTTCGAGGCTTCATTTCATTGAACCATCTATTTCACCAGAATCGTCGCCAGACCCAATAACATTCCCATGCTCACAACGTCCGTGACGGTGCTCAGGAAAATGCTGGAAGCAACAACGGGATCCGCGCCGAGCCGTTTCAGAATGAGCGGCACGAATGTTCCGGAAATGCTGCTGATGATGCAGCTTCCGATCATAGCAAGGAATACGACGGTGCTGAGCATCAAGGCATTCGGTGAATGTTGAAGCGAAGCGACAATATACATGCCAATCGCCGCAGTCATTCCCACAAAAGCACCATTCAGCAAGCCAAGCAAAGCTTCTTTTCTCAGAAGTGCTTTTTCCTTGCCGGGAGCCAGGTCTCCAAGAACGAGTCCGCGCAGGGTGATCGCCAGCGCCTGGCTGCCCGTGTTGACCGACTGACTCGCGAGTACCGGCAGGAATATGGTGAGCAGCAAGAGTCGGTTGATGGTTCCCTGGAACGAGTAAACAACGGCGGCTGCCATGAACGCAGTGAACAGATTGATGTGCAGCCACGGATGACGAAGCCGGAGGCTCTGCAGCCACGGCGTCATGAGCCGTTCCTCTTTTTCGACACCCACCATGGCGCCGGGGACGGCGGTTAACTCGAAAGACCGCTTCTGTTCCGCAACGATTTCATCATAGAGTCGCTTGACCTCGTCACTTTGGCGACGGATCATATCGCGACTTGCCTCTACTTCTTCGACTTTTTGTTCGAGAGCTTTGCCGTAGGTTACTGACTCCCCGTGCAGCAGGCGAACTTCCAGCATGTTTCGAACGCGCACGAGCACTTCGGCCAACTCAAACGGTTTGCTGACGAAATCCTTGGCGCCAGCTTTGAGTGCGCGTAACTTCTGATCCGGTTGCGCGGTGATTACAAGGACAGGAAGATAACTGTCTCCTTCGATTGCCTTAAGTCCTTCCATCACCTGGAATCCATCCATGACGGGCATGCGAAGGTCGAGCAGGATCAGGTCATACTTGTTCTTGCGGTGAAGCTCACACACGGTGACCGGGTCAGTCGTTGACTGAACCGAAGTATAGCCCGCATTTTTCAGCATTCCCTCGAGCAGAGCGACGTTAGCTTCCTGATCATCAACCACCAGAATCTTTGCACTCAGTATGTTGTCCGTGCTGATCAAGTGCCTACATCCTTGGATTTCTTGTCTTTGTCATCCTTGTGAGCCGCATATTCTAGAGTCTCATTAAGCGTTTCCATTAATTCTTTGACCTTGATTGGTTTCGTGAGATAACGATAGAATCCTGCCTCCTTGCCTTTTTCAATGTCACGCGGCATTGCATTGGCACTGAGGGCAACTATCGGAATACGAGCTGTCGTGGGGTCTAATTGCAGAATTTTCAGAGCTTCGAGACCGTTGATGCCGGGGAGATTGATGTCCATGAGAATTATGTCAGGTTGTGAAGATTTTGCAATCTCGATGCCATTGTTTCCGTCAATCGCAGTTAAGAGACGAATATTGGGCTGACGAGCAATGAGTTGCTTGACCAGTTCCAGGTTTGCCGGATTATCTTCGACATAGAGCACCGTCCGAATACTGGTACCAGTCGACAACTGCAGCGGAACCGTCAATTCAACTTCAGTTGCCAATTCCTCGGGTTTGGGCTTCGGAGCCGAAATCAATTCGCACCAGAACACGCTTCCTACCCCGACCTTGCTTTCCACGCCAAGGACACCGTCCATCAGTTCTGCCAGCCGCTTTGTCACAACCAGCCCAATGCCTGTACCAGCCACACCGCCAGCTTCCTGGCCGAGTCGGTTGAACGGCTGGAATAATTGAGCCAGCTTTTCCGCGGACAACCCCTCTCCTGTATCGGCGACGCTGATGCGGACTCTTTCTGCGTTGATAAAAGTGCACGTTACATCGACCGTTCCATTCTCTTTGTTGTATTTGATCGCATTGGAAAGCAGGTTGATGACAATCTGTTTCAAACGTGTCCGATCAGCTTTAACATACACGGACTTGTCAAAACTCAAAAATGTCATCTTAATTCCGCGTTTTATCGCTTGAGGCTCCATCATGGCCTGGCACTCGGACATCACTTCAGCCAATGCGACCGATTCCGGAGACAACGAGAGCTTCCCAGACTCGATGACTGCAAGATCAAGGATCTCGTTAATGAGTTTGAGCAAATGCCATCCAGCCTGGAGAATCCGGCCAATATTTTCGGCTTGAGCGGGCGCTGGAGGAGGAATTTCGGACTCCATCAGTTGGGCAAATCCAAGGATTGCATTCAGCGGGCTCCGCAACTCGTGACTCATGCTGGAAAGGAATTCAGATTTCGCCAAGTTGGCTATTTCCGCCACAGACCTGGCACTCTCCAGTTCAACGTTCTTTTCCTGCAATACCTGATCCAGGCGCTTGCGCTCCGTGACGTCGCGCGCAGCTGCGAACACGCCCTGGAGTTTCCTGTCCCGATCATAGAACGTGGTTGCGTTGTAGGAGACCACCGTTTCCTTGCCATCCCTGGCCCGTGCGGTGAGCTCGTAATTGGTGACCTTCTTTTCGCTCAGAGCCAGCTTGATGCTCGCCTCGGCACGCTCGGGATCGGTAAAATATTTTTTGAACGGCGCGCCGATCAACTCGTCACGCGTGCAACCGGTGAGCGCCTCCATCTGCTTGTTGACGTCTGTAATGATGCCGGAGGGAGCGGTGGTTATGATCGCGTCGATCATGGATTCGATGAGCGAACGCGTGTAGAATTGCTGGTCACGCAGTTTTTGATCAAGGACCTTCTGCTCCGCTTCAACTTGTTTGCGTGCGGTGTTGTCCGTGCCGATCAACAGATATCCAATAATCGCGTTTTGGGCGTCGCGCAGAGCTGTGACGGATACGACGGCCGGGAATCGGCTGCCGTCCTTTCGGATATAGGTCAATTCATAAATGTCTTCGATACCGCGTGATGCTTTGAACACCAATGCTTCAAATCCCGGTGTGATCGGTGTAGAGAGCTCGACACTCAAGGCCTTAGCGCGCGCAATGACTTCCTGAGGATCCGAAATGTCAGCCGGCGTGATCTTGTTCATAACGTCGGCGGCCGTGTAGCCAAGCATGCGTTCCGCGCCGACATTGAAGATCTGAATGACCCCTTTTGCGTCCGTTGCGATACTCGAAAAATTTGCACTGTTGAAAATCGCGCTTTGCAGGGCACCTGCCTTGAGCAGTGCTTCTTCCGCCCGCTTGCGGGCAGTGTTGTCCGTGCCGATCAGCAGGTAACCGATAATTGCTTTTTGTTCGTCGCGCAAAGCCGTGACCGACACAACCGCAGGAAAACGGCTGCCGTCTTTGCGGATGTACGTCAATTCGTAGATATCTTCGATGCCTCGTGACGCCTTGAATACCAATGCTTCGAATCCAGGGGTGATTGGCGTGGCAAGCTCTATGCTCAACGCCTTGGCACGAGCTATGACCTCCTGAGGATCTGAAATGTCAGCCGGTGTGATCTTATTCATCACGTCGGCGGCTGCATAACCCAGCATACGTTCCGCGCCCACGTTGAAGATCTGAATAACACCTTTTGCGTCAGTGGCGATACTCGAGAAATTAGCGCTGTTGAAAATTGCGCTTTGCAGGGCTCCCGCCTTGAGCAGTGCTTCTTCCGCCCGCTTGCGAGCAGTATTGTCAGTTCCGATAAGCAGGTAGCCGATGATCCCTTCCAGTTCGTCGCGCAGCGCTGTCACGGACACGATGGCCGGAAATCGGCTGCCGTCTTTGCGGATATAGGTCAACTCATAGATGTCCTCGATGCCACGTAATGCCTTGAACACCAACGCTTCAAATCCGGGTGTGATAGGCGTATCGAGTTCTATGCTCAACGCTTTTGCACGTGCGATGACTTCTTGCGGATCCGAAATGTCGGCCGGTGTGATCTTATTCATCACGTCGGCGGCCGCATACCCGAGCATACGTTCCGCGCCAACGTTGAAAATCTGAATGACACCTTTTGCGTCGGTCGCGATACTGGAGAAGTTTGCGCTATTAAAAATCGCGCTTTGCAGGGCACCTGCCTTGAGCAGTGCTTCTTCCGCCTGCTTGCGCGCTGTGTTGTCGGTTCCAATAAGCAGATAACCGATGATGCCTTCCAGTTCGTCGCGCAGAGCCGTAACAGAAACGATAGCCGGAAATCGGCTGCCGTCTTTGCGGATATAGGTCAACTCATAGATGTCCTCGATGCCACGTAATGCCTTGAACACCAACGCTTCAAATCCGGGTGTGATAGGCGTATCGAGTTCTATGCTCAACGCTTTTGCACGTGCGATGACTTCTTGCGGATCCGAAATGTCGGCCGGTGTGATCTTATTCATCACGTCGGCGGCCGCATACCCGAGCATACGTTCCGCGCCAACGTTGAAAATCTGAATGACACCTTTTGCGTCCGTTGCGATGCTCGAGAAATTCGCGCTGTTGAAAATCGCACTCTGCAGAGCACCTGCTTTGAGCAATGCTTCTTCCGCCCGCTTGCGGGCAGTGTTATCAGTTCCGATGAGCAAGTAGCCAATAATCCCTTCCAGCTCGTCGCGGAGTGCTGTCACCGACACGATGGCTGGAAATCGACTGCCGTCCTTGCGGATGTACGTCAATTCGTAAATATCTTCGATACCACGTGAAGCCTTGAACACCAACGCTTCGAATCCCGGCGTGATGGAAGTGTCCAATTCCAGACTCAACGTTGCCGCGCGGGCGATCAATTCCTGCGGATCCGAGATATCGGCCGGAGTAATTTTGTTCATCACATCCGCCGCCGCGTAGCCGAGCATACGTTCAGCGCCAACGTTGAAAATTTGGATCACACCCTTCTCATCCGTTGCGATGCTTGAAAAGTTAGCACTATTGAGAATTGCGTTCTGAAGGGCCCCGGCCTTAAGGACAGCTTCTTTTCGGCGGACTTCAGTAATGACGTCCACTGTTCCTACCGCAATGCGGTCGGTTTCTTCGGGGACAAGTGTCGATGGGCTCATAGTCGTATTTCGTTAGGTATTGTTGTAAATTATTCGTTTCTGAATTGCCTGACTTGCTTGGAGGCAACCGTCCGTATATTCAATAATCAAAATGCGCTCAGCAATGACACCAGTTAAGCGGCATCCATCGATCTACGTTCAACGAGATCCAGCCCAACCAAAACTCGTTCCCGGTCAGAAAGGTCTCCGATAATGTTCCTCACAGGGATGGGTAACTTGCGCACGAGTGTCGGAATGGCAAGGATCTGATTGTCGCGTGCAAGCTTTGGATTCTTGAGCAGGTCGATCACTTGTATATGGTATTTGCCCTTCAATTCCTCTTCACAAATCAGCTTGAGGTTCTTGACTGCGGAAACCGCCTTCGGCGTTTGGCCGGCGACATACAAGCGTAAGATCCATCTGTCCTGTGTTGTTCCGACCGGATGTCTTGGTCGTCGTCTGGTACTGACTTTGTCAAATCTTATCTTCACGAGAAGTTCCTTATTGTTTTGTTTTGTGCAGGTATTTGTCGGCTGTACTTATGCGATTGTCGCTCTTGCGGCTTCTCGCCATTTTTGACCGATCGTGAGTGAGACGATGGATCCTTGCCTTTTCAATCTCGATCGTCTTCAAAGCATCCGATTCTTCAGCTTCGAATTGAGTCCGCAACAAAAGAACCTGGGCGTTCAACGCTTCACGCTTTCGCTCCAATCCGATTTGCTTGCGGACGATTTCCTGCTTGTGCAGCAGCTGTTCTGCATCATCATTCGTCTCTTGCGAAAGTCGCGCCGAACCCGTGAGTACGCCTCCTGGTCCGACATAGACATCCAGGAGATCGATGCCCTTTTCTGTGAGCCTGAATTCCCGTATCTGGTTGGAGTGCGCCATCCCCCGTGATTTCAGGACGTACAATCCTCTGTTCCGTTCGCCGCCAATTTCGATATCCCGTAACAGCAACCACGTATCGATGAGTGAGGAGATATACACATCACTCAGCTCCATAACCTCGCCCGCTGAGGTAAGACTCGTAAAGAACGCCGTGATTTTTTTCATTTTCAGAAAATCAACGAGACGCAGTAACATGGTCTTGACCTCAACATTGTTGTTTCCACTGACGAATGCATTAATGGGGTCAAAGATGACGATACTCGGTTCAAATTCATTGATGAGTTTTATGCTTTTCGAAAGATGGGTTTCCAACCCATAGAGCGTCGGACGCGTTGCGTGAAATTGAAGAAGCCCCCGTTTCACACACGGTTCAAGATTTGTTCCAATGGAATGCATATTGCGCATAAGTTGACTTGCAGATTCTTCAAACGTGAAGAACAGAACGCGTTCTCCCCTTTTGCACGCCTGTTCGACAAATTTCGCTGCGATGCTGGTCTTTCCCGTACCGGCCGTGCCGGAAACAAGCACGGTGCTGGCGCGAAAGTAGCCTTTCCCCGAAAGCATCGTGTCAAGGCGAGGAATACCGGAAGAAATCCTCTCGTGGGAAGAATGGTAATTCAGTCCAAGCGACGTCACCGGCAAAACGGAAAATCCATCTTTGTCAATAAGGAACGGGTACTCGTTGGTGCCGTGCGTTGAGCCTCGGTATTTGACGATACGTAATCGGCGTATGGACGATTGATCGGTCACCCGATGGTCAAGCAGGATAACACAATCGGAAACATATTCTTCGAGTCCCTGTCGCGTCAGAGTGCCGTCACCGCGTTCGGCGGTGACTATGGTGGTAACACCTTTCTTTTTCAGCCACCGGAATAACCGGCGCATTTCAGCACGCAGGATGAGAGGGTTCGGCAATTCCGAAAATAGCGATTCAATGGTATCGAGCACGACACGCTTTGCACCGATGGTCTCGATCGCCAGATGGATCCTGATGAATAGTCCTTCCAGATCGTACTGACCGCTTTGCTCGAGCTCGCCCCGCTCAATGTGAATATGTTCAAGCCAGATCTTCTTGCGCTTGACCAGGTTGTCCAGATCAAAACCCAATGAGGCGACGTTTGCTGCAAGTTCTTTTTCTGTTTCCTCGAACGATATAAAAACGCCGGGTTCGTTGTATTCTGTTGCTCCGCGAACGATGAATTCCATAGCGAAGAGTGTTTTTCCACAGCCGGCTCCTCCGCACACAAGCGTCGGTCTTCCTTTCGGCAATCCCCCTCCCGTAATCTCGTCCAAGCCGTGGATACTCGTTGGCGACTTTGGGAGAAGTTGACGATGAGAGATTGCCCCATTAGTTTTCATAATATCCCGTCTCCATTCTCAGATGCAATTGTTGGGTTTTCAATTCAGATTTACCATCAATAGAAATACTATCGTTTTGTGCTGCTATGTTTTCCACTCAGAACGGTGGAATTGAGTTATCCTTCTCAGCTGTTCCCCGGATAGAGAATGCCGCGGTTCACGGATTCATTCTTCTTTTCTCTTTTTGCTGCTTTTTTTTCTTTCATGGTTTTTACGGGCTCTTTCTTTGTCCCTTTTTTGCTGTTTTGACCTTTGCTCATGACCTTGCTCCTTATGGGTTAGGTTTGAGATTTTGTGCGTGATTCGACTAATCGATGCGTGGTTCCTTCGACAGTAAAATCCTTCTGAATTATACTATGGAGAAACGCAATGGGGCACAATCAGCCAAAAGGATGACAAAGGGATTAGTTCTTTTTCCAAACTCCAGAGAAGAATTCGAGGACGAGGGATTGGAAATTGTTAGCTAGAATTGGAAACAGATCAATCTAGCCGCTCAACATCCGGGAGCGAAGAGGCTTTTGAGACGAAACACCTTATAAATCGCACATGATGATAGGGTAACCGTCACGTCCAACATATGAGGGACCGTTGATAATGCTATTTTGCCATTCGATCGTTGTTCTGAACTATGAGCGAACGAATCGCATTGTTATTTTGCAACTGCTGCAGGAGTCTGCGGCTGGCTATGATAGAGTGATCCGAAGTCACCGCTCATTACATAGATGAATATGGCCACGGATACAAACAGGACACCGACCCATACTCGCCAATCCTTATGTGCTCGCGTCCAGTAAGGGCCATTGTGTTGACCACCATCGCTCTTCGACTCTCCGTGAATGTGGTGGCTCTGATCAAAATTTTCCATTGGTATTCCTTCCTTATGAATTCCGTCTCGAACAAGTTCAGTACTCGTTAACCGAACGTAAGTGCACCATAGTTACCGATGGAGCTTTTTTTCAATTTCTCGTTCATTCGCCTGCCTTTGGACTTGAGATTCTAACTGGCAATCGCCCTTTAAGATCCTTTGCTGTGAACGGTCCAGGTTCGGCGATCAATTGGCGTGCCGCCTCCACTTGGTCCCACACATTCCACAACAAAACACCCCGGACACGACCGTTCTGTAAATAGTAGATGACGCCTTCCTCGTTGATTCGCGTCCAATCAGCAAAAGTCTCGAAGCGTGTGTCTAGCTCACCAATGGCCTCGTATCCCAAATCGAACATATCCGAATAAAAGAACGGAAGATGCGTATATCCTTTGGATTCACCCGCCATGTTTCGTCCTGCCAACCGTCCCATAGAATTGGCGTTGTCTTCGTGTTCGACCCGTATCCGTTTTCCCAGTGCAGGATTAAAGAATACGGCAACGTCTCCTGCAGCATAGATGTCGGGATGACTCGTGCGTAGGACTTCGTCCACGATGATTCCGTTTCCCACCTTGAGCCCGGCTGATTGGGCAAGCTCAACGTTTGGCTCGATGCCAACTCCTGCCACCACCCCATCCACCTCGATTTCACGACCTGTTCGCGTTTTCAGAACATGCTTGTTGCCTTGGATTTCCAAACCAATGATTTCTTCTCCTGCCAGCACTTCGACACCCTTTTTCTTGTAGAAATTGGAAACAAACTGTGCGAGAGGATGCGGAAAAATGCGATCTCCGATATCTTTGCCGGGAAAGATCATTACCACTTCTTTCTTGTTGAGAGCCAACGCCGCTGCTATTTCCGAGCCTATAAACCCACCGCCGATCACCGCGAACCGTCTACCTTTTTCCGTGAGCGCACGAAGTCGCCGATAATCCGACAAGGTTCGGAAATAGATGATCCGGTCGTCGCCGAACCCAAGAAGTCGTGGCCGACCACCTGTCGCCAGTAATAGTTTTTGGTAGTTCGAAACTTCGCCTCTGTTGTCCGCAACACTTTTCTGTCTTGGATCAATCGTCTTGACGACACGGTCAAGGTGGATTTGAACTCCTTTGCTCTCCATCTTACGCCAGATGACGTCCAACGGTTTTCCTTTCCAAAGTCCTTTGGAGAGAGGAGGACGATCGTACGGAGCGTCCGGCTCTTCGCCGATGATACCTATGCTCCCCGTTGAATCGACTTCACGAATACCTTCTACCGCGGCGGCCGCCGTCATTCCACCACCGATAATCAGGTACTTGTAATTCGCCATAGTGTATTTCCTCCGTGGAATTTTACCTTACTTGTTGAACTACTGACTCGCATCATGACCCTGTTCCTTAACCTCTGGGCCATAGAGAGCAAACATGTACGCCACTCCGGTGCGCAGTACGAAGTGATCACTGACCTTGGAGAGTCCAAAAGCAGGCTCAAGACGCAAAGACCATCCCGAAGAAAGGTCGTAGTTGAGAACGGCACCAAGATATTGTTGCTGTGCGTTCCAATCGAAGCCGAACCGTTGATCGTCCCCAAGTGCACCAATGTACTCAACACCGTAGCCCAAGCGGTCGAAGGAGAACGTCGGAGTGGCAGTCATGCCGGCCATCGCTTCCGTGGCACCTCGCAGCTTCGTCGGCCGGAAAAACAAACCTAACGCAAATCCGTAATCGTTTTTGTGGGGCGATTGAAGGGCCGTTTCTCTGATGAAATTGAATGTCAAGTTCAGTCGGTCCACGTCATAATAGAAAATCACGCGTTGTTCGAAAGTACGGACACGGGTTTGACGAGCAAGCGAAAGGGTTTCAGTTAGATCGCCAGATCCAAATCCCGCGACTTCCATTTTGTAAAGGGCTGCACCATTCAGATCCTCGTATTCTCCGTAAAGAGTCAGGTTCAAATACTGTTCGTCTTCGATCACGTGGATATACGTGTTGAGTCTCATGCCGCCGTACGTGACGGATTGATTCGCGATCTTCTGACCTTCAGTCATAAGGCCAATCGTCCATCGTTCGGTGAGTCCGTACTCCGCCATGAGCATTCCTGTGAAGAAATCGTCCCCGTATCGCGCCGATTGAAAATCTGGTAGAGCCATCGTCATGATTGAATGCTCGGCAATAGGGTAATTAATCGCGGTGAAATACGGGTTCACATTCATTTGCGAACGCAGTAAGCAGGGCGTTATCGACAGGAGCATTCCCGCTATAAGGAGTTCCCCCCATTGTTGATTCCTAGTCATGAAATATCTCCCTGAGATTCAAGTTCCATTGTCTGGTGTCGCCTGTTTTGTCTGATCGCATATGTTCAGCGTGTCAGTAACCCGTCTTGAATTCGAAAGTCTTAGCCCACCTTGCCAGCATTGGTGGTGCCCCATATCCAATTCCGAATCTCAGGCAGATCCTCACCGTAGTTGTCGATGTACTTCTTGTGTTCGATCAATTTCTGCGTCAGTTGCTGCTTTAGAAAGATGCCCCGATTGCCGGTTTGTGGAAGGCGATCGATGGCGTCCATCACCAAATGAAAGCGGTCCAGATCATTCAATACCGTCATATCGAAGGGGGTGGTGATAGTTCCTTCCTCTTTGTAGCCCCGAACGTGGATGTTGTGGTGATTGGTGCGCCGGTACGTCAGACGGTGAATCAGCCACGGGTAGGCGTGGAAAGCAAAAATCACGGGCCTATCTTTGGTGAAGAGCGCATCGAAGCCCTTGTCGCTGAGGCCGTGGGGATGCTCTGTTTGCGGCTGCAGTCTCATAAGATCAACGACGTTGATTACCCGGATTTTCAGGTCAGGCAGTTGTTCACGCATGATCGAAACGGCCGCGAGTGTCTCGAGCGTGGGTACGTCTCCGCAGCACGCCATGACCACGTCCGGCAAGGAGCCGTGGTCATTACCGGCCCATTCCCAAATACCGATCCCTTCAGTGCAGTGTTTGACGGCTTCATCCATTCCCAGCCACTGCGGCGCCGGGTGTTTTCCTGCAATTACGACATTGACATAGTTGCGGCTTCGGAGACAATGATCCATAACCGAAAGGAGGCAGTTGGCATCGGGCGGAAGGTAAACGCGAACAACTTCGGCTTTTTTGTTGACTACATGGTCAATGAATCCTGGATCCTGGTGTGTGAATCCATTATGGTCTTGTCTCCAAACATGAGAAGCAAGCAGGTAATTCAACGATGCGATCTTTCTCCGCCACGGAAGGTGTGCGGTGACTTTCAGCCATTTCGCGTGCTGGTTGAACATGGAATCGACAATGTGGATGAATGCTTCGTAGCAATTGAAGAGTCCGTGCCGTCCGGTAAGCAAGTATCCCTCAAGCCAACCTTCACACTGATGTTCGCTGAGCATTTCCATTACGCGACCGGTAGGTGCGAGAAATTCGTCTGTCGGTATCCTCGTAACATCCCATTGACGATTGGTTACTTCAAAAACAGATTCCAGTCCATTGGAAAGTGTCTCATCCGGACCAAAAATTCGGAAATTCCGATGTTCGTTGTTTAGTTTCACCACATCACGAAGAAATCTGCCAAGCACATGAGTGTCGCCAATACCTCTTACTCCGGGAAGTGGCACGTCGACCGCATAGTTACGGAAATCAGGCATCTGCAAATCGTGCAACAGAATTCCGCCGTTGGCGTGAGGATTTGCACCCATGCGGCGATCGCCTTTTGGGGCAAGCTCTGCTAATTCCGGCTTCAAGCGACCTTGTTTATCAAACAACTCCTCGGGGCGGTAGCTCTTAAGCCATTCTTCCAACAGCTTGAAATGCTGGGGATGATTGGCCGGGTCGGAAATAGGAACCTGGTGTGATCGAAACGTGCCTTCAATTTGAAGGCCATCAACCATTTTTGGACCTGTCCAGCCCTTGGGTGAATTGAGAACGATCATCGGCCAATGAGGGCGTCCGATCTGGCCGTGAATGCGGGCATCCTCCTGAAATTTCCTGATCTGTTCTACCGCTGTGTCGAGCGTCGCCGCCATTGCCTCGTGCATAGGCAAAGGCTCGTGACCCTCAACAAAATATGGCGTCCATCCATATCCGTAGAGTAACTGCTGTAATTCCTCCCTGCTGATCCTGGCAAGAAGAGTCGGATTGGAAATCTTGTAACCATTGAGGTGCAGAATTGGCAGCACTGCCCCGTCGGTGACTGGATCAAGAAATTTATTGGAATGCCATGCCGTCGCCAGCGGACCGGTTTCCGCCTCGCCATCGCCAACAACGCAGGCAACGATGAGATCTGGATTGTCAAATACAGCGCCGAACGAATGACTAAGCGAGTAGCCCAACTCTCCACCTTCATGAATCGAGCCGGGACATTCCGGCGATGCATGGCTGGGAATTCCTCCTGGGAAAGAGAACTGCGTGAAGAGTTTTCGCAATCCAGCTTCATCCAGGCTGATATTGGGATAAATCTCCGTGTAAGTGCCTTCAAGGTAGGTATTGCTCACTACTGCCGGACCTCCATGGCCGGGTCCGGAGACGTAAATCATATCGAGGTCGTATTTGTTTATAACCCGGTTGAGATGGGCGTAGATGAAGTTCTGACCCGGAGTTGTACCCCAATGGCCCAACAACATATGTTTTACATCCGTGATTCTCAGCGGATCCTTGAGAAGGGGATTATCGTGCAGATAGATTTGACCGACAGACAAATAATTGGCTGCACGCCAATAGGCATCAATCTTCTGGAGTAATTCAGTAGTGAGAGTCTTCGTTGACATGGTTTCTCTTCTTGATTCACTCTCTTGAGATTCAAAATTAGGATCGAATCATCGTTAGAATCATCTTGAACCTTTTTAGGGCCTTCAGGGCATGAGGCTGTTGTGCTGGCATGAGTATTAATTCGCCGTTATGTAAGTGATGCGGCGTGCCGGCAATGATGATTTCTGCCTCGCCTTCGAGGACATGGACCAGCGCGTCGAAAGGGGACGTGTGCTCGCTCATTCCCTGGCCTTCATCGAACGCGAACATTGTCACTGTGCCGATCTGCTTCTTGACAATTTCTCGGCTGACAATAGAACCAGTCTGATAGTTCA
>CAZOIM010000072.1:14469-16371 GCA_964579855.1 uncultured Ignavibacteriaceae bacterium | reverse complement strand
AGCCTCACGTTCACCACTGTTGAATGCCCTGTTAGGCATTCACCCGTAACAACGAGTTGACCAACAACGCAAAAAGGTAAAGACCGAGGCCAAACGCAGTATGATTCATCAGACTACGAAGTCTTGCCTGCATGGGATTTGACGTCTTTGATGCAGCAAATCCGAGCCCAAAGGAAGGTTGCATGACGAAGAACGGCGCCAAGACCGTGACAACCCCAAAGACCATTGCGGGAATTAGCGTCGGATGCTGAAGCCAGTCATTGCCTACTAATGCAACGAAAGCGATGGCGAATGTAATACCAATTGTGTAGTGGGCGATCCATCCCACCGTACATTCTCCACTTTTCTGCGGACTCAATACAATATTTGAATGCCTAAAAATTCCTTCCGGCGTGTATAGAAGCCAGCGCCCGACCAGACAAATGTTGGACGGAGTAATCTTAAAGGCATGTTTGAGAATCTGTGCCCAAAGGTCAAACGTAAGAGTTGCACCAAGTCCTATGAAGATTACGCTCATGAGGGAGAGAGCCCGACTATCCATGAGTTATCCGTGAATGCTCAGCCTGATTGTTTTGTTCTTGTGTTATTCTTTAGAATTAGTTTGAGTCTTTATGCCAACCAAGAGCAGATAGAAGACCATCCAAGGTTCCGCGATTGTCGGTAGGATGGCCGCATAGCCATGAATGGCTTTGCCGACGTCGGGGAGCAGGAACGCCGCGAGAAAGTCCAGAAGGTAGCTAACGCACGCCGCGATGAGCACGATTCCCAATGTCTTGGGGAACCATCCCGATTTATACGCCAGATACCCCAATGGCCCCAGCCAAAGGCCAAAGAAAATCTGCGCGATGAGCAACCCGTAGTGCTGGGCGTCAAGCAAGAGCAGCACTACTGCGTTCGAACCCACGGTGCCCAGGGACGCCATGTCGACGGCACCGGTTGCAACCCGTAAGCCCTCAAACTCGAAGAGCGCGCTGAGGCACGTGATGGCGCTTGCGAGGCCGACGAAGACAAGCATTGCCCTCGCCATATTTTTGTGTACGTGCTGGAGCAGAATGTAGAGGATCAAGGCCAGGATGATAAAGAATGTCCCGTCCAACAGGTCGGCGACGACGCCCAGGCGGACAAGTCCGGAGTTTGCGATGACGTTCGCAGCCGTGGCCGCGGCATCACCAGCAGCGTACATCTTAGGTTCGAGGTATCCTTCGGCAAAGCCGCCAAAGATGCCAACGAGCAGATAAAGGACGCCGGCGATTCGCGCGAGGCGCTTGGTCGAGGACAAGCTCTCTCCTTTCACTCTTAGTCAGCCGACGTAACGGAATTGAAACCTTTAACGATCAGCCACACCCCGATGAATACCTCCCACAGTCCGCCTGGAATAGAGGAAACCAGACCCAGACCGGACCCCATGATGTCCGATACCATTTCGCAAAAAATCACCGTGTATCCTACAAGGCCCCAAACGGCCATCCAACGGGGAATCAATGTTGTCCTGTAGAATCCATAGCAAAGCATCAAGCCAGCTATTCCGAGAGCGCTCATAGCGATATCGTAGGCATACTGGCTCGCCTGTATGGATACAGTGCTCAAGGCTTGAAGATGATCGGCCTCGGCGGCCGCTGCTTTCAGGTACTCGCTCCCAAGTGGTATCTGAAGGAGTATGAAGAGGACCATGACGGCAATGAATACGGCGTCGATAATCCTGAAACCGAGGTAGGCAACTGCTAAGCGCTCGTTGTGTTGCTTGAGGATCGGGAACATCAGGATGCCGTGAGCAGCATCGCCGGCAACGGCCATCAACCAGAGCACCGCGCCGATTGACAACGTCATACTGTGGGCCGAAACCGTCGAAAGGTGATTTGGCATGCCGAGGATGGATTGGATGAGCGTATTCCCCACAATGCC
>CAZOIM010000072.1:9678-14369 GCA_964579855.1 uncultured Ignavibacteriaceae bacterium | reverse complement strand
CGCGATCGATAAAGCAGGGAGCCCAGCAATAGGGCGTTCACGGCCGGCATGAGGCTTTGCCCGACGAGGAATGTCCGGTCATACACGGCGACAAGTGCCTGGCCAGTGATCAACGCACTTGCTCCGGCCCCTGATTGCCGCAGAGTCACCACGGACAGGAGGCTGACGACGCCGACGAAGATTGTGGCGCCTTCCAGGACTCGCGAGCCGACGAAACCCAGCGCGACCCCTTCGTTCTGCTTCTTGAGCACCGGGAACAGCGCGACGGCGGTGCCGATGCCGGCAAGTGCCACAATAATCTCAAGGATGCAACCGACGATGACCGGAGTGTCCGGGCCGAGACCGACCATGTAGTTAGGATCGTGTATCGAACCGTAGAGAGCGAGTGTCGGAATCGAGACAAAGGTGAGCAGGTAGAGCACGCCCGCCGCCATCGAGATTTTACGAGTTGAGGCTATTGCTGCCGCAGCCTGCTGATCGGTGATCATGTGTTTGTCTTCCTTCATTTAGTCAACAATTTGTAATTCGAGTCCGTGACGGAGTGAATTGAAACGAGCTCTTGCACGTTTTGCGGCAGACAACCAATGTCAAAAAAATGAGCGCTTGAGACTACAGTTTAAAACGCGCAGCCAGCTCCTTGTCAACCAGAACAGTCGTTTCCCAGCCAGCGCCAAATATTCCCAGGATCCCGTTGTTGTACACCGAGAAGAAATGCACATCGTGTCCCTGGTACATTCCTCTCGCCTCAATCGTGTTCGAGAAGGCGGCGGGCTTGTCCCCTGCTACTACACTATCATTGACGGCTATTGAGATCCAGTTGGTGATGGGTGTTTTGCTTGCTGTAATATTCCATTCCTTCTCGCTATTCTTTGATGAATACATTGAAGATTGAGACGAAGTGCAACCAACGAACAGAACGAGGCCGCAAATGACGGTGAACAAAGTGTTTCGTTTCATAACAGACTCCTTTTAAAAATAGTTGAAGGTAAAGTGTATCAGGATTTAATCATTTTGCCTAACTGTGCCGTAAAGGCAATGTGTTTTTCATTTCTTCACCCTGCATCAGCTGTCTGCCGTTACTATTTTGGGCACACTTAGCCTCGTGAAGGGGCCGAAACGAGTACGGGACTCCCTACAGAGAAAGGCTTGGTCTGGTTCTCTAATCAGCTGCCGCTCAACTCACGAGTACCAGACCGTGCCTGCAGGTTATACTTGGAAAGTAAAAAGGATGTAATCGCGGAGGCTATATGCTGCGTGGTTCCGAAGGGTTCAGGTGTTCGACAAGCCCCCACTTCGGCAGACGAAGTTTACCAAAAATGAGAATCGAAGTCAAGGGAAAGTTTTGATATTTCGCGATATTTGATACTTAGGCTTGACAACTCCACTTCCGGGGGTCTACGCAAAGCGGGAGGGCGATCATCACGCAATTGAATCCCGCAAAGAAAAAAGCCCAACCATGGAAATTGGATCACATTGCCATTCGGAACTATGGGAACGAAGATAAGGTGAAGTGTTAAAAACAAGACTCACTTCCCGATGGCGGCCTATGTGTGTACGTAGTGTAGGCCGCTAATACAGGTTAGCCGCCGAAAATCGGTCATTCATCCTAGAATGTGTAGCCGCTCTCTCCGTGCTGGCTAAGATCAAGTCCATCCGATTCCTCCTCTTGGCTGACCCGAAGTCCTATTGTTCGCCGGAGCAATCTCAGGATTACCCACGTAACTGCAAACGCATAGGAGGCCGCAGCGACGATGCTCAAAGCCTGGATTGGAAGCAGCGAAGGATTGCCAAACAAGAGTCCATTCGCTCCGCTGGGATTCACCATTGTTGTTGCGAGCAATCCGGTTGCAAGGGCCCCAAAGGTCCCTCCCACTCCGTGGACGCCGACTGCATCGAGGGAATCATCAAATCCAAATTTCGTCTTGATGTTGACGCCAAGGTAGCACACGTATCCGGCTCCCAACCCGATGAGCATTGCCGACACAGGTCCAACATAGCCCGACGCCGGAGTGATCGCGACAAGACCCGCGACACAACCAGAGGCTGCTCCAAGTGCAGTCGGTTTTCCCCGAAGAGCCCACTCAACGCCCACCCAGGAAAGTGTGGCGGCCGCGGCGGCGATATGCGTCGCGACAAACGCGGACGCGGCAAGGGCGCCAGAAGCGATAGCGCTGCCGCCGTTGAAGCCAAACCAACCAAACCACAAAATCGCCGCGCCAAGTAATGTCATCGTCATATTATGCGGGGACATGAGTTCGTGTCCGTGCCCCTTTCGTTTTCCGATGACGAAGGCGGCGGCCAGTGCCGAAGCGCCTGAGCTGACATGAACGACAAGTCCACCCGCAAAATCGAGGGCGCCGAGATTGCGAATCCATCCCCCAATGCCCCAGACCCAATGAGCAATCGGAGCATAGACAAACGTGGACCAGAGAAGAACGAACAGGACGTACGCGCTGAACTTGAATCGTTCTGCAAACGCCCCCGTAATGAGCGCTGGCGTGATAACGGCAAACATCATTTGGAATACCATAAACGCTTGGTGAGGAACAGTTGCTGCATAGTCGGGATTGGGTTCGAGGCCAACTCCCGATAAACCGATCCATTTGAGACTTCCGATGACGTGCCCGATATCCGGACCAAATGCCAGACTATAACCGAAGAGAACCCATTGAACAGAGACAATCGCGAGGGCTATGAAACTCTGCATGATTGTCCCCAGCACATTTTTTCGCCGAACCATCCCGCCATAAAAGAGTGCAAGTCCGGGGGTCATGAGCATGACCATTGCGGTCGAGACCAAGAGCCACGCCGTATCGCCCGAATCGATCTTCATAGGGACACCCCGCCATCATCTTCCTCAGAGAGGCGAGCGACTTCCGTTCGGTACGCCACAACGGCGCTCTTCGGTGTTGGAACCACTCGTAACTTTTTCATTCAAGTGTCTCTCATTTCAGTGAAAGAAAGTGTTGTCACGTGCGATAACAAGTGAGGAATTACGACAGGCAGACCTAATAATGTAAGTAATATTTTTGAATTGTTTTACCAAAAAAACAAAGAAATCGGTTCGCATGGCACGAATGGATTGTGGCGGTACCCATGCAAACACAGTTATGTTGCTGATGGAAAGTGTAATTCTCATTCGTGAGAAAGGTCTTCGACGCTCTGTTGCAATCGTTGATCGAATTGTATAACTTTTCGGCGAGGAGAGGTATCATGGGGCAAGGGAATTCAAAACTAAACGAACAATGAGCACATTGTCCAATTGACCCGCGTTCTCTTATCTTGGCAAAAGAGCATGCGGGTTTGTTGTTTGCAGGTAGACACAAAATTCTGAGATTTTGCGGTATTGAGATGCAATTTGCATACACCTTGGGAGAAAACATGAAACGACTGACTTATGCGCTTGTTCTTGGTGCGTTGCTCATGGCACTTGCATCAGGTCAAACCTACCCATCATACTATTCGACTTCGGACTTATCGTTTACTTCGCCGGGAGCGCTGAAGTTTGGATTGTATGGCTATGACAATCCAGCTCTCCTGAATTATGTCCGACAGACCGATTTCCAGTTCGCTTGGACCGATGCCAACGGGCGTTGGAACGACTTCAACCGCTGGGGATTGTTCGCTGCAGCCCCGAATTTCGGATTCGGCGCTGTAAAGACAAAAGTCGGATCCTTCTCGATCACAGACTACCGTCTTTCACTCGGTTTTGGCGACAGGACGATAGGCTTTGGGATCGGTTACGGCTTCGTCGGAGGTGACAAAGCCGCATTCGATCGGAGTAATACGTGGACGCTCGGAGCGCTCGTCCGCCCCAATCCAGTCCTCTCCGTCGGATTGATGGGGACTGCAACGACCTCGGGAGGAAAATCCGAAGGAGTGGTCGACCTCGGAATTCGCCCGCTCCGGAATGAATTGCTCACCCTTTTTGTCGATTACGGAATTCAGAACGACCAGATGCTTAAGCGCGGTAACTGGAGTTATGGCGTTGCGGTTGAACCTGTCTCCGGCATACGCGTCACCGGACGGTATTTTGACCTCCACACGTTTGCGGTCGGATTGTCGCTGAGTCTCGGCAATGCCGGCGTCGCAGAACAGTCATCGTTTGACAAAGACGCCAGGCGCAGTTTCAACACCTATGCAATTCGTCTTGGCGCACTGGACAGGACCGTCTTATCGAGTTTCTTGAAAAATTCCCGGAACGTCGAAATGGACCTCAACGGGAGAATGAAGTATCAGCGATTTATGTTCTTCGACAAGACCAATGCATTCAGCAGCACGCTGGATGCAATTGCGGCGGCTAAGGACGACGAAACCGTCGCCGGCATCGCCATCAATACCTCGGGCATGACGGTGAATCGGGAAATGCTCTGGGAATTGCGCGAAGAACTCAAAGACTTCAAGTCCAAGGGAAAAGAGGTGGTCATCTTCATCGACAATGCCTCGATAGAAACATACCAATTTGCGACGATTGCCGACAAGATCGTGCTTGATCCGGTGGGCGTCATCTATCTTCCCGGGTATGTTATGGGAAACACGTACTTCAAAGGTACATTCGAAAAACTGGGGATCGGATACGACGAATGGCGGTTTTTCAAATACAAATCGGCCGTCGAAACCTTTTCCCGCGATAAGATGTCCGATGCCGACCGTGAACAACGCCAGAAGTACATCGATGATGTCTACGGCGT
>CAZOIM010000072.1:0-9578 GCA_964579855.1 uncultured Ignavibacteriaceae bacterium | reverse complement strand
AGATGGAGCGAGCCGCCCCGCATCGCCGTCATCTATGCCCTCGGCGTGTGTGCGATGGACGAAGGAATCAAAGCGCGGACGTTGTCCAAAGATGTCGAAGCCGCAGGCGAAGATCCCACAGTCAAGGCTATTGTTTTACGGATCGATTCACCCGGCGGCGATGCAATGGCATCCGACTACGTTGCGGAAGCTCTGAAAAAGGCAAAGAGAAACAAGCCGGTCATCGTGTCCCAGGGATTCGTTGCCGGATCGGGCGGTTACTGGCTTTCGATGTATGCCGACACGATCATTGCCGCCCCAGGGACGATTACCGGCTCGATCGGCGTCATCGCAGGATGGATGTACGATAAAGGGTTCAAAGAGAAACTCGGCGTATCGACCGACCTTGTGAAGGCGGGAGCCCACGCGGATCTGGGATTCGGTTTCACGCTCCCCTTTATTGGACTTGGCATTCCTGACCGCGATGTTACGGACGAGGAGCGGGCAAAGGCAGAATACACCATCAAGGCTTTCTATAAGGAATTCGTAGGGAAAGTCGCAGAAGGCCGCAAGATGAGTCCGGAAAAAGTCGAAGACTTGGCCCAAGGACATTTCTATTCCGGCTTGGATGGAATGAAATTGAATTTGGTGGACGTGCTGGGGGGATTGCAGGATGCTATCAGGATTGCCCGACAACGGGCCGGCATCCGGCCGGATGAACCAGTAACCATTGTGGAGATGCCGAAACAGGGACTGATGGATTTTTCCTCGTTCATGCCTCGCCTCATCGGCATCAAGCAGGCAATCTCTGAGGATCCGACAATCGAGCAGTTGAAATTCCGGCTCCAGCATAACGGTCAGCCGATTCCGTTGTTGCCGCTTGATCAGTTACCGGTGGATACTCCAAACGAATAGGATAAGCCGACACGTATCGTAGACGTTCGAAATACCAGATGGCGTGACGACAAATTGCATCCTTCGGAAGAATTGGCTCGTACCCTTCTAAGCGAATACATCGCATTTAGAATTTAGAGGCTTCCGGTTGCATTACGCCTCGCTTCATTGATCCGAGTTTGACAGGTTAACCGATGACTCTGATAGTTCAAATCATACCTGGCCTGGTACTCGTCTTTCTGCTGGTTGTGGTAGGATGGCGTCTCTCTTCGCGCCGTGCCTCACTCCCCTGCCCATCCTGGTTGGCCTGGCTGGTTGAACTTGAAAACCCCTTCGCTAAGAACTACAACGCATCCTCCATAGTCCATCATCTGGATCTTAAACCGGGAATGAAAGTCCTGGACGCCGGTTGCGGACCCGGCCGGGTAACAATAACGCTCGCAAAGGCGGTCGGCCGGACAGGCGAAGTCGTGGCAATTGATCTTCAGGCGCAAATGCTGCGCCGGGCGAAGGACAAAGCCGAAGCCGCAAGCCTAACGAACATCAAGTTCCAGGAACTCCCAATTGAAACTGGCAAATTAGGCGATGCTCAATACGACCGGGTACTTCTTGTCACAGTCCTCGGTGAAATCCCCGATCGTCAATCGGCTTTGCAGGAGATTTATCGGGCCTTGAAACCGGGGGGCTTGCTTTCAATCACGGAAATTATGTTCGATCCGCATTACCAAAGTCGGCAAGCAATCCTCCGGCTTGCCGGGCCACTGGGATTTCGTGAAAAGGCGTTTTTCGGCAGCCGATTTGCATTTACGCTTCACCTGGAGAAACGAATGAAGCAATGATGAATTTGCGGGATGCCGCCAACATAATCAATATTCAGGGGCTCAGTTGAATCTTCCGTTTTCTCCAGAACAATTCCTCCTCGTACTCGAGAAGTACAATGAGGCTGTTTGGCCGGCGCAAATCCTCCTGAACCTTCTTGGTGTGGGAGCAATTCTTCTCATTTTCAAACGGTTTGACTCATCGAACAGAATCGTTGCCGGGATTCTTGCAACGCTCTGGATATGGATCGGTTTGGCCTATCATCTTTTTTTCTTTACCTCCATCAATCCTGCAGCATATGTTTTTGCGGTCCTCAATGTCGTGCAAGGTATCGTCTTCCTGGCCTATGGCGTCTTCAGGCCCCGAATATCATTTGGTTTTTGCAGGGACGTTTATGGAATTATGGGCGCCCTGTTCGTCCTGTATGCTATGATTGTCTACCCGATGATCGGATATTTTCTTGGACACCTATATCCCAAATCGCCGACCTTTGGCTTGCCGTGCCCAACGACGATCTTCACATTCGGATTATTGTTGTGGACGAACATGAAATTTCCACGGATAGTGCTCGTCATCCCGTTTCTCTGGTCAATCATCGGATTCACCGCGGCCATTGCTCTTGGCATCCGCGAAGATATCGGACTGCTTGTTGCCGGCTTTGTGGGGACTGGACTCATATTGTTTCGCGATGCGCGCGCACGGAAAACTGAAGTCCGGGCAACAGGAAATTAGGATGAGCGAATTATTGAAAAACAGAGAAGGTCGAAGTTTACTCGTTAAGGCGCAGGCACAATGGTAGATACGGTTACGCCCGGAAAGGCCAGCTAGTGAGGGTGATGATGGCGAAGGATGTGTGGCTTTTCGAGGCCGTGCTTGAGCATCAATTCCTCATTCCCTAGCAGCTCGGTAGTCGGACCGTCCGCAACAATCAAGCCGTCGTCGAGAACAATCGTCCGCGCGCATAATTCCACGACCATTTCCAGGTCGTGCGTTGCAATCAGTTTCGTCACCGGTAGAGAAAGCAGAATCTCGTGGAGACTTCTCTTTCCTCTCGGATCCAGGTTGCTTGTTGGCTCATCGAGCGCAAGGACTTTCGGCTCGCACGCAAGGACTCCTGCAAGGCACACACGTCGTTTTTCACCAATGCTCAAATGATGCGGCGATCGCTTGCCAAACCCTGAAAGTCCGGTTTGGGCAAGAGCGTGTTCCACGGTCGCACGAATCTTGTCCTCCGGGAATGAAAATTGTTGCGGTCCAAATGCGACGTCTTCAAAAACCGTTGGACAAAAGAGTTGATCGTCCGGATCCTGGAACATGATCCCCACCTCACGTCGAATCAAATTGATGTTACTTTCCGAAATCAGGTTCCCATGGATCGTGACCGCTGTTGATCCATCGACACTCTCCGGAAGGATTCCGTTCAAGTGCAGCAATAGTGTCGACTTGCCGGATCCGTTCGGACCAACGAGTCCCACACACTCTCCTTCTCCAACTGTGAAACTGATTCCCCGCAAAGCTTCCTTGCCATCGGGATAAGCGTACTTGAGGTTCGAGACTTCGATCGCTTTTATCATCTCCACCCTCTCGACATCATTGCGTCGTAAATGCGCTCTGCCCGTTCCGTGGACCGGACAAACAACTGCCCGACAAGCGAGGAGAGTGTCACCCAACGTCCGGCACGACTGCCTGAAAACGTTCGGCTGCGACGGGCGCGTTGAAGCCGTTCTCCCTCATCAATAAGAACGAATAAATAGCGGTAGGCCAGCGCCAGGATGGTAATGAGCATCGAAGGAATTCTCAGGTCATGAAGGGCCGCGAGAATCCGGGAAAATGGTGTCGTATTGGACATCAAGATCATCGCGAACAGACAAAGTGTGCTTTTGACGAGGATGCTAATAAACAGAATGTACCCATCGTGTTGGAACAGAGTCATTATTGCAATGCCGAGAGCGAACGGTTCAAGGATCAGCAGGCGGCCAATCAAAAAACGCCACGGAATCTTGCTCAAAATACCGCCTGCGACAAGAAATCCCGTGAGAATAAGAAAGGGCCAACCTTGATGGAATGGGAATGTAACCGTAAGAACGATAAACGTAAGCGCGGTCAACAATTTGAGCGTAGCTGATAATCGGTGGACGGGACTTTCGAGCCTGCTGTAACGATCCAGGAAATCGTGGCGCATAGTGATGGCTAGAGATGATGAAAGTCCGTTGACGAATTCCCGGTATCCTTGGGAATCAGAATGCGCGCAACAAGAAACGATAGACCAAACACTGCAAACGCACCTACCAACCCAGCAACGGCTGACGCTTTTGAAACGGATTCAACTCCCGGGAAGCCGTAGCCCTTTAGGACTGGAGAAATTGGGGCAGAGAGAGAGGAGTTGTACTGAAATCCGAGGGAGAGCGCAACGTGTTCCAGCCCGTCTGGTAATTTCGATGCAAAAGGGACAACCAGTATCAACAGTCCCGCAATAATAATCGATCCATACACATAGATTGCTTTTCGTTCAATGCCGATATTTCGATCACCCTCCTCATTCAAAAGCTCCGGTCGGGTCTTTCCAATTGCGGCGAGAACGAGCATGGTGATAGCAGCTTCTCCAATACCAATGAGCGAATGCATTCCGGCCATTGCGGGCAGTGCAAGATTCCACGACGCGGTTCCGGAAAGGGAAAGCTCACCCGCGCAAAATACCGACGCAACCAGTGCAGAACACCACGCTGCGATGGAGGCTGAGATCAACTGCCCCCGCCGGTCACGAAACATCAGACGCATCGTTCGGTACACGCCATATGCACAGATGGGTGCAACGATAGCCATATTGAGAACGTTTGCCCCCAGTGCCAGCAACCCCCCGTCCGCAAAAATGAGGGCCTGGATAATCAGCACGCACGACATCACAATGACTGCGGCACTCGGACCCAGGAGCACTGCCGCAAGCGTCGCGCCAAGGAGATGTCCGGACGTCCCACCTGCCACCGGAAAATTGATCATCTGAGCAACGAAGATAAATGCTGCAGCAAGTCCAATCAGTGGGATTTGGCGAGACTGAACGTGACGGCCGGCGTGGCGTAATGCAACCCCAAGTCCGCCGAATGAAAACACGCCGGTTGTGATTGCCGTTTTTGCGTCAAGAAAACCGTCAGGAATGTGCATCCGAGGGATTGATCAGTGGTCGAAACGAACGCTCTTGGAGTAAGATTGAAACAAGTTACGCGTTTAGTAATATCATTGCAAGATCATCGGAAGAACTGCGGATCCATTTCAGTGACTGGGCTAGAAGAGGATCTGGATTCCCGAAACGAACCTGTAGTCTTCTCCGAGCTGCTCGCCGAAGAGACTGTGGATGATTGGTTGTTGGTAAGAGATCTCCAGTGTGAGGGCAGGCGTCACGAACAATTGCATTCCCGGCGAGACATACAGGACATTGCCACCAGAGTTTCCGTCGATAATGCCGCCCTGTCGTTCACGTCCACGCAACTCGCCGATCAGACTGATTGTTGCAAAGAGTTGTGGGGAATCGTAATCGTCGGGTGTGACGCCGTATCGGACCGTTGCATCATAATTCAGCGTATTCCCAAATTGATGGCCATTCGCTCCTTCACGATCGATTCCAGCGAGAAGATTCAGAATAAATGCAGTCCTTCCAACTGCGGCAAATCCGCTTGTACCCAGCAAAACATCGGTTGATCCGGTCCCAAGCTGGACGTGCGCGTCGAGAAGTTGTCCCTGGCTGTCGTGACCATCGGTTCTCCCTGTCGGGAGTTTCACCCCAGCGGCAATAGAGACTATGTACGTGCTCTCCATGCCGTGACCGACGTAAGGCTTGTAACGTGCAAGAAGAGCCACGTCACCCAAACCAAATTGATTGCCACTGACAAATTGTCCCGAACTGGAAAGTTGCTCAAAATGACGACGTGGGATGGGAATGAGCGCAGAAAGTGATACCGTGTTGGCGAGAGCATAAAAGAAAGAATACTGCTGGGTCAAATGGGTTTCCAACTCGCGATTTGCATTGGTAGCTTTGTTCCCATCCTGATAGACTGTGCCAACGGAAAGATAGCGCATGTCGATCCGCATCCCGGAAGATCCTACTTCGAGAGGCGAAATCCCCTGGGCTGCGAGACAGAAGTCGCAAGCATTGAATGTTTGCGTGCCGTTCATCCAGAATTGGCAATAAGCCGTTGCAGGACCAAAAAAGATTGTCGTAACAAGGATTGCCGATCTCAATGCACAATTTTGAGTTCGAAGAAGAAACGGTTTCAAATTACTTGAGAGATTCAAAGCGCTTACCCTTGAGATTTGATGAAGCGGCAAATGCCATTCAGAGGTAATTTACAGTATTTTTGCTTTCGGAGTTCCTGACGGATCGCTGGCCTCTACCTCCGGATAATTGCCGAAAGACGAACAACTACTTTTTCGGATCTTTTCCCATATACACAAGTCGCACATCCGCTTGCTTTGCATACTCGCTAATCTTCTCTTCGCGATAAAATTCTTTGTAGTAGATAGTCTGGATGCCGCAATTTGCCACCAGTTTGAAGCACGTGAGGCACGGAGACGCCGTGACGTACAATTCAGCTTCATCGATCCTCACGCCGTTCTTGGCTGCCTGCGCAACGGCATTCGCTTCCGCGTGAACAGTCCGCACGCAGTGTCCATTCTCCATGTCGTGGCCCGCATCATCGCAATGCGGAGCCCCGCGAAGACTTCCGTTATAGCCGGACGACAGGATTGTCTTGTCTTTGACGATTACGGCACCGATATGTTTTCGATCGCACGTACTCCGCGTCGCAACCTGCTCGGCAATCTTCATGAAATACTCATTCCAGCTTACTCTTGTATCGTTCATAGATCACTCATGGAAAATTGTTGTGGGGGATTGAATTGTTCCTATTATCGGAGAATGAACCCGTTTCTCAATGGGTCTTCCGGGTCAATGAGAAATTCGTTGCGGCCGGTGATGTAGGCCGTCCCTTCGACCTCCGGAATAACCGCGTTATGGTTGCCGAATACTAACGTCTCGACGACTTGTCCGATAAATTTTGTACCCAGAATACTTTCGACAACGATTCTTTGCATGATGCCGACTTCTTTTCGCGCAAAATGTATCGCTAAACGACCGCTCACTCCTGTGCCGGTGGGCGAACGATCAACTTCACCATCCGCGAAAATACAGACATTCCGGCTGCCGGCACCTGAGCCAATCGGTGGAGCGATGAAGATTGTTCCATAGAGAGAACTCAAGTCGGGTTCAAACGGATGCGGGATGGTCCGGCTTTTCATGATGGCTTTCTTGATGGCCATGCCCTTATCGATGAGCGCACGAAATTCCTCAGGGACGCATTTCAGCCCGCATTGATCTGCCTGGACGTATGCATAAAATGCCCCGCCAAATGCGAGATCGTAACGGATTTCTCCGAGTCCAGGAACATCCACAATTTCATCGAGTGCCAGAACAAATGATGGGACATTGCGGAATACAACGCTTTCCACGATTCCTCGATTGATTTTTGCGTACGCTGTAATCACGCCCGCAGGGCTATCGATCCGAACGACAGTGACCGGATGCGTCTTGGCGACAAGTCCCGTTTCCACGGCGACCTTGGTGACGGCTATGATGCCGTGGCCGCACATGGAACTGTAGCCTTCGTTGTGAAGGAACAATACACCGAAATGAGCATCACGAGACGTCGGAGGCGTAATGACGCATCCGTACATGTCTGCGTGGCCTCTCGGTTCCCACATTAGTATTTTCCGGAGGTAGTCAAAATGGTCTGCAGCATAGCGGCGACGGGCAAGAATTGTCTGGCCCGGCAGTTCCGGGTAGCCTGTAACAATGACCCGGAGGGGCTCACCTGCTGTGTGCACATCGATGGTTGTGATACGCGGCCAATGAACCGGAGGATTCCACGCGTGGAGCGGATGGACAAAATCTTCGGAATGTTTTTCTTTTGCCATGGTTCCGCGTCAGTCGAATCGATTAGGATTGAGCAACAAGAGGTCGTGAGAAGGTTTCTTGCCTGCTACGATCTCAGAAACAAGCTTTCCCGTGACCGCGGAAAGGGATATTCCCAGCATTGCGTGACCTGTTGCAGCGATCAAATTCGGATACTGACGAAACCTGCCAACATACGGCAAACCGTCAGGAGTCACGGGTCTCATTCCGCCCCAGAGTTCTCCGCTCTTCGCCTCTGGTCGTTCAACATTGCCGAAGTATAATGGAATAGCATTCAAGATGGCTTCCACCCTTGGTTTGTTGATGCTAAGATCGATCCCGGCAATTTCCATCGTGCCGGCAAATCGCAGACTGTCGGAAAATGGCGTCACGGCAACTCGTCGTTCGGTCAGGATGTAAGGCCGCGAGGGTTTGACTTTCGGATTCTTAAAGGTGGCACTGTAGCCCTTTCCCGCCTCCAGGTACATTTTTATGCCGAGGTTTTGGACAAGTCCGGGCGACCAGGCACCGGTCGCAAGAATGAATTCATCAGCGTTCAGCGATTCCTGTCCTGTATGGACGGCGACAATTCTTCCATCCGAAGTGTCGAATCCTTTGAACTCTTCGAAACGACGCAGAATCACACCCTGGTTCACGAGAAAATCCGAGAGATTCTTCACAAACGTTGCCGGCACGAGATGAGAATCGATAGGAATGTGCCAACCTCCGGCTGCGCGGAATTCAATTCGCGGGTCAAGTTCGCGGAGTTGAGATTGATTGACCATCCGCGAATCAAGGCCCATCTTATCTGCAAAATCATGTTCGTGGCGGAGAGACTCTTTTCCCCGTTCTGAGAGGTACAACATGGTAATTCCGCGGTTCGTCAAATCAAATTGCATCCCCTGAAGCAAGGCAAGGTCCTTCATCAAGTCCGAGCTGTCGAGCAACAATTGCAGCAAGAAAGGTGCGGCACGGTTAGCGACACGTTCGTCGCACGCTCTCGCAAATTTCCATGCCCACGATAGGAAATCAAGGTTGAGTCGGGGCTTGATATACAAAGGACTTGTCGGCCTGAACATCCACTTGAGTCCCTGCGTGAAAACACCCGGAGCCGCAAGAGGAATAAAATGACTTGGCGAAACATAGCCGGCATTGTGGAGAGAGCATCCATGACCCATCTCACCCTTGTCCACGACAACAACGGATGCACCGTTCCGCCAAAGATAATAGGCCGAACAAAGCCCAATTGCTCCTCCTCCTAGTATTACCACATCCAACTTATTCGTTGTCATGAGAAAACTCATGAACGGATGGGCAAAAGGAATTCACGACTGGAATGCAGAACATACAAATTGAAGTATTGTGATCACAGCACTTGGAAGCCGTGCGCATACGGGTCGCGATCGTCGATGAAAATTGTATTGAATCCGGTGACGCGGGCCCAACCTTCGATACTCGGAATGATCCCTTTTTTGTCGCCAACCATCGCGTCATTTACCACTTTGCCTCGGAAGAGACTTCCAATAATGCTCTCGTGGACAAACGTGTCTCCCTTTTTGAGTTTCCCTTTGGCCGCCCATTGTGCTATACGCGCGGACGTCCCGGTTCCGCACGGTGATCTGTCAATTGCTTTCTCCCCGTAGAATACGGCGTTTCTTCCGTCTGCCTCGGAGTTCTTTGGCTTGCCTGTCCACTGGATGTGGTGGCACCCAAAGATCGCCTTGTCCGTCGGGTGAATGAACTCGTACTTGTCATTAATGAGTTTACGCATGATTGGGCTCAAGCGGATAATTTCGGAAGCCGACAGTTGATCGAGGCTGCCAAAACCTTCCTGCGGGTCGACGATCGCATAAAAATTCCCTCCGTACGCTACATCGAACGCCACAGGACCTATTCCTGGACACTCCACCTGAAGATCGGATGAATCAAGATACGAGGGAACATT
>CAZOIM010000071.1:0-16457 GCA_964579855.1 uncultured Ignavibacteriaceae bacterium | reverse complement strand
TACTCCGGGGCAGGACTGTGCCAATTCATCTTTGGGTCGGTTACCTTGCTAAAGTTTCGTTTTTGGGCTATATTGAACAGATATTCTTTCTGCGTCCATTTATCATAGAACCAGTGAAGACGTGTTACAGAGACTGAGGAATTTTCTCCGATTCGTAAAGATAGAGCATACGTTCTTTTCGCTTCCCATGATATTCAGTGGGGTATTCTTATCAGCGAAGGATTTCCCCAAACTGTCGATCCTGCTGCTTATTCTCTTTGCCGCTACGGGAGCACGAAGTGTCGCGCTTTCGCTGAATAGAATTATAGACAGAGAAATAGACAAACGAAATCCAAGGACCGTCATCCGTGAATTGCCAAGCGGCCGAATGACCTATCTTGAAGCGGTATCCGTTCTTATCGTGGGCTCATCCGTTTATTTTGTTTCAGCCGCCCTCATTTCCACCTTCTGTCTCATTTTGTCTCCCATACCAATCGTCGTATTTACTTTGTACCCTTACATGAAACGATTTACAGCATTTTGTCATTTTGGTGTGGGTTTGGGTTTGGCTTTGGCTCCACTTGGGGGATGGTTCGCGATTCATCCGACGTTCAATGGAATCCTCCCAGGAGCTCTCCTCGCATTATTTACACTTTTTTGGGTAAGCGGATTCGACGTCATCTATTCGACTCTTGACGAGCTGTTTGACAGGCGGGAGAACCTTTATTCATTCACGTCGCGTTACGGAAAGGCAAGAGCACTGCGCTACTCCGGCTATCTTCATTTCCTAGCATTTGTTTGCCTCGGGTTGCTATTCGCTCTGTATATCAAAGCAGTTCTCGCACTACCTTTTCTCATTCTAACCGGTGTGCTCTTGTTTATGGAAAACAAGAAGGCTGAAGATGTTGAACTGGCATTTTTTAAGATCAACGCAGTCCTGGGATTTTCGGTGCTTGGCATGGTTGTTATGGGGGTCTTTTTCGCATGAGAATCGTCGTATGCATTACTGGTTCTTCAGGAGCAATCTATGCGGAAAGTTTCCTGAGGAAGAGCAAGAGCGACAAATACCTCGTGGTAAGCAAATGGGGCCACGCGCTGCTTAAGGATGAACTTGGCATCTCTGAAAAGGAACTGCTTCCGTTTGTGAAGCGACAGTTCTCTGATGATGACCTGACCGCGCCATTGGCTTCAGGTTCGAATCATTTTGACGCATGCGTGATTCTGCCGTGTTCCACCTCAACGTTGGGCAAGATTGCTGCTGGAATAGGTGATACCCTGGTAACGAGAACTGCTCAGGTCGCACTGAAAGAACGATTCAAACTCGTACTCTGTGTTCGCGAAACTCCGTGGTCAACCATCACACTCGAGCACGCCACAATGTTATCAAGGTCGGGAGCAATCGTTATGCCCATTTCCCCTCCGCTCTACTTCAAGCCTAAAACAGTCGATGAATATGTTACATCATTTACTGATAAGCTGATGGCGATTGTAGGCGAAGGCTCTCCAAAAGGGTGGCGCTCAGAGGAATTGGAATAGTGGTATGGATTACCGATCATTGCGTGAATTTGTCCAGTTCTTGGAGTCGATAGGAGAATTGAAGAGAGTAAAGGTCGAAGTCGATCCTGTATTGGAAATCACTGAGATTGCTTCAAGAGGGTTGAAACAAGGCTTGCCTGCATTGCTCTTTGAAAAAGTGAAGGGGTCGCCTTATCCTCTAGCCATTAACACCTTGGCAAGTGCACGGAGGATAGAACTGGCTCTTGGCAAACATCCGGATCAACTCGGCGAAGAACTGATACGGTTTGCTGAAAAAATTCTTCCTCCTCAGCCGAGAGCAATCCTGGCAGAGCGATCGATGCTCAGACGAGTTCTTGCTTCCCGACCGAGGCGAGTGGCTCGGGCTCTTTCTCAAGAAATTGTAGATCGTCCGGATCTCGAAGCGTTGCCAAACATCAAATGTTGGCCTAAGGATGGAGGAAAATTCATAACGCTTCCCCAGGTGTTCACCTATGATCCACGGGACGGAAAGAGAAATGTCGGGATGTACAGAATGCACGTGTTTGACAAAACTACGACGGGCATGCACTGGCAAATTCAAAAAGGAGGCGGATTCCACTACTTCCAGGCGGACAAATTGAACATGCCGTTTGAACTCGCGGTCGCTCTTGGAACCGATCCCGCGATGTTGCTAGCGACCATTGCTGCGCTCCCCGAAGGTATCGACGAAGTAATGTTTGCTGGCTTCTTGAGAAATAAGCGGACGGATATTGTTCGAGGAAAGTCCATCTCTATTGCTGTTCCAGCAAATGCAGAGTTTGTGCTCGAAGGTGTGGTACATCCTCGAGAGAGGCGGCTTGAAGGTCCCTTCGGAGATCATTTTGGACATTACTCGGCAGCATCGGAATTCCCGGTCTTTCACGTTTCCGCAATCACGCACCGAAAGGATCCTATTTATCCTGCAACGGTTGTCGGTATTCCCCCAATGGAAGACAAATATCTCGGCGATGCCACACAACAAATTCTCGGTCCCCTTGCAAAAATGCTTCATTCGGAGATCCAAAGCCTGTGGGCGTATTACGAAGCCGGATTTCACAATCTTCTGGTCGTATCCATAGAGGAGAGGTATCAGAAGGAAGCCATGAAAACGGCTCTCGGCCTTATGGGTATCGGTCAGCTTTCTCTGACAAAATGTATCATCGCTATTTCGGAAGATGTTGACCCTAGAGACTTTTCGCAGGTGCTCGGTGCGATACGAAAGAATTTCGATCCGCATTTCGATTTCATCATGATGCCGAAGGTTCCCTTAGACACTCTTGATTTCACGTCGTACAAGATGAACCTCGGTAGCAAAATGATTTTGGATGCCACGCGAAAACAATCGAGGAAGGCGACGACTTCGAGAACCTTCAAGAAGAAACCATCTGACATTCGGTTGATGGACAAGAGGATTCTCGATGCCAGATGCATCGGGAATTGTCTGTTGCTTGTTAAAGTGAAAAATGCCGGAAAGGCGGTAGTTGAAAGACTGGTGAAGAATCCCGACTTGGATTCGTTGTCAATCATTGCTGCGGTCAGTGAAGACATAGATTTGATGAATCCGGAAAGTTATATTTGGGGAATCTTTACGCGATTCGATTGCGAACGAGATGTGACGTTTACCGGACAAAAACTCATCGGCATATCCCCAGTGTACGAGGGCGTGATGGGAATCGATGCCACTTGGAAAAAGGGTTATCCCGAGACTCTGAAGATGGATGAAGATATTGTTCGGAGGGTTGACAAACGTTGGAATGAATACTGGAACTAAATCGTGAGCAGGCCGGCAAAATGAACAGCGAGATCTATTTTCGAGATAAGGAACTCATTCCGGTTTGGAACCGGGTTGAACGAGGAGAAAGGCTTTCATTGGAGGACGGTCGGATTTTGTTTGCGACCAAAGATATCCTTTCCCTTGGGAAGATGGCTTACTACGCGCAGCAGAGACGCAGCGGAGATGCCGTCTATTTTGTTCTCAATCAGAAGATTGAGCCGACGAACATTTGCGTTCTGTCCTGCAAGTTTTGCGATTTCGCAACCAAGCCGGGTAGTCCCGATGCGTATGAAATGACCATTCAAGAAATTCTCTCAAAGCTTAATAATGAGATAAACGAAGTCCACATAACTGGAGGGCTTCATCCGGACTGGGAATGGGAATACTATCTCGATATGTTGCGCCAAATTCGAAAGACTTTTCCGAATATTGACGTCAAAGCGTTCACAGCTGTTGAACTCGATTTCTTTCATAAGAAATTTAAGATTCCGATCGAAGAAGTGCTCATGCAGTTGAAGGAAGCGGGCCTCCGGACGCTACCAGGTGGCGGAGCAGAAGTGTTTTCAGAACGCGTACGAAGATTGCTGTTTAATCAAAAAATTGGTGCAAAGACCTGGCTTCACATTCACAAAACCGCCCATCAACTCGGCGTCCCATCGAATGCCACCATCCTCTATGGGCATGTTGAGACAATCGATGAACGACTGGAACACATGACGAGGTTGCGTGAGGCGCAGGATGAGACCGGCGGCTTTCTTTCATTTGTACCACTTGCCTTCCAGCCGGGCGATACAGGAATCAAACCGCCCAATCAATTCACGTCCGCCATTGACGACTTGAAAATGATTGCGGTATCGCGTCTCATGCTTGATAACTTTCCACACATTAAGGCGTATTGGGTCATGCTGACGGAAGAAGTAGCTTCTGTCGCGCTGAATTTCGGTGCTGATGATATGGATGGCACCGTAGGCGGGGAACGGATTGCACACGATGCCGGTGCTATAAGTCCCGCAACTCTCGCAAAAGGACAAATAGTCAAGATTATCAGTGACGCCGGGAAGATCGCAGTGGAGCGGGATGTGTACTACAATCCGCTCAAAATTCATGGCGAACACGTGATAGGGAAGATCCCTTATCTCAATTCTGTTCCGTTCTACGCCAAACTGGAAAAACGTCAGTTCAAAATATTGCCAGTAACTCCCCGAAGGATGGGGGTGCTTGCCCAGAATGGGCAAATGGACGCTGGACTGTTCTCCTTAATGGACTATCTGCACCAGAAAGAGTCCTTTGACGTTTTGCCGCATTGTATTGCGACGCGTGACCACGTTAAAAGTGTCATGCTATTCTCGAATCACGGATGGAAGGATCTTGATGGCAAAAGAATTGGCATCACGGATGACACCGCAACTTCTGTACAATTACTCAATGTGCTGCTCCAGAAGAAATACGGCGTTCGTGCAAGCCTTCAACGCATGCACTCAGGTGTGAATGATGTGAATCAGTTCGATGCAATTCTCCTGATCGGAGATGAAGCGCTCAGGGCGAACAAATTCGGCCTTGCCGGATTCGAATTGTGCTATGATCTCGCGACCGAATGGTACGAATGGAAGAGTCTACCGTTCGTGTTTGCGGTGTGGGCTGTCAGGAAGAATCTCGAGGGTTCTCTGAGGCGTGAATTGGGGGACATCATTCATCTTGCTTTGGAGTCCTCTGAGAATATTTTGGAAATGGTGGGAGAGGTGCACGGCAAGCGGATCGGATTGACGGCTGAGGAAGCTGGTGAATACTTGCGGTGTTTCACATACAATCTTGGTGATCGTGAACTGAAAGCGATTGAAGTATTCGAATCACTTCTCCTCGCAGTCGAGGTTGAACTAACTTAACAAGAAGTGGCAAACCAGGCTTTGAGTGGCTATGTATGTCTGAAGTACTGAAAACAATCGAACAACTTGTCGCGGCAGGGTCTCAACTTGCCCCACAAGGAGGATTCGAATTCTCCGGATACAATGCCAGATTGCAGAGCAAGTACCTGGACTGGCGTAAGGCATGCCTCGAGTCCCTGGAACAAGCCGGGCCAATAGGGTTTCCGTACAAGAATAAAATCCTTGCCGATCAAAATGGTGGTTTCTTTTTTCAGGCGTCCGCGCAACTCATTTTGAATGCAATGAAAGACCTGCTCGAAAAACTGCAGGCATCACCGGATCTTGCCGCCGTTCCCGCCGGAGTATCAGCAGCCGCGCACACTGCGGTTGTTTCAACTTCTTCTGATCCGACAACGGGGGCAAGAGTGCTAAGACCTCCGCCGAAACCTGCAGTATCACAGCAACCGCCGGCGCAATCTCAACCAACACCGGTAAATTCGGATGGAAGCTCAAGGGTCTACATCGTCGGAGAGAAAAATGATCCTTTGCGAGAACAATTGTCGCAGTTTGTCAAGGAAATTGGATTGGAAGAAATTGCCCTTGAGCGGGAGCATGGGAAGATGCTCGCACTTGACAAATTACAGGATCGGCCCGACATCCGCTATGCATTTTTCATTCTTAATTCTGATGATCTTGCATATGCGATGTTCGAAATCGGGCATTTCGTCGGGAAGTTGGGCAGCAATCACGTATGTGTTTTACACATGACGGATGTTAATTTCCCTAAAGGGGTCCCCGGAGTGACGATCCGTCCGATTGTCGTGAAACTTGAAGAAGCTAGCTTCAGCGTTATTAAGGATTTGAAGGCAGCAGGGTACAAGGTGAGCATCTGAGGATACTATGACGTTAGAGAAAGTAAGCGCGAAAGTTAGAAAGGGTTTGAGGATAACTCCCGAAGAAGGTCTTTTTTTGTTGAAAAGCTCTGAATTGTTGGATCTTGGTGAGATGGCCAACGAGATCCGATTCAAAAAGAATCCGAATCCGTGGGTTACGTGGGTATCAGACACAAATCCAAACTACTCCAACATCTGCAATATCGATTGCATATTCTGCGCCTTCTACCGCCATCCTGGTGAGGAAGGGGAATATACTCACACCGTCGATCATATGATTCAGAAGTTTAAGGAATCTGCCACGAAGGGTGTTACAACTGTCCTTCTGCAGGGCGGAGTAAATCCGGCTTTGCCGTTTGAGTACTACCTTGAGCTGGTCGGGCGCACCGTGAAAGAAGTACCCCAGATCTATCCACATTTCTTCTCGACATCGGAAATCATAGGGATGGCAAATGTTTCCGGCCAGACCATTCCTCAAGTCTTAAGGAAATTATGGGACGCAGGATTGCGTTCGATTCCCGGCGGTGGTGCGGAGATCCTTTCGGACCGGGTAAAGAAGAAAATAAGCAGCAAGAAAGGCACGTCGGCAGACTGGTTGAACGTTATGCGCGAGGCACACAAAATTGGGTTCAAATCAACTGCAACAATGATGTATGGCCATCTCGAATCGAGCGAAGATGTGGTTGAGCACCTCGAGTCGATCAGGAAGCTGCAGGACGAATCATCTGGATTCACAGCATTCGTTCCATGGTCGTTCAAACCTGGCAACACTCCGCTTGAAAAAATCATTCCTCGCTACGCTACTCCTACGCGTTATCTTCAGATGATTGCGTTTTCTAGAATCTATCTGGACAACTTCCCCCACATTCAGGCGTCCTGGTTCTCTGAAGGAAAAAAAATCGGACAGATCGCTCTTCACTTTGGCGCAGATGATTTCGGCGGAACACTGCTAGAAGAAAACGTCCATGCCGCAGCGAACTTCATCAACAAGACCAATGTCGAGGAATGCAAGGAGCTGATCCGGCAATCCGGATTCCAACCTGCCCAGAGAACAACGCTGTATGAGATCACGGAAGTTGATGAACGGGAAGTCGCTGCGTAGTACATCGTATTCAAGATTGGTAATCACAAAGCCCCGACCGGCAATACGCGATCGGGGCTTTCGTTTAAATCGTGAATAATAAGGTACTCCGCTAAGGACCGAAAATTGAGGCTGCGTTCTCGTAGAATATCTTTTTTATATCCGGTACCGGTATACGCATCTCCTGGACCAGCTTGAGCTGATTGTCGACAATATCGTAGCGGTAACCACGGGGAAGCATGCCGGAATCGGAGCCGAACAATATCCTGCCGGATGTGAACGCTTCGATAGTCCTTTGGAAAACTTTGCGAAGATCAGGTTTTGAATCATGCGTCGCAATCCAGGAATTTGAACCAGCCGTGTCAACATAGACATTTGGACACGTTCTCCCCACTTCGAGGAGTTCCTCGAACCTGCCCGCACCGAAATTTGGTATGACAAATCGGATGCCTGGGAATTTCTTTGCTACCGGTATCAAGTCCTTTGGATTTGCAAACTGTTCATTGACGGCTGTCGGTACCCCTGCATAATCGCGGGATCGCATGATGAGCTTTCCAAAATGCGTGAACACAACTCCTTTGCAGTCCTGGACCAGATTATAGAGAGGGTAAAGCCACTCGTCGTTGACACTGATCTGGTAGAGCGATGGGTAGAGGAGAATGCCGCGAAGTTTGTCTTCCTTGAGTCTCTTCTCCGCATTCTCCATCAGGACATTTGAATTTGGATCCACGGCGAACATCCCGGTAAACCGAGTTGGATAGGCTTGAACAGCTTTTACTACGGCATCTTCGTCTCCAGGTATACTGCCATAGAGAAGAAGCCTCTCCAGTTTCCATTTATCGATAATATCAATCCAGCGTTTTGCCAACTGGACAGGGTCTTCACCGGGAATTTCGAGATGTCCTTTTGCGGAAAGATTTTTTAGTTCAGCACTGATGTCTGCTCTATTCGGTTTTTGCTTGACGAGAAACTTGAAATAGGAGTTTGAGTAGAAATGAACGTGAGCATCAAATATTTTAAACAGCCCGATCATCAAAGATTCCGATTCAGATCAAAGTAATGGAAGGAACAAATGGAATGAGTTTCTTTTGAGCTCCGAGTTGGAACAGTAATTCGAGAGCTTTCTTTCCTTGTTCACCCATATCAATCGTCAATTCACTGACATACATTTTCACAAAGCGTTCCCCGAGATCCCGACTTATGCCCCTGCCGAACTTGAGCGCATAGGGGACCGAATCATCCTGGTGTGTATAACCGTAATGAATGCTCTGCTTCAGACCATCGGATAGACGTCGTGCGAGAGGTTCACCTAAATCCTTTCTAACAACATCCAAGCCAAGTGGAAGGGGCAATTTGTTGAATTTTTGTGCCCACATCTCTCCAAAATCAAGGATCTTATGGAACCCCTGGGCGGCATAGGTAACTTGGCCTTCATGGATAATAAGGCCGGCGTCAAATTTACCTTCGTTGATATTATCCAGGATCTGGTCAAAGGGGATATCGATATTTTCGATGTCGGTCGTGAAAATTTTGAACAATAGCGAGGCAGTTGTGAGTTTTCCCGGTGTTGCGACCCTTTTGCCCTTCAAATCATCAAGAGTCTTGTATTTCTTTGATACTATCACCGGCCCGTATCCTTCTCCCATGCTTGCGCCGGTTGCCATAATCCAATAACGGTCAGCGACGTATGGGAATGCGTGGGCAGAGATCGCTGTCACTTCAAGATCACCCTTCATGGCCCGGACGTTCAAGGATTGAATATCCTCCATAACGTGCTCGATTGTGATGTCGTCAAGCTTTACTCGTCCGGACGCGAGTCCGTAAAACATGAATGCGTCGTCAGGATCGGGGCTATGTCCAACTCGAATGAGCATTCTCTACTTTGATGAAATGAGGGCCAAATTCTTTTTGGTGCCGATGTATATTGTTGCAATCCCAAATGTCAAACGGTATTGTTGAGCGTTCGAAAAACCGATGGAGTCAAGAAGGTCAAGAAATGCTTTGTCGTCGGGGAATTCCCTCACTGACTTTGGCAAATAATCGTAAGATTCACGGCTTCTCGAAACAAGGCCGCCGATGAATGGAAGGATTCGTTCGAAGTAGAATTTATAGAGTTGTTTGAATGGAAGCGTTCGAGGTCGGGAGAACTCGAGGACTATTGCAGTACCATTGTGCTTCAACACTCTGTACATTTCGGCAAGGCCCTGACGGACATCTGTGAAATTTCTCACGCCGAAAGCAACGGTTACAGCATCGAATGTGCCATCTGCAAATTCGAGAGATTCAGCGGTGCCCTCTTTTAGGATTATTAGTTCGTCGAGACCACGTCGGGAAACTTTCTTTCTCCCAATTGCCAACATTTCATTCGAAATATCGATACCCACCACACTTGCACCCAACGATTGCGCTGCCTCTAATGCCAAATCCGCAGTCCCGGTTGCCACGTCCAGCACGTATCGCGGATGCAATTCCAGAAGTAATCGTATAGCCCGTTTGCGCCAGAGGATATCGAAACCTGAACTCAGGAAATGATTCAGAAAATCGTAGTGGGATGCTATGCCGTCAAACAACGAACGAACGTATTCCTGGTCGGTGGATTTTCCTTCGAATACTGGGAGAGTCATTGAGGGATAGCCGATTGCTGCACTTCGGGGGATCATTGACTGAATTCGTGTAAGACTTGGAAAGCAAATATACAGAAGAGAGCCAACAATTCCAATGCCTAAATCTGAACGGAATCGTTTTTTTGCCATTTGGTCTGAATGACAACTAGTCGTCGGAAGTAACAAAGACTTTGTCAAAACGAAATTAGAACGTTACGCAGTGCGGTAATGGATTCTGCAATATGCACTCGCCACAGAAGCCTGATGCAAACAATGAAAGCGTTGCATTTCAATTCGCTTATCGCTACTTTTTTCGCACAGTCATGAAAAATGGAATCCTGGTTCTTTTTGCAGTCGTTTGGATAAGCTGCAACGGCGGCTTATCTCCGTCACCTCCGCCCATCCCCGGAATCAGCGGCACTGTCTATTTTGCAGACGGCACCTGGCCTGGAACCCCATCTTCTCCGGACAGCCTTTCAAATTTATGGATTTTCGCATCGCAAATTTATCCACTTGATTCAAGCCTGGTCATTGGCGGACTCTTTTCAAGTCCTCCGACTATTTTTCTCTACCCGTCGTTCGTTGAGAATTTATCCTCCTACGTCGATTCAGTACGTTACTTTTTCCCATTGCCGGTTGGAACCTACAAGTACATTGGCGTGATTCAACATATTGCGCCAGATTTTAGCACCATCCGCAAACTTCGCGTCGTTGGTGTGGCGAAGGACCTGTCCAATCCAGCTGTTCCGCGTGTTATTCGTGTCACTGATGGTTTTATCGAGTCGGGCATCGACGTAAATGTTGACTTTCACAATCCTCCAACTCAACCATTTTGATTCCTCGGCCATTCATATTCTTCGCGATACTGTTCATACCCCTTCTTGCGTCCGCCCAGAATGAAACGGGTGTGATACGTGGAAAGGTCGATGACGCAAACTCCGGACTACCGCTGGTTGGAGCCAATGTCCTCATTCAAGGTACTTTTCTCGGGACGACAACGGATACTTCCGGAAATTTTCAAATTAATCGGGTATCAAGCGGACAACACACCGCGGTGATATCGATGCTTGGCTATGCTCGGAGGTCTGTTCCGTTTGTCGTTCACCCTGACAGCCTCGTCGTTCTGGAAGTCCATGTGATACCTCAGGAAGTGGAAACACAACAAGTCGTCGTGACTGCGAGCAGGAGAGAACAAAGTTCACGCGATGTTCCTGTCAGCATATCGACAGTTTCTGCCAAGGCGCTTTCGCTACGAGTCCCTACAACCCTTGATGATGCCCTACGCTATGTTCCGGGCGTAAATATGATGTATGATCAAGTAAACATTCGTGGTTCGAGCGGTTACAGCAGGGGAGTGGGAACGCGAGTTCTCTTGCTCTTTGACGGGCTCCCCTATCTTACCGGAGATACAGGCGAAATAACCTGGGAAACAATACCGATTTTTCAAATTGACCGTATCGAAATCGTCAAAGGAGCAGGCTCGGCACTATACGGATCGAGCGCTCTGGGTGGCGTAATCAACGTAATAACAAAGGACATACCTGATAAACCTCAGGTCGGCTTCCGTTTCTATTCGGGGGTCTACAGCGATCCAGGCTATCCCGAATGGGACTGGTCATCGAAGTCCAGGTTCAATTCGGGAGGGTATGTGAGTGTTTCGAATAAGATCGGACCTTTAAAATACCTGGCAAGCATTTCACGAACTGTGGATGATAGTTACCGACAAAACGATGCCTATCATCGATGGGATTTCTATGTCAAGACAATATACGATCTTACACCGACTCAGAGCATAACGCTCATCGGCAATTTGAATGAACGGATCCACGGAAATTACTTTTGGTGGAAAAGCCTCCGCGAAGCAACAAAACCGGCTGATTCACAGATCAACGGTAGTGTCTGGACAAATCGTGGCAACGTGAGTTTTGCGTACAAAGAATTCGTTTCGGACAAATTGTTCTATAACGTGAAAGGGATCTACTACGGGAATTTTTGGCGAGATGACAGCTCAGGGAGAGTCAACAATGTGTCCACATCTCATTTGTTCTACACTGAGGCAGAGGCCACATTTGCATTCAACTCGGCAAACATTCTCACTGCAGGTCTTGCAGCAAATTATGATAGAGTGACCTCCAACCTCTTTGGGGTCCACCCCGGTGTTGGGGCGGCGGTCTTTGCTCAAGATGAGTGGACCATGAATGGCGCAATGAAATTGACTGCCGGCGCAAGATATGATTGGCAACGAGTATCAGTACTCACCAGCGGCTCACAATTGAATCCAAAGGTGGGGTTTGTCTATTCCCTGGATGATGCAACTTCCTTCCGTGCATCCCTGGGGACAGGTTTTCGATACCCGGCAATCAGCGAGCTTTACACCAGTGTCAGCACGGGCGTGAGTGTTTTGAACATCGTGCCCAATCCCAATCTTCACGCCGAAAGCAGCATATCGTATGAGCTGGGCTTGTCGCACGCAATATCGGATCAACTGCTGCTGGACTGGGCTTTGTTTGAAAATGATTTCAAGGATTTGATAGAACCCGGGGTCGACACAACTTCAAATCCAATTGCGATCGAATTCGCGAATGTGACCCGCGCAAGAATTCGTGGGACGGAAATTGACCTCAAATGCAACATCGTGGACAAGTTGCTCCACGGAGAATTGGGTTATACATACATAGATTCCAAGGACTTATCGACCGGTGAAGTGTTGAAGTTTCGTCCCCGTAACACCTTCTATGGATCGCTACAGTTAGCGATTGAGCAATTCACCCTAGAAACAGACTATCGGTACATGAGCCGCGTTGAAGCTATCGACGAGAATTTGGTTCGGCTTGCTCCAATAATTGATGGAGATCAGAGGGTTCCCATCAAAGTTGCAGATGTGAGGGCATTTTACGAATTATCAGGTGCGGGATTACCGTTGCGGATTGGTCTGAACATTACGAATATGTTTAACTATCACTTCGTCGAGCTCATTGGGAATCTGGCCCCCGTCCGGATGGTAAGTTTCACTCTTGATGGTCTCTTTTGACTAACCTGTTTACTCAACTCGTCCATGTATATTGATTCGCACGCCCATCTTTTTAACGAAGACTTTGGCAAAGATCTGGACGAAGTCATTCTAAGGGCTCAAGAGGCTGGAATTGAGAAGATTGTTGTACCAGGAACGGATGAGCGGACCAGTCGTGAAGCTCTGGCATTGTCTGAGAAATACGAAATTATCTACGCATGCGTTGGGATACATCCTCACGAAGCAATGAAGGCTACCGATGGAGTGCTACAAGAAATTGAATCCATGTCCAATCATCCAAAGGTCGTCGGGATCGGTGAAATAGGTCTTGACTATCACTACGATTATTCTCCACGCGATACACAACAGAGGATTTTCAAAGATCAGATCAACCTCGCAATACGTAGAAATCTTCCGATAGTCATTCATACCCGGGAATCTCTTGAAGAGACAATCGAAATTGTTGATCAGAATGTTTCAGAGCATGCAGATTGGAGGAGTGGCGGCGAGGTTTACGGTCAATACAAAACTTTTGGCAGGGGAGTCTTTCATTGTTTCACGGGATCAGCGACCGATGCTTCGCATCTGTTTAGCGGCGGCTTCTTCGTTTCGTATCCGGGTATCGTCACGTTCAAGAACTCGCCTGTAGCAAAGACTCTGGTAGAAATCGGTTGCGATAACATTCTTCTCGAAACGGATTCTCCCTATTTGGCGCCCGTGCCGCAGAGGGGTAAAAGAAATGAACCGTCGAATATTGTACATATAGGAAGAAAGATCTCTGAATACCTTGGTTTGACAGAGGAAGAGGTCGCCAATGTGACCTCATTGAATGCGAAAAGACTGTTTGGACTAGACAAAATCCGAATTACGTGAACTGACGATTTGTTTGGGATAGATTCCAGTGGATTTGGATACTTTGAGCCTGGTATTCTCTGTAACCGATGAATTGAATTTCTCCGCAAAGAATTACTACATTGTGGCGAAGCTCAATCACCAGAATCAATAATTGCATCTGGGAATGTCGCTCATCCGTTAGGGTGCTTGTTTGATGGTTTTCTTGGTATTGAGATTGATTATGCTCGTCGGGGACCGCACATTTAAATCCATTCAATCGCCGATACAATAAATTCGCTCCGTGTACGAAAATAACAGTAATGCTAATTCATATAAGTCCGAATTGAAAATACTCCCGGCTCTCTTGTAATTCACCTTTGAGAATAAATTATAATGACTGGTCTTGAACGAATATTGAAAACAATCGCAGTGATTCTGATATTTGTCCCCTGCCTGTGCGCTCAATCGCTTTCCAGGGATCAGAAAGACATCCTTGAGCTGCAAGACAATCGGTCTCTTGGCGACGGCAGGCTCATCGCATATTTGCAGAACAAACAAAAGGACTTACGATATCGGGCTTTGATCGCTTTGGCAAATATCCAAGATACATCAACCGTCACTGATGTAATTCCGTTATTGCAGGATGAGGACGTGCAAATTCGGGCCGCGGCGGCTTTTGCACTAGGTCAAATCGGAACCAGCACTGCAGAAAAATCCCTAGTGAATGCACTTACTCCCGAACAGGATATCCAGGTCTTGCCTCGTGTATTTGAGGCGCTTGGAAAATGCGGCGATTCGGATGCACTGAATTCCGTTGTTGCATTCATACCCTCTGCAAAAAATATAGGTGTGAAACGTGATTTGGCGTTAAGCATTGGGAGGTTTGCAATTCGAAAAATATCTTCCGAACGCGGAGTCTTGTTGTGCTTCGATCTTCTCAAGGACAATCATTCTGAAACCAGATCTGCTGCGCTGTACGCCCTCCTGCGCTGTGCCCCGCTTCGTGTGATCGATCTGGAGATTTCAAACCGGGCATATCTTCTGGTGAAGCAGATGAGCGATAAGGAAGATGAGATTAGAATCAATCTCGCGACGCTCCTGGGGAAGACGAAGTCTGAAGAAGCACCGAGATTGATTAAGATGTTTCAAGATGTCGAAAGTCAATCTGCCGATTGGAGGGTCGAAGTCCAATTGTGTCGTGCCGCCGGATCCCTCGCAAAAGCAGATCCCGGCCTGGTAGGTCTCCTCGTGAATTATCTTGGCTCCAGAAACGATCATCTCAGGATCACTTCGGTGGTGACTTTGGCATCCTTGGATACCAGCATCCTGGCTTCTTCGCGGTACCGCGACAAAATTCGTGCGATGCTTAAAAGTCTGGCGACGTCGCCTTCGAATTCAGCGCCCCTCGTGCAAGGCGAGGCAATTGTAGCACTCGCAAGGTTATTTCCCGACGACCTTTCAATCGTTAAGCCTCTCGTGAGCGGCAAATCTGCCGAAAATTTGTTGCGTGCAAAATTCGTTGAAGCGTTGAGCTTTGTGCCGACAACGCCGAATGTTCAATACGTCATTGGATGTCTGACGAGTGATTCTGTACGTATAGCGATGTCAGCGTGGGATATTGTTGTGCGGATGATTCAACCTGGAGTCCTTGCAAGGCACGTGGTTGAACAGCAGTTTGTGGATTCCCTCCCATCAATTCTGGTTGACCAAATGGGCAGAGGACTCGAAAGAAATGATATGGCAATCACGACTCTTATTGCCACGGCATTTACCGACTCTTCCTTGCTCTCAATGTGTAAACAGGCAGGCCTTGGTGGCAGAATAGTCAACGGATTTGTTTCCGCCTATTCTAAACTCTCCTCGTCGAAGGACGCTGAAGCCCTGTTGGCGATCCAGGAGAGTTTCGTTCGGCTGCATGATACTACGGCAGTCACAGTATTGGTCCAATCGCTCGTCGATTCTAATCGGACCGTCGCAATCGGTTCTGCAAATGCACTCGTTGCATTGACCGGAAGGAAATACTCTGGACCAAGTCCCTTGCCAGTCCAAAATATTCGTACAGAGAATGATTGGAAGATGCTCGAGGCGATTCGTTCAAGTCAAAGAGTTACTTTCAAAACCACGAAAGGTACGTTTACCGTCCGACTCGACAAGGAGAACGCACCTTTAACAGTTCTCGCCTTCTTCAAACTTGTTAAACAAAAGTTTTACAATGGACTTACGTTCCACCGGGTCGTTCCGGATTTTGTGGTTCAGGGAGGTGATCCACGCGGCGATGGCTGGGGAGGGCCTGGTTTTGCGATTCGATCCGAATGGGGAATGGAAGACTTCGAACGAGGTTCAATGGGAATGGCAAGTTCGGGAAAAGACACGGAGGGGTGTCAATTCTTTATTACCCATATTCCAACACCACATCTCGACGGTCGGTACACCCGCTTTGCTTCTGTATCAACAGGAATGGAGGTAGTGGATAATATTCAGGTAGGGGACAGGATTCTGAATGTAGAAATAAAATGATAACATGGAATACTGTGCACTCGTCGATTCAACTGCTATTGCGCTTTCGTTCTCGCATCCATGTAGTCGGTTCGGTGTTCGGGATCGTACGTCGCCAATTTATCGAATACTGAAATATCGGGGTAAGAAAGAAATATTTTGGCGATTTCTTTAGCCTTTGCATCGAAGAACATTTTTGTCAGCAGGCTCATTGCATTTTGCTGGCGTACTCTGTAAATGGATTCAACTGCCCCCAGAATATTATCCAACCCTTTCCGACTGTCCGTGGCAAGAATATCGATTCCGTCGAAATGATATGTGTAATATGCTTGGAGGATCGGTTCATTTCTTGGATTGGTCAATTCCTGGGCCAAACCGTTTCGGCTGTA
>CAZOIM010000070.1:9710-16546 GCA_964579855.1 uncultured Ignavibacteriaceae bacterium | reverse complement strand
CGGATAGCGCGTGTAAGCTGTCCGGAATGTCTATATGGATTTTCCACGGTACGGGGGACGAGATTGTCGACATCACTGAGACCTACCAAATGGCAAAGAGACTTGATGAGTGCAATGTCAAATACTCGCTCTCAACGTTTAATGGCTATAACCATTGGCAAACACAATGGGAAGTGTACGGCGAGGACAAGATTTACAGATGGTTTCTCGGGTGTAGGAGACAGCAAACAAAATAGATCACCTACGTTGTCGGATAGTTCCGCCAATGGTTCGACTTGGCTCACATATGCTGTCCGATCACGCTGTGCGGGATCCCGAAAAGCGCGACAGTCGCTGAGTTGGAACATTGCACAACAGTCGGAAAACAGGGATGAATCAAAGAACCATTACGGTAAAAATTATGCATAAGGCTTCACTGATGTTTGGATGAGGTTGAAGATGAGAACGTTCGTACTCGTCATCATTGTTATCGTCGTTCCTCTTGGCAATGCATATCCCCAATCTTCCGAACAGGCTGCGGACAAGTTAGGAAGCGGCCTTTCCGTCAGAGCCGGACTCGGTCACTTTGCAATTCGGGACGATTACATATCGGACCAATGGTACTCCGGTTCACTGCCATACTTCGAGGCGAGGTGGCTTCGCCGGAGTGACTCGTCCGCCTATCGTCTGGGATTCATCTATAGACAATCCTCGGACGTGCGGAACTACAATGTCTCCGCAGGAATTACCGAGGCGTCGCTCGGTCTGGATTTTCTCAGTCCGACGGGAAGTTTTTCGTTGCTGGGCCGCAACGTCTTCGCCTATTGCGGACCGTCCGCCGAATTCTTCGTGTACTATCGTCAGCAGAATATTGCGAGCGGCGGAAATGCCCTGTTTAATACATATTCATTCGCGATGTTCTTTTCCGCAGGGATCAATTCCACGCTCGCCATGCCCCTGGAATCAGATTTCACCCTCAATCTCTCCGGGGAATTGAATCTACTTTCCTTCGGGGCCCGGTTGACTGATTTGCACGACCACGATGCAAAGTTCGTAAAATTCGGCTCTCTCCTATCGGGCGTCCGTGGACACACCGAACTCGCACTCCGGTACGACCTGAGTGACGTGCTCTCGGCGAGCGCAGGCTATAGGTTCGAAATCTGCCAATCCGGGACGTGGAGTTACCTTCTTGCCGTGAGTGACAATCTTGTCGCCACGGTTACCTACCGCTTGTGAGACTGTCCAATGATCGTTCGCAAAACACTCTGCGGTTGCATTCTTGTGTGCCTTGCTGTTTATGGGTGCAGCGATCTTTTTGTCAGCAACCCGGAGGTAAGCCAAAACCTGGACGACTTCACCGTCCTCTCGCAGATCGTGCAAACTCGCTACCCTTTTCTGCAATTCAAACGCATCAACTGGGATAGTCTTGTTCAGGTCTACAGGCCGGTTGTGGCAGCGTCAAAAGGAGATGAAGTCTATCCGGTATTCAACAAGTTGCTTGCAGAGTTGCGTGATGGTCACGTGGAAGTACTGACGGAAGGGGGAGGCACCATCGAGACATACGAATGGCCTCGTCAAGTCGACGACAAAACATACAGTCCCCTCGTAGTGCGAAAATACTTCGATACCGACCTACACCTGGCAGGCAGCAACAAAATGGAATACGGGATATTGCCGGGGAACATCGGCTATTGTTATCTCTCAACGTTTGGCGATGGGAGTTGGCCGAACGCAATAGATGACGTACTGGCCCACCTTCAAGACACTAAGGGGATGATTCTCGATGTCCGGAACAACGGGGGTGGCAGCAATTTCACTTGGAATACCATTGTCAGCCGTTTTGCGACCACGACTATCATGTATGCGTTCTATATGCCTGATGGTTCCACGTCCTTCACAAGCAGAATCGTCCCCTCGGGTCCAATTCTGTATCACAAGCCTGTCGCTGTTTTGATAAACGGGGCAAGCTTCAGTGCCGCCGAACTCTTTCCCGAACTGATGAAGCAGATACCCACCGTCACGACAATAGGAGATACCACGGGGGGTGGAGGAGGATCCGCACAAACCTTCAAGTTGCCGAGCGGCAAAGGAATCCAAATTCCCACGTCGTATTTTCGTCGATTTGACGGTACGATGGTTGAATGGAACGGCGTCCCTCCCGATGTGTACGTGCTGCAAACCCGCAATGACATCGACGAGGGAAGAGACAAGCAATTGGAACGAGCGATCCAGCTGCTTCAATGACGCCATAGACCGTGAAGGTTACACCCTCGCGAGGCGTGCATCCGACGTTGTCCGATGCCGCTCTACGGGATCCCGAAAAACGTGACAGTCGCCGAGTTGGAACGGAATACAACTGTCGGAAAACGGGTATGAATCAGTTCAGAAGCCTGTTCTTGAGTTCCCTCGGACTCGACCTCGCCTCGTCTTTGTTTTTCCTCAATTGGCAATAGTGTTCGTTGTGGGAGACTTTTGTTGAAAAGGAAACGCTAATTGCTTAACTTCTCGTTGGAAGATTCGGAAGGAAATAGAGAGGCGAACCAACCTGCAAAAAGAATGACCTGAGAATTCAAACGGCCCGCATGTTCTTATTTGGCAAAAGAGCATGCGGGTTTGTCGTTTGGGGATTGGAAAAGTAAAAGAAGGATATTTGCAGGTAAGCACGCCACAACTGGGCGCCTGCTCACTACTTCATCTACCGGGATGCTGTTCACTTTGGTCTTCCACAGAAAGGCGGGATTATGAAGACGTTTGTGGCGGTTGCGTTGCTCGTTCTGCTCATTCCTTTCCCTTCCTCGGGACAAACACAGTTCGAAAAGGCCGTTCGCCTTTATGACGAAGGGAACATTGCACAGTCGAAGAGAACCTTCCTCGAGGCTGTCAAAGAAGATCCTCGTAATGCCGAAGCTTACTACTATCTCGGTGTGCTCAGCATACAAAGCGATTACGAAGGGGCAATTGATTACCTGCAGAAGGCAGTCGAACTCGCCGACACCAGCGCGAAGTACCATCTGATGCTCGGCAATGCGTACGGATCAAAGGCGCAGCGGGCCGGGATATTCAGCAAATTCGGTGCGGCTACGAACTGTAAAGAGCAGTACCTGGCGGCAATCAGTCTCAACCCAAAATTCACGGAAGCAAGGATGAGCGTTATCGAGTATTACCTGCAGGCACCGGGCATTATCGGGGGGAGTGTTGAGAAGGCAATGGCAGAGGCTGACACGATTAAGACATATGATCCTTATGCAGGTTATCTGTCGGAGGGGAGAGTCCATGGGTACCAGAAGGAGAGCGCTCAAGAGGAACAGTGTTACCTGAAGGCAATCTCCAGCAACTCCCGAAAGCTGGATGCTTACCGGGCGCTCTGGCTCCTCTACGTGAATCAGAACAATGGGACAAAGGCCGACGAAGTCTTCAAGAAAGCAGTCAGGGAGGTCGACGATAAGTCAGGTTTGTACTATTTGGCCGGATTGTATTATCTCGGAAAAAATGATTTCTCGACAGCACGAAGCATGTTCGAAAGCGCTCTCAAGAAGGATCCCGGCAATCTTCTTGTATACTACCAGCTCGGTAAGACAGAACTTATGGCCGGTACGAACCTGGAAGGGGGTCTCGCTTTCTTTGAACGATTTCTGAACGGGCCTCACGTGAAAGACGCTCCAGGACCAGAATATGCCTACTGGCGAATCGGCATGACCTACGAGAAGCTCGGAAAGGTCGACTCCGCGCGCACGGCTTACCGGAAATCCCTGGAGCTGAACCCGGATCTCGAAGAATCAAAAACGGCTCTGGAGAAGTTGAAGTAGGATTGCGTGCCCCAGAAGCCATTCCTTGTCGATTGGCAATGGCAGAGCAAATCAGTACCGGGTCAATACTATTCCTTTATTCTGCATCGACCCAGGATCGTCCGATCCCGCTGTACGGGATCCTGAAAAACGGAACAGTCGCTGAATGAGAGCGGAATACAACTGTCGGCAAATAGGTAGAGAATCGGCAGGCAGGTCCCTCCTCGTGGCGTAGTTTTCGGAAGCGTAGCTTGCAAGCAAAGATTCGTTTTGATGAGCGTAGTGCTGCACCAAGATCGAAGTAGTCCCACTAACCGAAAGGCCATATCCCATTTCATTGAGGAGCCTGAATGGCAGAAGGAATGAGCTTGTCCGCAAAGAAGATCGTCGAAGGAGCCCGGCACCTCCTGGTGGAGCTTCTCATTGTGTTTATAGGAGTGTATCTTGCCTTTGAATTGAATGAATACAGTCACCAGCGTGAGACCGATCAGCGTCGGCAGCAATTCCTCGCCGCACTCACGCAAGAGATTGGCGATTTTTCACGGGGCGCAAATCAAGTCATCCCTCGTCTCGATAAACTCATTACGGAATGGCGCCGGGCCTATGAGAGTGAGAAGAAACCCATTCCGCTTCTTCTCGAGATTGGCGGTGCCGATCGCCCGCCGCGAGGTATGTGGCAAGCTGTCCAGGCATCGGATGCTATTATACTCTTGCCCGTTGAGTCCATGAAAACAGTTTCCGAGTATTACAATGCTCTTGACGTTCTTCTGAATAAGTACACAAAACTGATTGAGTTTTCCGAGAGAGAGATTGTTCCGTTTGGAACCAAAGACACATTCTATCAAGGAAACGGCAGGATGTTGAAACCCAAGTACAAAGCATATATGCGTCGGATGCAGGACTGGCTGAATTTGTTCCGGGAGGTTCAAAAGATGGCAGAGGAAAGCAAAGCGAGCTTGCAGCGGGTTGCCGACTCAACTGCGAAGCACTAGGATCGGCTGTGACCGGCGAACTTGTCTGCCGGCAACCCCAGGCTGTGAAGGAGTTCTGCTCCTGACTCACCGAAGATTGCAACGGTGAGGCAAAAACGGATGCCGGCTGGCGGCGATAGTTCCGGTGCATGAAGCGGCAAGGATACGTAATTTGTTCATAAGGAAAACTTCTCAATGAGCACTACAAAGAACAACACGTACAATGGAACCGAGTCTCACCGAATGCAAGAGTTGCACGGCCTGCCTCTGGCGTCTTTCAAAAGTCGTGCAGGAGCTTTTTTTCTTGATTTTATGATAACGGCCGTGGTGTGCATGCCTCTTCTCATGCTCGGTGCCAGGCAATTGCAGAAGTTTGGTCTTGTGAAAGAAGATTTGCTTCTAGTGTTTGATTATGAACATTGGTATAGCATTATTCCGCTTGTAGCATACTTTTCACTTTCAGTCTATTATGGCAATGGGAAGACGCTCGGAAAACGGCTGATGGGCATTCGAGTTGTTTCCGTTGTCCACGAAAAGATCGGTTTCTGGCATGCAGTGGAACGGGCACTGGGATATGGCGCTTCATTTTTGGAATTTGGTTTTGGTTTCTTACAATATTTCATTGACCCCAACAGGCGCACAGTGCATGATCGCATTGCCGAAACTATTGTCATTCAAGATCGGAAACCTAAGCTGAGAAGGAGCTCTGCTCCTGAATAACCGACTCCCCTCACCATGGCGTAGTATTCGGAAACGTTAGGAACAGGCCGCGCAGAGAAAATGAAGTGTTGTGCAATCATTAAATGAAGAGCGTGCCTGCCACTGAACGGGCGAGGACAATAATGGCACTTGTAGTTCTTCTAAGAGGAGTTAACGTCGGCGGTCACAGGACTTTCCGACCCACCATTCTCACTGAACATCTCAAACACCTGGATGTCCACAACATCGGCGCGGCGGGCACTTTCGTGATTCGACAACCAATCACCCGGGCACAGCTCCGCACGGAAATAACGCGAAGGCTTGCGTTTGAAACTCACATCGTGATCTGCGAGGCCCGGGAGATTCTTGCACTGATGGCTCAGAATCCTTTCGCACACCGCCCGATTCGTCCGGACATCGTCCGCTTCGTGAGCGTTCTCTCCAAACGCCCCCGCCTGGAGCCCTCGATGCCGATGAGCTTTCCTTCCAACGGCAGGTGGTTACTTCGAATCCTTGCACGAACAAATCGATTCGTCTTTGGCGAGTATCGGCGCGATATGAAAGTCATCAGCTATCTCGGCACAATCGACCGACTCTTCGGGGTACCGGTCACCACGCGCAATTGGAATACCATCACCGCGATAGCCAAGGTGGTGGACACTCGAGGGCCATCATCCTCAGACAAGTATCCGAAGATCGGTGGGAAGCGTTCCCGGAAATAATTCGGTCCCGTCCAGAAAATCGGCGGACAAGTCCCTCACCGTGGCGTAGTTTTCGGAAACTTTATGCACAATTTTGCCGTTCGGGATTTATCAATTAATTGAAAGGGAGTGCTATGGAATTACCTTCGTCGGATAGGAATGCAGGGCCAAGTCTGAGGGCATCGGCAATAATCGTTGCTCTTCTTGCAACATCATTCGGACTTGGTTTCGCTGTCAACAATTTGATAACGAACAACTCAAGCAGCGATGCCACAATGAAAAGAGTAACGGGCATCGGGGGAATCTTTTTCAAATGTAAGGACCCCAAGAAAATAAAAGAATGGTATAAGACCCACCTTGGATTGAACATCAACCAATATGGAACTGTCTTTGAGTGGAGACAAGCCGAGGATTCAACCAAAAAAGGGTTTACGCAATGGAGTCCGTTTAGAGATTCAACACATTATTTTGATCCGTCGGGAAAGGATTTCATGATCAATTATAGAGTTGCCGACCTGGAAAAGCTTGTGGCTGAACTGAACAAAGAAGGCGTAATAGTTCTTGACACCATCGAAACCTATAATTACGGCAAGTTTGTTCACATACTGGATGCCGAACGGAACAAGGTTGAACTCTGGGAACCCAACGACGTTGTGTATGAACAACTTGGCGTCCAGATGGGCATCAAGACGACGAAGTAG
>CAZOIM010000070.1:0-9610 GCA_964579855.1 uncultured Ignavibacteriaceae bacterium | reverse complement strand
AAAGGATATGATTATTCTGAGGAAGGGATGTACCACGTCGTCGTGCGAACGAAGAATGGTGTTTGTGTGTTTGGTGAAGTAAAGGACAATCGATCGAAGTTGTTTCAGATTGGAGAGATCGTTGAACGATGCTGGAAGGAAATACCGGAACTCTTCCGAAATGTAGAGATCGATCAGTACGTTGTCATGCCGAATCACATCCACGGAATAATCTGGATAAAAGCTCCGGTGAGTGCGTCAAAAGCTCTTGTCGGGGCGATTCATGAATCGCCCATACGAGAAGGTTCGGTGGCTTCAGAAGAATCACCCATACGAGAAACTTCGGTAGCTTCAGAAGAATCGCCCATACGAGGACGCTCGGAAAGTTCGGGAGAATCGCTCACACGAGAGAAACCACCTGAACCAAAAGGATCACCCACACCAAAAAGTTCGGCGGATTCAGGAGAATCACACATACCAGAGAAATTACCTGGATCGGGAGGATCGCTCAAACCGGGAGCACTTTTGATACGACGCCGAATGTTGATACCCATAATAGTTGGTCGATTCAAAATGAAGTCCGCCAAAGAAATAAACGAATTACAGCGGACAATGGGCACGCCTTTCTGGCACCGAGGGTATTACGAACACGTCATCCGGGATGGCCGCGATCTCGACCGCATACGAAAGTACATCGTCGAAAATCCATTGAATTGGGATAGCGATAATGAGCATCCGCGCAACATCCGTATGGATTGCTTGCACGACAGTGCGGAAGATTGGTCCGCACTCGACTGATTCTCTAACCAGGCTGTGAAGGAGCTCTGCTCCTAAATAAACGACCACATCGGAGGGTTGCACCGGGAGCGGAGCTAAGGATTGATCAAAAATTACTATTTGCAAGGAGACACGTTGAGACCAAAATTTCAATCGAAACAGGAAGTGATAATTAATGCCGCTTTGGAAAAAGTGTGGGAATTTAATATGGACTTGTCAAAAATTGCAGACTATCATCCACGTGTAAATAAAGTTGACTTAATTTCGGGCAAGCAGTTTCGAGATACTGGCGTATCGTATCAATGCCATTTAATAGACGGGAAGAATACTTGTATTGAAAAAGACATTGAAGTTGTTCCGATGCAAAAAATCGTTACCGTCTTTCCTCACGATACCATGGGGATCACGAAATTATTGCCTGACTACGTCGTAGAGTCAAACCTTTCCAAGATAGGGGAAAACATCACGAAAGTAGAAATGTCACACTTCTATTCAAGTTCAAAATTGAAAGTGTGGTTGCTCAATTTCATCATAAAAAGAAAAATCGCACGAGAAACACAGGACACCTTACTTGCTATGAAAAAAAGCATTGAATCAAATACTGGGCATTGATTCTATGTTGTCCGATCCCGCTCTATGGGATCCGAAAAGCGGACCGGTCGCTGAACGAGAACACAATGATCAGATAATGCTTATTCATCAATGAAGTCAAACAATTCCAACGATTCGAGGTAACTATGATCCACCCGTTAGTAACACAATTGCGTTTCACGCGCGGGGAGTTTGCGCGCTGTTTTGAGGGAATTAGTCCGGAGGACGGGAGCCGTCGCGCCGAACCAATGAATTCCATGGCCTGGACAGTAGGCCATCTCGCCCTGCAGGAACACGGGCTCTGGATACAATTGGGTCAGGGTCGCAACATTGCACCCGATTTGCGTAAACGTTTCGGGACAGGTCAACCGGCCAGTACTCCTCCCTGGAATGAGATGTGGGATCTCTGGCACACCATTACCAAGGAGGCGGATGTGTATTTGTTGAAGTTGAAGACGGAAGACTTGAAGGTCCACTTTCTCCGGGAAGGAAAACCCATGGCCGACGATGTCGGAACCCTGCTGCTGAGAAACATCTTCCATTACTGGTTTCATCTCGGCAAAGCGCATTCGATCCGTCAGCTGATGGGACACACCAACCTTCCGCAGTATGTCGGCACTATGTCCACCGTGAGGCACACGCTCGAAGCTGAAGGTTAAGTGTCGAAGAACTGATATGCATCAACTGAGAAATCGGTTCTTGAATTCCTTGGGACTCATCCCTACTTCTTTTCTGAACAGGCGGGAAAAATACGGCGGGTTGTCAAAGCCGAGCTTGTAGGCGATTTCGGCGATGCCAATGTCGCCGGTCACGAGGAGGTTTTTGGCTTCCGCGATCACGTAGAGATGTATCAGCTCCAACGCAGTCTTGCCCGTTTCCTGCTTCAACAAGTCGCTTAAGTACCTCCGAGAAAGATTCAACTGGGAAGCCAGGGCATTCACCGTCGGCAACCCCTTATCTCCGGCACTCCCTTTTTCGAAATAAACACCCAGGAGCTTATTGAATTTCGTCACTGTCATGCCTGTCAACGGCTTCCGGTCGATGAACTGTCTCTTGTAGAACCGCTGGGCATATTTCAACATGGAATCCAAGTGTGAGAGAATAATGGATTTGCTGAATTCGTCTGGATTGTTGTGGTACTCCGTATCCATTTTATGATAGAGCGACCACATGATTTCCTTTTCCCTCGGTAACAGGTGAAGAGCTTCGTGGTTTTCATAGTCGAAGAAGGCGTAGTTCTTGATCTCGCCGAACAGAGCGTGCCCCATCAGGAAATCTTCGTGAAGATGTATCGCAAATCCTTTTTCCGCCAACTGGAGACCGCGGGCAGTAAGCAATTGATTGGGCTTTGTGAAAAACATAAGCCCAGTGTTGTGATCATATTTTGTCTTGCCGTACCACAGTTCGCCAGATTTTACCTTCTTGAAACACATGATGTAGAAATCGCACGCGAACTCCATGTTCTTCTCTAGAGTGGATGCACCCTGGAGCAGATTCAAGCTTATGAGTGGGTGTTCGGGAGGTCCAAACCCCTCGGCTTGGTCCAATTCGGCAATTGTTTTGAAGTGCTTCATATGCCGCATAATGTACTCATCGCTGTCATTTTTCACAATTCGTGAAGAGTTGTCTCTGTTCAGGAACGATCACCGTTAGATTCGCGGCTGGTCGCCAGAATATGGTAGATGACGCTGTCCCAGGCGTTGTGAATCCCGATGAAGAGAAGCAACAATGCTGCCACTCCAACACCAAACAACGCCTCCCGTGTGTGCGACGGGATCGCACAAGCGGAGAACGCAAGTGTTACATACGCAACAAAGGGAAGGATGGCGTGAAATGCCCAGTCCTCAAATACCGGATTGTAGACGGTTTGCTTTCGCATCCGCCGAACGATCCAGGTAGCGTAGGTAATCCCACCCAACCCTGTCAGCCCCCAAACCGCCGCAACAGGAGTGACCGATTGCCACGGTGCGCAAAGGATTGCGGATAAGAACAATACCGTCCCGAAATGAACGATCGTCGGCGTGGCAAACGCAGCTCCTGCCTCAGCCGCACGCAGTGGAGGCCTCTCGGCAATCAGCGTCAACACGACAAACTGCAATCCAATCAATGCGCCGGCGGCCGAGCCAACGATGACGTAGAAATTATCCCATCCGGCGAGCTCTGTCATGCCGTCACCTACTTCCTCTCGAATGAATATTGGTTTAGGAATTTGGTTTGTTGATTCCCAGACTCTCCCGGACATACTTCTCCGGCGATCTGATGATTGTTGCGATGAATGTCGCCAGGCTCTTTTGCGAAATGATCGATCCTTTTTCCGGCTCGCCTTTTCTTGTTATCTCAAAATCGATTTCATCTGCATCTGTGAACCAGGTAGGTCTCAAAATAGTATATTCAAGGTTTGATGATTCGATAACATCGGCAGCTTTCCGGTACGGTTTTAGCACCGGTTTCAGGGTCTGATCGTAGATTCCAATCGAACTGATGAATATAAGCCTCTTGACGCTCTTCTCATTCATGGCCTTGACGATGTTCGTTGCCATGTGCTCCAGATCGCCTGCAAGGTTGGCATAGACGATGTCCTGCCCATGTATAGCCTCTTTCAATTTATCATAATTCAGGACGTCGCCTTCAATGATTTGGCATTTGGAGATACCAACGTTCCCTAATCTGCTTTTGTTGCGGAGAAACAGGGTCAGGCGGACATCATCTTCCTTTACCAGAATATCGATAACGTGTTTTGCGATATTACCGCTGGCGCCAAGAATAATAACCTTTTCCATTGCTAATTGACTCTTTAAGTTAACCAAGAAGAACTGCCAAAGGAGATGCAGCTCTATATTTAATTTTTTAATGAGCCCATATCAACTACAAAGCGATAATGCACATCGCCTTTTTCTAATCTCTCAAATGCCTCATTAATTTGCTGAACATTGATGAGTTCAATATCTGCCGTGATATTGTGCTTTGCACAGAAGTCCAACATTTCCTGGGTTTCGGCAATACCGCCGATATTGGATCCTGCGAAACTACGGCGGCCTGTTACAACACTGAAAGCTCTTATTTCAATTGGTTCCGGTGGCAATCCTACAAGCACAACGCTGCCATCGTGTCTCAGATGATTAAGGTAAGTATTAACATCGTGTTTGGCCGAAACAGTATCAATAATGAAATGCATTTTGCGAGCATATTTCTTCACCTGTTCAGCATCGGTTGATAATACAGCCTCATCTGCACCCAAACGTTTGGCGTCTTCTATTTTGGAGGGCGATGTTGTAAAGACAACCACGTGAGCTCCCATCGCTTTTGCTATTTTGATCGCCACATGCCCTAACCCTCCTATACCTAAAATACCAACCATTTTACCGGGACCGGCGTGCCAGTGTTTCAAAGGGGAATACACCGTAATACCGGCACATAGTAAAGGTGCAGCCGATGCTAAATCGAGTGTTTCGGGTATATGAAGAATATAATTCTCATTGCAAACATAGGTTTCAGAAAAACCACCAAATGTCGTTCCTCCGAGATATTTATCGGGACTGTTGAAGGAAAAGGTAACTCCTTCATCGCAGAATTGTTCCAAATCATCCTTGCAGTATTCGCATTTGCCACAGGAATCTACTATACAACCTATTCCAGCAAGGTCGCCAACTTTGAATTGTCTGACTTGACCGCCCACTCGGGTTACTTTACCCACAATCTCGTGGCCCGGAACTATGGGAAACGTAGTATGTCCAAAATCATTCTTTATCTGATGCAAATCTGAATGACAAATACCGCAGTAAAGAATATCCATTTCGACATCGTGAGGCAAGAGTTCTCTTCGCTTAATATTTATTGAATGCAATGGCGCATGAACTGCCTCGGTTCCGTATGCTTTGATGTTTTTCATTTTCATCCTTATGAATTTAGATATCAAGTTTTCTCGCGGCTAATCGCTTCACCATTGCCGGATCACGATGGTCGAAGAATAGACTTTTCTTCGTGTCAAGCGAAACTATCGCGTCCAAATCCTCGGCGCTGAGTTCAAAGTCGAAAACGTTGAAGTTCTCCTCCATTCTCTCCTTGCGAACAGACTTAGGAATAGCGACGATTCCCCTCTGCGTCAACCAACGCAAAACGACCTGGGCTACAGACTTCTTGTGTTGTCCGGCGATCGATTCGAGTAGTGCATTGTGGAAGATATTGTTCTTGCCTTCAGCAAATGGTCCCCAGGATTCAATTTGAACGTTGTTTTCCTTCAGGAACCGTTGGGTTTCGATTTGCTGACAGAAAGGATGCGTTTCAATTTGGTTAACCGCCGGGGTTACTTTGTTATTGAGAATCAAGTCCATGATCCGGTCGGGCTGGAAGTTTGCAACGCCAATGGCTCTGACGTTGCCCTCACGATTCAGCTCTTCCATGGCGCGCCATGAGCCATAGATGTCTCCGTACGGCTGATGAATCAGATACAGGTCCAGATAATCCAACTGCAATCGATTCAACGATCGTTCAAATGCATTCTTCGTGCTTTCATACCCTGCATCCTGAATCCAGAGCTTTGTGGTTATGAACAGTTCTTTCCTTGCCACGCCACTTCGTTTGATGGCTTTGCCTACCTCCACTTCGTTTCCGTATGAAGCAGCGGTGTCAATCAGCCGATAGCCAGTCTGTATTGCCTCATAAACGGCTCTTTCACATTCGCCGGCCTCAGTTACCTGAAAAACTCCGAATCCCAATAGGGGCATTTCCACATTATTGTTCAGTTGAACCGCTTGCATTTCTGCTCCCTTTGATTATTCCTAACTCCGAGGGACCTCATTGAGGCAACCATTTATTGTTACAGCCCCGTTCCTTTTTCCAACGCATCGGGATAGCGGTCTCCCACGACGTTGATCGATTCAAGCGCAGAACTAATTTCGCTCAGCTCCCGGGAAGTCAACGTAATGTCAACGGCACCGATGTTTTCCCGCAATCGATTGAGTTTTGTCGTTCCCGGGATTGGAACGATCCACGGTTTTTGGGCAAGAAGCCACGCCAGCGCAATTTGCGCCGGCGTTGAATTCATCCTTTTTGCGATGGTGCCGAGCTGATTCACGAGCGTCTGATTCGCTTTCCGGTTTTCCGGAGTAAACCTGGGAAGAATGCTTCGAAAGTCGGATTTTTCAAAAGTCTTTTTCTCGTCGATCGCTCCGGTAAGGAACCCTCTCCCAAGGGGGCTGAAGGGAACAAAGGCGATCCCGAGTTCCTGGAGTGTCGGTATCACGTCCTTTTCCGGACGCCTCCACCACAGCGAATACTCGCTCTGGACTGCTGTCACAGGCTGAACTGCGTGCGCACGACGGATGGTCTTCACTCCTGCTTCAGAAAGTCCAAAGTGTTTCACCTTTCCCTCGCGGATCAATTCCTTGACCGTCCCCGCCACATCTTCAATCGGGACATCCGGATCGACGCGATGCTGATAGAAGAGATCGATGGCATCGACTTTGAGTCGCTTGAGCGACGCCTCGGCGACCTGCCTGATGTGTTCCGACCGGCTATCCAGGCCATTCTGTTCTTCTCTGGCGCCAAACTTGAAACCGAACTTGGTTGCGATCACCACGCGATTGCGGAATGGGGCAAGAGCCTCACCCACAAGTTCTTCGTTTGTAAAGGGCCCGTAGGCTTCAGCAGTGTCGAAAAAAGTAATCCCTCCATCGACCGCTGAACGAATAAGCGATATCATCTCTTTTCGTTCGGGGAACGGTGCATACGAAAAGTTCATGCCCATACACCCGAGACCGAGAGCCGAAACTTCGAGTCCGCTTTTACCAAGTTTACGTTTTTGCATTGTCTCTCCGTCCTTTCATTGTTCGCCAATTTGATACAAGACTAACGATAACAATATACGAAGTTGATGCGAGCAGGACGTATACAAATGTCGGGAATACTTATACATTTTTACATATAATGCCGCAGAGCCGGAGGATTTTGACTGACGACTCTCAATGCAAGTTGACTTCTTTTGTCAGGTTTAAGCGAATGGCAGGACGCAAGTACACGCACTGGGTTGAACTCATCACCGCGGAAGCGGCAGAGTCACGCTATGTCCGCTATCGTCGGATCATCCGCTTCCCACAACTTACGATGCCGCTTCTTGCGGCATATTCCCCTGCGCATTGGCGCGTGACGCATACGGATGAAATCGTCCAGCGCGTGCGGTTTGACAAGCCATACTCCCTGGTCGGCATTACCGCCAACACCGCTGCTGCGCCGCACGCATATTGGCTGGCTGCCAGGTACCGGGAACGGGGAATTCCGGTCGTCATCGGCGGGCCTCATGCCACATTGATGCCGGAGGAAGTGGCACTTCACGCCGACGCTGTCGTCGTTGGAGAAGGAGAACTTGTCTGGCCAAAAGTACTTTACGACTGCGAGCAAGGAAACCTTGCCCGATTCTATCGGAGTGACCGCCTGCCGGATCTGATGGGAATGCCAGCCCCTCGCTGGGATCTGATCAAAGGTCGTGTGTATGGGAAAGGCGTTACCATTGCCACGCGGGGATGCCCCTTTGCGTGCGACTACTGCTCGATTCCACAAATGTATCAGCGGCGCATGCGCTATCGCCCGATCGACGAAATGCGGGAGGAAATCCGACGGATGCCAGGCCGGGCGCTCGTGTTCTGGGACGATAATATCGGCGCCAACCGCAACTACGCGAAAGAACTCTTTAAGGCAATCACGCCGCTCGGTCGATGGTGGACAAGTCAATCGACACTTGATGTTGCGTTCGACGACGAGTTTCTGCATCTCGCGGCCCGAAGCGGGTGCAAGGCGCTGTTCGTAGGACTGGAGTCCATCTCACAGCAAAGTCTGAACGGTGCAAACAAGAGACACAACGATGTTGCCTCCTACCGGGAAATCGTGCGTCGGTTTCATCAGTACGGTATCGCGATCCAGGCAGGCGTGGTCTTCGGGTTTGATCACGATGACCGGAGCATCTTCAGGCGTACCGTGGAAGTTTTCCGTGAGATCGGGATCGATTCAGCAACCATTGGCATTCTCGTTCCGTACCCCAATACGCCTCTCTTCAACCGACTTGATGCAGAAGGTCGAATTCTCACTCGTGATTGGTCGAAGTACGACGGGAAGCAACACGTAGTTTTCCAGCCGGCACTGATGTCGCCAGAAGACCTTCTCAACGGCACCGAATGGGCCGCTCGACAATTTTATTCCCTTGAATCGATTGCCGAACGCATGTGGAAGTCAAGGACCGGCCTTTGGTGGAACGTTGTCCGGAACCTGGGCTATCATTTGGCACTTCGCAAGTTTGGCAACATCGGATATTCCCCGGATGTTGTCGTGCCGAACACACAAAGGGGACTTGCTGAAGAGGTTACAGCGAGAGTAGCGTAGGCAGAGGATGGAAATCTGGTAAGACCGCCCCCTTGCAGGAATTCCGCGCTCGCTATTCAGAACTTCCGCCAATGGTCCCACTTTGTTCTTGGGAGGAACCCATTTCCCGGTTTGAATGAAGGACAAGGAAGTATAAATTGTCATCGGCAAAACCTCAAATTCCCACACACGCCAGTATAACAGGAACCGATATGAAAAAACGTTTTGCAACTCAAAAGACTTCAGACGAACTGGAAGGAATGAGCCGGCGGCATTTTGTAAAAATAGCCGGAATCTCTGCCCTGGGAGTGTCCTCCCTGCGCTACGTGAAATTCGATGCGACGGGAGTTGCAATCGTCACGGACCCTGCCGACATCGCTGCAGGATCGGCACCATCACAGTGGGCTGTCAAAGAACTCGAATCATCCCTGACGTCTGCGGGAATACAAGTCTATCGATGCGATCATCTCTCCCAAGCCAAAAGCGGGGACCTGCGCATTGTCGTGGCAGGCTCGGATTCTTCCGTGAGCCGTCAACTTCTGAATGAACAGAAGATCGATATCCCGGCTGTCCCTGAGGCACTTGGATTAATCCCGCTCCATGCAGATGGCGAGCAAATCCTGCTTGCCGCCGGTTATGATGTGCTGGGCCTCGTGTATGCGTTGCTCGAACTTGCAGACCGCGTTCGATATTCTACTCGACCGATGGAATCGCTGAAGATTCAGAATCCTGTCGTCGAGCGTCCTGCCAATGGCATTCGGAGCCTCAGCAGACTTTTTGTCAGCAATGTCGAAGATAAACCTTGGTTCAACGACCGTGAGATGTGGAAACAGTATCTGACAATGCTGACGACACAACGATTCAACCGCTTCAATTTGTGCCTGGGGCTTGGGTACGATTTTCTGCAAAATGT
>CAZOIM010000069.1:10607-16633 GCA_964579855.1 uncultured Ignavibacteriaceae bacterium | reverse complement strand
ACGGACAATCTTGAAATGGTCCGGCGGGCGTTTCAAGCCGGTTGGGCAGGGGCAATACTGAAGACGACTTCGGTCGAAGGGACTGCAGTCGACCTCTGCTATCCTATGATGTCGACGTTTGACCACGAAGGACGGAAGTTGTTCGGGATGGGAAATATCGATTTGATTTCCGAGAACCACATTGACAAAGTGGAATATAACGTCAGGATGCTGAAGAAAGAATTTCCGCACAAGATGGTGGCGGCAAGCATCATGGCGGGTCGAAAAGAAGATTGGCAATCTCTCGTCGAACGGCTTGAGAATGCCGGTGCCGATATGATCGAATGCAGTTTTTCGTGTCCACAGGGAAATATTGGCGAAGATCCGGGTAAGATGCTCGCCCAGAGTGTCAGTGCAACGGAGCTCACTGCTCGATGGGTCAAAGAAGCTTCAAAGAAAATCCCCATCTCAATCAAGATCACCCCGCACGTCACCGATATTGTCGATGTCGCAAACGCGGTCAAGCGCAGCGGCTGCGATGCCCTTACGGCTTCGAATTCGATCCAGGCTTTGATGGGGGTTGATATCCGAACGTTTGCCCCCAATCCGAATCTGGGGGGAAAATCCACCTACAGTGGAATGACTGGTCCGGCTATCAAGCCCATCACCCTCAGAACGATTGCGGAAATCGCACGCAATGTGGACATCTCGATACTGGGTACCGGTGGTGCATCAAATTGGAGCGACGCTGTCGAGATAATGGCTGTCGGCGCTGGTGTCGTCGAGTTCTGCACGGTCGTTATGCATTACGGATTCCGAGTGATCACGGATTTAAAGAGTGGAATGTCCCACTACCTCGATGAAATGGGTTTCGCATCACCGAAGGACATCGTCCGAAAGGCGCTGCCGCACCTTGCGATGCATGATGAGTTGCCTCGAAGAACGATCAGGAGTTTAATTGACAAAAAGACATGCATCGGTTGCGAAGCGTGTTACATTGCCTGTCAGGATGGCGGACACATGGCAATCGATCGCGGCTCGAACAGAATTCCGAAAGTCGACTGGGAACGTTGTGTTGGATGCGGACTGTGTCAACACGTTTGCCCTGTTGACAGTTGCATAAGCATGGAGGTTGCTGCGTAATCAAACCACATCAGACAAATCGATTGCTTGAACATGACTAAAAGACAACTGCTGTCCAGCATACAGGATTTACGGAAACTGAAAATCAATACCTACAATCAAGATTTCTTGCTGACGTGGGAAAAGACCGTTGACGAAATCAAAGCCGTCACGATTGTTACTGAACTGCTGAAAGAAATGCATAAAGAAGGATTGTCGATACGAGCCTTCGATAGCGGTATAGCGATTTCGATCTTTCGCGATAAATCGACGCGAACGCGATTCAGTTTTGCATCTGCAGTCAATGCGCTTGGATTGGGGCTCTCGGAATTGGATGAAGAGAAATCGCAGGTTGCGCACGGAGAAACCGTCCGCGAGACGGCAAACATGATATCCTTTCTCGCGGAGGTCATTGGCATTCGTGATGACATGTTTCTCGGCGAGGGGAATAAGTATATGCGTGAAGTAGGCGCTGCTGTTCAGGATGGATTCGACAAAGGGGTACTCCATCGACGTCCCAGTGTTATCAATCTTCAATGTGACGTCGACCATCCTACCCAGGCTCTGGCTGATCTTATGCAGCTGAAGAATCACTTCGGTTCGTTGGAGAAACTGCGCGGCAAGAAGATCGCGATGACGTGGGCATATTCACCGAGTTACGGAAAGCCGCTCTCTGTCCCTCAAGGGATTATTGGGCTCATGACCCGATTTGGCATGGATGTCTCTCTGGCGTATCCAAAAGGTTATGACCTCATTCCGGAGGTGGTTGAGGTTGCGAAAAAGAATTCCGCCACGAACAAAGGAGGATTTGAGGTCGTGGGGAGCATGGAAGAGGCATTCAAAAATGCTGACGCAGTTTATCCAAAATCGTGGGCTCCTTATCAAGTGATGCAACGCCGGACTGAGTTGCTTAACAAGAACGATAAAACAGGGCTCGTCGACCTTGAGAAAGAATGTCTTGCCAACAATGCGCGCTACAAAGCTTGGGAGTGCGATGATCAGAAAATGTCACTTACAAAAAAGGGTAGTGCATTGTATATGCATTGCCTTCCGGCCGACATCTCCGGTGTAAGTTGCAGCCAGGGTGAAGTATCGAAAAGTGTCTTCGAGAAGTACCGACTCGCAACATACGCAGAAGCCGGATTCAAACCTTTCGTGATTGCAGCCATCGTGTTCTTAACGCGCATCCAGAACCCGGCAACAAAACTTCAACAAATTGTCAAACGTCAACAAAGCAGGACGATCTAAGGAAATCAAAGAATGTCAAAAATCATTAAGAAACTCTACCCGAAAGTTATCAAGAAGACCGCTGCACGGTGCAAGGAACAGGGAATTATAATCCCTACGTTCGCACAAATGCGAGACCCCAATCTTATTCCCAAGTCCATAAAGACCAAGCTCACAAAAGTGGGTCTGTGGGATGTTAATCCGTTGAATCTCTTTCGCATAACGTGGAACAATGATGTGAAAACGGGGGGATTTGGCGGAGTGAACTATCTCGAAATTCCGCGGTCCATTACTGGAGTAAAAGCACGAATTGTGGGTCTCGTTGGCAAGTATTTTCCGACCGGGGCTCACAAAGTCGGGGCTGCATTCGGCTGTCTTGTTCCTCGACTCGTCAGTGGCGAGTTTGATCCTTCACGCGACAAAGCCGTCTGGCCATCGACTGGCAACTTCTGTCGGGGTGGAGCATTCGATTGCAGATTGTTGGATTGCACTCCAATTGCCATCCTGCCGGAAGAAATGTCAAAGGAACGATTCGCGTGGTTGAAGGAAATAGGTTCCGAAGTCATCGCAACTCCGGGATCCGAGTCAAACGTGAAAGAGATCTACGATAAATGTTGGGAGCTGAAGAAGGATCCGCGGAACGTGATCTTCAATCAATTCGAGGAATTCGGCAATCCAATCTGGCATTATAACGTCACTGGACCAGCAATTGAAGATGCATTTCATGCACTTGGATTCAAAGGAGCACGTCTCGCAGCATACATATCTGCGACCGGCTCGGCAGGAACGATTGCGGCCGGGGATTATCTCAAGAAACAATTCCCGCATCTCAAGGTTGTTGCAACGGAAGCGCTCCAGTGTCCTACGCTCCTGATGAACGGGTTCGGAGCTCATCGCATCGAAGGGATTGGTGACAAGCACATTCCCTGGGTACATAATGTCCGCAATACGGATGCGGTCGCTGCCATTGACGATGAGGACTGTATGCGAATCCTCAGACTCTTCAACGAAGAAGAAGGAAAGAAATATCTTGCCGCCAACGGAATGTCCAGGGCACAAACTGACAAGCTTTCGCTTCTTGGCATTTCGAGTATTTCCAATCTGCTGTCCGCCATCAAGACGGCAAAGTATTTCGAAATGGATGAACACGACGTCATCTTTACGGTCTTCACCGACTCGGTGGATCTCTACCAATCACGCCTTGTTGAGCTTCGAAAGGAACACGGCAAGTACTCCGCTGCTGACGTGGCAAAAGACTACGCCGGGCCTCTTGCTCATCAGGCCATTGACTTCTTCAAAGAGCTTGGCTACTACGAAAGGAAATCAATCCACAACCTGAAGTACTTTACGTGGGTTGAACAGCAAGGGAAGACATACGAAGAAATCAACGCCCAATGGGATCCGGAGTATTGGAGAGCCCTTTTTGAGGACGAAGTGGGTTACTTTGACAAGCTCATCACAGAATTCAATTCATTGGCAAACTGAAAGAAGAAGAACCATGCAGAACGACATACTGAAAGCTTCACAGAAGAACGAACGGAATGTTGTCAAATTCCTTCGCGATCTCATAGCGATCAAATCCATGAGCTCGCAGGAGGAACAGGTAATCCATCGTATCCAGCAGGAGATGGAAGACTGCAAATTCGACGAAGTGAAAATTGATCCGATGGGAAACATCCTTGGCCGTGTCGGCAAGGGGAAACACATCATTGCATTCGACGCGCACGTGGATACGGTCGATGTTGGGAATCCGACGAACTGGTCAGTAGACCCCTTCAAGGGAGCCGAGAAAGACGGCATCATCTACGGCAGGGGTGCGTGCGATATGAAGGGAGCACTCGCGTCTATTGTGCACGGCGGCAGGCTCATCAAAGATCTCGGACTCGAAGAGGACTACTCACTGTATGTCGTCGGCAGTGTTCAGGAAGAGGATTGTGATGGATTGTGCTGGCAATACATTATCAACGAGGACAAACTACTCCCCGAAGTCGTGGTTATTGCAGAGCCGACGAACCTCTCGATTTATCGTGGCCACCGCGGCCGAATGGAGATAGAGGTGCGGACAAAAGGAATTTCCTGTCACGGATCGGCACCCGAACGAGGAGTGAACGCAGTCTACAAGATGGCTCCCATCATACAGGACATTGAGCAACTTAACGAGCGTTTGGGAGGAGAACCGTTCCTCGGCAAAGGGACCGTGACGATCGCAGAAATCCGCTCGACGTCACCGTCGATGTGCGCTGTTGCGGATTCTTCCGCGATTCATCTTGATCGACGTCTCGCAGCTTCGGACACTATCGATTCCGCCGTGAAGGAAATCCAGGAGCTTCCCGGCGTCAAGAAGGCGCAGGCTGAAGTTGTCGTTCTGGACTATGCCGTTCCAAGCTGGAAAGGTTTGACGTATCCGACCAAGAAATATTATCCGACATGGCTCCTGCCCGAAAATCATCCGCTTCTCGCGAGCGGCGTGAAAACGTATGAGGGATTATTCGGACAGAAACCACACGTTGGGAGATGGGTGTTTAGCACAAATGGTGTGGCGGTGATGGGAATGCACAAGATACCGTGTATCGGTTTTGGCCCGGGAAATGAAATCCATGCCCATATGGCAACGGAACAAATCCCCATTGAACACCTTGTCAAGGCTGTGGCCTGGTATGCATCATTTCCGTCAATACACACAGGATCCCAGAAGAAAAATTAAGATAGAAAATGCCTGAACTCCTTACAGACCTGGTTGTGAGCATTACAGGAAAAGGCCGGGTTGTCCTCGCGACGATTGTCTCTTCCGACGGATCTTCACCTTTGCCCGCCGGCGCGACGATGTTGGTGAAATCCGGCGACGGCGAGATTGTCGGAACTGTCGGTGGGGGATTACTCGAAGCTCTTGTGATTGAAGAAGCAAAGAAGTATTTCAGTGACGATAAGCCACCGAAGGTCAGTACGTTTGATTTGAATGACGATGTCTCCAATGAAGGAATGATTTGCGGAGGAAGCGTCGATGTTCTTCTTGAGCCAATTGGAAAGTCCGATCTCACCATATTCCAGGATCTGTTGAAAGCACGCAATGAAGGTGTGGATTGCATGCTCCTTAGGACGATCGATGATTCCCACAGCAAGATCGACCGAATTGTCCTTACCTCTCCGAACGATAGCTTCGCAAAGACTGTTGCCTCCCGCACTGGAGTTGATATTGGTGTTCTTGCTGATGCAATTCGCCATGCTTTGGGTAAAGAGGATGTTCGACGAATCAAGACCAGCCTCGGCGAGATCATCCTTCAACCCATTCGAGGACTGCATGACTTGATCATCTTCGGGGGAGGCCACGTTTCAAAGCATCTTGCCCAAATTGCCTCGATCGCAGGATTTTCAACGACCGTTATTGATGACCGGGAGGAATTTGCCGATCCCGCCCGATTTCCCGGCGCTTCGCACGTCCTTGCGTCTGAATATGAAACAGTATTTTCGAAGATCGAACTCAAACCTTCCACATTTATCGTGATTGTCACACGCGGTCACCAGTCCGATGAACTCGTGCTCGAGAAGTCTGTTCGCACTTCTGCGAGATACATTGGGATGATTGGCAGCAAGCGAAAAGTGATTGCCACGTACAAGAATCTCATTGCCCGCGGTTTTACCGCGATTGAATTGAAGAACGTTCATGCCCCCATCGGTCTCGACATCGGTGCTGTCACTGC
>CAZOIM010000069.1:6597-10507 GCA_964579855.1 uncultured Ignavibacteriaceae bacterium | reverse complement strand
GACGCGCACTCGCGATTCATGTCAACGGTTACGCGGATATCATGAATGCGAGCCATCTGTTCATCACGAGGAGCCAAGATGGAAAAACTCTCACTCGATAATTTTATTTCCGCCGGATCGGATGCAGAATCTGCGCGTTACCGGATTCTCGGTTCGTTGAAAACATATTCCGATCTCTTTAACCACAATCGCATCTATCCCCATCTCAAAGACCTGATTGAACTGAAACATTCGCTGGAAGCGATCGTCAACGGAAAAACGAAACTTCTGAACGAGGTTCCACAGAAGCTCAAGGATGTTGATCTTGTCAATAAAAAACTGGTCTTTGAACCGCCCGACATGTCCTGTACCCCATTCGATAAAGCGTTGGAACTGATGCGATGGGCCTTGCCGATCATTGCCGATGCCATTGAAGAAGGGAGAAAGATCTACGATTTTGTCGAAGAGAATCTCTCGATCAAGGAAGTTGGGATTGTTCCATTTTACCACGATGAGGGATATTGGTTCGTCCCGGACAACAAAAACTCTGTTCTCCATCTTATCCATTTCAATCTTGCGTTGTACGATTCGGAGACGGAACGGTATCGAACACTGAAGACCAGGATTCTGAAAACGCTTCAACAGACTCCCGTCCGCAAACCGATGGAATCGATCAAGCTGGAACTCGTTGAAGAACATCACGAGCTTCCAAACCCTGCGACATTTGTTTGCGAGACCGACCTTGATTTCCCTTTCGCCGAAACAATCTTTCCGATAGCGAAGCGAAAGTTTCTCATCAGGCTCGCAGCGTAAATCAATTCCATAGATTCACTACTACGATCCGGAGCCCGGCTCCGAAATCGGTCAGCAAATGAAATAAGAGCTTAAATCCCGCCTACGCGGTCTCCCATTCACGTGCGAGACAAGGAACTGGATTGCCTTCGAAAGCATCAAGCTCAATTCATGCCCTAGACAATCGAATTCTACACTCACAGATTCCACGCCCGAACTTCGCAAAAGCCTCTAGTTGTGGGCGCTTACAAAATTGAGTTCACTGGTTGAAGCGGGAACAAATCGCTCAGATATCCGTTTATCATTAAATCTCAAACCGAAATCCACCTGACAGAAACAGCAATCTTATGGATGGCCCGCAACTATGAAACGCTTTTCTTGTTCTTTGATTGGTGCAGTGATATCCATCGTTCTCATGTTTCAACCCCAAGCACATTCGCAGGAAGTTCAGCATTTTCCCACATCACTGTCGATTGCCGCTACCGTGAATTTTGCGCTCCGCTATCATCCTAGTCTCCGTGCCGCGAGCGCAAGCGTCCAATCATCAGATGCCTCCCTGACGCTAGCCCGAGCGGCGTACTTTCCGGCTCTGGCAATTTCAGGGTCCGCGACACGTACGGATGGGGCTTTCGTGTTCAATCCGTCAATCCCTCCGAGAGTACAGTCGTACAATACCTACACTGCAGGATTAGCTGCACAACAAACGATCTATGATTTTGGAAAGACCGACGGACGTGTCTCGAGCGCCCACGAACTCTATAACGCAAGCACGATCAACTTTCAGTCTTCGCGCATTAATGTGATCGCGAATGCTGAAATGGCTTACTACACCGTGCTCGAGGCCCAGCGTGTTGTCGATGTGAATCAGGAAGCTCTCAATCAAACTCAGGCACATCTTAAAGAAGCCCAGGCATATTACAGAGTCGGCACGCGACCTCAATTTGATGTCACGACGGCTCAAGTCAACGTGGCAAATGCCAATGTCAATCTGATCTCATCGAAGAACCAGCTCCGCATTGCCGGTCTGCAACTTGAAAACTCCATGGGCGTTCATTCGGATGTTCCTTATAGCCTCTCCGACACGATGGGTGTTCCATCGTTTTCACTCTCTCTCGATTCTGTCAAAGCGATCGCGCTCACCGAGCGTCAGGATTTGCTGGCCGCCCGCGCATCGGTGCAGAGCAGCCAGTCTCTGGTCACCTCGGCATCCGGGCAGCGATTGCCTACAGTGGCGTTGGCAGGAGCGTGGAATTGGAGCAGCTTTGATTTTCCGCTCCGAAGCAGATGGAATGCCGGAGTCACCCTTAGTGTACCGCTCTTCCAGGGATTTGGTATCGATGCGCAGGTCGATCAGGCAGAAGCAAATCTCGAGTCGGCGAAGGCGAACTTCACACTTGTCGTCGAGAATGCGTTATTGGACGTTGAACAGAGCTATCTTTCCGTAAAAGAGGCGGCGGACCGGATAGATGCGACATCCAAACTTGTCGGTCAGGCGTCCGAGAATTTGAAGATCGCCGAGGGACGGTACAGTTTTGGTGTGGGATCGGCAATCGAAATTACCGACGCGCAAGTGACGCTTTCGAGCGCACGGTTGAGCAGTATTCAGGCGCTCTACGACTATAACACGTCGCTTATCAAGCTCAAGAGAGCGACAGGGGTGCTGGACAAGTAAAAGGAACTGAAGGCACTATTCACTGAGAAGTCCGTCTTCTATCAGGCTTTGTGTGGTGGAAGACGGACTTCCTATTTCCATTAGAAGTGCATATTGAGAAGCGGCAGAAGTCTGAGGAACTCCGGATTGTTCTCGGCGTAATTGACGAGACCGAGTTGAATACCGAAGAGGTTGGTTGCGTGATTGAAGATTCCAATTGAGATCCCACTCTGCGTCTCGGTCGCACGATTGTAAAGTCCGGTTGTGAGACCGCTGGAATACTTTGCCTCCGTCGAAAGGATTCCAAGATTCAATCCTGAAATGTCTCTCGCTTTAATCCTGTACCCTCCGAAGTTCAATCCCGAAATCGAGCCATCGGACCGCAAGTCACCCACAGTGATATTAATTCCCGTAATCGCATGCTTCGAAACAATGCCTGCCCCTCCAAACGTGAACCCGGATATTCCGTCCAGGCCGACAACTGCGAGACCACCGATGTTCAGATATTTCACTGACCCTTCGGAGACAAGTGCTACGCCGCTCACATTGACGCCAAGCAAATGTTCTTTCCCAACGACGGCGACGCCGCCAACATTCAGGCCATCGATCGGACCTTCAGAAACCAGAGCAACGCCCCCCATATTGAGACCAGCCATTCCGTCCTTCCCGACCGCTGCAACACCACCAAAGTTTAGTCCGGTTGTAACTCCCGTGGTCACAATGGCGAGGCCTCCGAAATTCAATCCCGTAATGTTTTTCTTCCCAACAAGGGCGATCGAGGAAAGAGATACACCGTTGAGTTCTCCTTCCGTCACACACGCAACTCCACCGATGTTAATTCCCGAAAGGTTTTGTTTTCCTACTACAGCGAGTCCGCCCACATTGAGACCAGTTGCGGAACCAAGACTTACTGTAGCCAGAGAGGCGACGGAAATACCGCTAAGGTTGTTTCTGGCGATCACCGCAAGTCCGCCTATCGTCATTCCATTGAAATTCTCTGCACCGGGTGCTGCAATTCCGATGGCAAGTCCGTTCACCGTACCGGAAAGATCTTCACCCGGCCTCCACAAGGTGAAATTCAATCCATTGATTTCCTCGACCCCGTTGTCACTCCAGTTGAACCGTAAGCCGGTGTGGATCGAAGAGTTGCCAAATGATATTCCGTAGTTGTGAAACCCGAGGTTAATTCCTCCTGTCGCAGGTTGTCGTTCGTCCTGTGACTGAGAAGCAGAATAGAAAAACAAACAGAACAGAAGGGAGATTGAAATTCTTTTTTTCATGGAACCTCCAAATGCGATGGGTGGGAACGCCTCAAATATACGGCAAAAATGTAGACTTGGTTGCATCGAGGAAAATATTCGGAGGACAAGGAGAAATTCTCACTATTGACAAATCATGCCGCACTCGGTTTCGATGAAGAGATTTGAGTGGATTGATTCTGCAGTCTTGATTCTCTAAGTTGATTTCAGTTCATGGAGGTCGACTCGA
>CAZOIM010000069.1:0-6497 GCA_964579855.1 uncultured Ignavibacteriaceae bacterium | reverse complement strand
CTGATGTTGCGACAGTCAACGCGAAGTTTTGATTCGAAGGTATTGCCGTTGCAGGAAATTTCAAATCTGCTTTGGGCCGCGGATGGGATCAACAGGACGGAGACCGGGAAGCGAACGGCGCCGTCAGCAATGAACTGGCAGGAAGTAAACGTCTACGTGATGATGAAGGAGGGCACATACCTCTATGACACAAAAGGCAACAGTCTGAATCTTGTTGTCTCGCGGGACTTGCGTGAAGCGACGGGCAAGCAGCCTTTCGTCAAAGAGGCTCCTCTCAATTTGGTATACGTCTCAGACTATGGAAGAATGGGAAAAGCGAGCACTAATGACAAGACTCTGTATGGTGCGGTAGATGTCGGGTTTATTGCTCAAAATGTTTATCTCTATTGCGCTTCGCAGGGATTAGCGGTTGTTGTTCGGGGCATGATCGATCGGGACGTACTGGCTTCCGCATTGAAACTCCGATCGGATCAGAAAATCATACTTGCACAAACTGTGGGGTATCCGAAGTAATGGTCCTGCGTCAGTCAATGTTCAACGTACTGTTGAATACATTCGCTCGTGGAACAGGAACCACGATCAGACCAAAGGACAAGTTTCCACGCAGCATCAAGCCAAATAATCCGTATCTTTCCAAGGAATGAATTCACCTAAACGACACTCAAAGCGATTGAAACGTATTTCTGCATGGGTTGTGACTGCCGATATGGGTTACGGTCACCAGCGAGCCGTGTTTCCCCTGAGGAATATCTCCGAAGAAGGGCTGATCACCGTAGGCAAGAATGACAGTTCGACCAGTAAAGAACGAAAATCCTGGAAACGTCTCGTCAACGCTTACGAATCATTCTCCCGTGCCCGGAGCATCCCGCTTGTCGGTAAGCCGATCTTTGCGATGATCGATACGCTCATGCACATTCCCGAATTCTATCCTATCCGGAACCTCTCGCGCAGCACATACCAGGTTAATTTGTTGGAAACCAGTATCAAGAATGGTCTCTGCAGCGGAATGTTGGAAAAGATTTCGACCAAGCAGCTGCCGCTGGTTACATCATACTTCGCGGCGTCGATCGCTGCCGAAATGCACAATTACGAACCGGTTTTTTGCATTATTTGTGATGCGGACATTAATCGCGTGTGGGTCGCGAAACAACCGTGGGAAAGTCGCATCAACTATTTTGTACCGTGCGGTAAAGCGGCACAACGGTTGCGTTCGTACGGCGTGCCCGAAGACAAAATATTCCTGACAGGTTTTCCTCTCCCACTCGATCTGCTGGGTAACAATCTTGCCACAGTGAAATCAGACGTCGGTCAGCGGTTGTTCTATCTTGATCCGAACAACAGGTTTTGGACGAATCATCGGAAAAGCGTGGAGCACTTTCTCGGCAAAAAGAACTGCACCTTCCGGGACAAACGTGTCCTCACCATCACTTATGCGGTTGGCGGAGCAGGTGCACAAAAAGAAATCGGCGGAAGGATTGCCCTGAGCTTGAAGGAGCACATCCGAAAAGGCACGGTACGACTGAATCTTGTCGCAGGCATCCGTCCGGAAGTATTCTCCTATTTTCGAGACATCAAGACTGAGGTCAATTCCGACAACATCCGTATCATATACGCGGATACCATTGAGGAGTATTTTCAACAATTCAACACGACGATGCACGAGACCGATATCTTATGGACTAAACCGAGCGAACTCTCGTTCTATACGGGACTTGGTATTCCCATCATCATGACTCCCCCGATCGGCTCGCAGGAGCGCTTTAACCGGCAGTGGCTGTACGAAATCCACGCTGCTGTGCCGCAAAAAGACCCCGCCTATACGCACCAGTGGTTGTTTGAAATGTTGAATGACGGACGCATCGCCGACTTGGCATGGTCTGGATTCTTGAGGGCGCGAAAGCTGGGAACAGCAAAAATAATGGAAGTCTTGGAAACAGGGTCCATGACGCGCAGCAATTCGCCGCTCGAACGGTAGAGTTTTACCGCTTTTCGGGCATTCGCGGATTCGTGGGCAATTCTCAGTTTGATCCGTGAACAACCACATCAACCGATATTTTCTTCTCTATCTCAAAACCGGCGAAGGTCATTTCGCTCCCGCTCGCGCGATCGCACACTATCTTTCTGCCACCCACGGCTCCCGCGTTGAACCTGTACTTATCGACGGTCTTACGGATGCACACGTGTTACCTCGGGCCATCATAGAAAAAGGCTACCGGCTGTTGCAGGCGCGCGCCAAATGGTACTATGAATTGCTCTATGCTTCCAACAAATTTCCGCCTATGGGGTATCTCACGGTGGCAGTGGCCAATTTCTTCATTAAACCCTATCTCAAGAAGCGGATCGATCGAGAAAGGCCTGCCAAAATTGTTATCTTTCATTTCTTTCTTATTGCACCCGTCATCGACATCCTAAGAGAATTACAATACAACATCCCTGTCATCATCGTGGTCACTGATCCGTTTACGGCACATCCGCTGTGGTTCCTGCGGCCACAGCAGAGCTATATAGTCTTTAGTGAACGGTTAAAAACATACTGCGTTGAGAAGAGGAAAATTCCAGCTTCCCAACTCCATGTTTTTCCAATAATTATCGATGACAAATTTGGATCATCTCTTTCGGCCGACGAACGAGCCGTCGTGAAGCAGAACTACGGCTTCAGACCCGACAAGAAATGCGTACTCATCATTGGTGGGGGAGACGGCATCCCGAAAGGTAAGACCATACTGCGGCGATTATTGCGGGCCGGGATTGATGTTGATATCGCCATCGTTTGCGGCAAGAATAAGCAGCTCTATGCCGCGGCACTTGACCTCCAGAAACGGTATCCGGCACTGAAGGTGTTTGCGTTTATCGATTTTGTCTATGAACTTCTCAACGTTGCGGATATCGTGATCACCAAATGCGGAGCATCGACCATCGAAGAAATATTGATGATGAAGAAAGTCCCTATCATTATCGACTATATTTGGGAACAGGAGTTGGGGAATATGGAATTTGTCCGTGACAATGAGCTTGGCGTATTTGAGAGGAACATCGGCAAACTCCCGCATATCATACGCGATCTCGTGTCTGATGAGGCTCACTATAATCGTTTTCGACGGAACATTGAAGCGATGAACATGCGGAGCGGAACAACCGAAGTCGCGGAATTCCTGTTGACGTTGAACAATGACCAAGGAGTTCATGGTTGAAGCCCGCCGACGAATGGTCTGTGTGTGTTGATTGCAGGAGGGCTGCCTTGACCAGGAAGGGCGGCAAAACAAAAAAGGCTCGGATGGCTCCGAGCCTTTCTTGCTTATAACCTTGGCAATGATCCCACCAGAACCTTGCCAAGTACTTGAAACCCCGGTCTATCCCGGATTACTCATACCGCAGAGCATCGATCGGATTGAGGAGTGCGGCCTTCCGGGCGGGATAGAATCCAAAAAATATCCCGATGGCAATCGAGAATCCGAATGACAGGATAATCGAGAACGCCGTGACAATCGTTGGCCACTTCGCCAGACTTGAAATAACGGTCGACCCAACCACCCCGAGAATAATTCCCGTAACGCCTCCGAGCAAGCTCAACACCAGTGCTTCGATGAGGAATTGCGTTAGGATATCTTTGCCGCGCGCGCCGATGGACATCCGGATACCAATCTCTCGCGTGCGTTCCGTTACGGATACGAGCATGATATTCATAATGCCAATTCCTCCGACGAGCAGCGAAACCGAAGCAATACTTGCAAGGAGGATTGTGAGGACTTCAGTCGTTGCCGTTGCGGTTGCTGCGAGGTCGTCCTGGTTGCGGATCGTGAAATCATCCGGATCGTACGGCTGAATCTTGTGTCGCATCCTCAGCAAGTCGGAGATTTGGGTTTGCGCCGTCTTGATGTCATTGAGACCTGTGGCCGATACGAGAACGTACCGGAGATTAGGCCAGTGTGAGAGCCTTCGAATGACTGTCGTGTATGGGGCAATAATCACATCGTCCTGATCCTGTCCCATGGCATTCTGCCCTTTCCTGGTAAGAACGCCGGTGACTTTGAACGGGACGTTCCGGATACGAATGGTCTGCTCGACAGGACTTGATTCAGGGAAGAGATTATCTGCAACAGTTTTTCCGAGTACACATACTTTGGTTGCGCCTTTGACATCCTGATCCGTGAAGAACGAGCCATATTCGATCGGCCATTGCCGTATTTCGAGGTAGTCTGCACTTACACCATTGATGCTCGTTGCCCAGTTCAGATTTCCTGCGATAACCTGACCACCGGCGAATGCGCCCGGCGAAATGTATTGCACCGCAGGACATTCCCTTCCAATCGCTTGTGCGTCATCCTCTGTAAGCGTCACGGCAGATCCTGCGCTGGTGCGCACACCAGCTTGCTGCTGTGCCCCCGGAAAAACCATCAGGACGTTCGTGCCGAGCGCAGCAATCTGCTGTTTTACGGAGAATTCCGCCCCTTGCCCTATGGCCAACATGGCAATAACGGCGGACACGCCTATGATAATCCCGAGCATTGTGAGGAACGAACGCATCTTATTGCGTTGCAATGCTCGAAATGCCGAAAGTAAGATGTTCAGAATCTTCATGCCGCTTCCTCCACATCATCATCGATCGCCGGAATATCTTTGATCACTTCCGACGCATTCTTGGGACTGCTGTTCGCTTTGTCGGATCTGATTTTTCCGTCACGGAACACGACATGACGTTTTGCGAACTGCGCAATATCGGGCTCGTGTGTAACAAGGATAATGGTGATACCGTGACTGTTCAATTCCTGGAAAATTCCCATCACTTCGACGCTCGTGCGGCTGTCCAGATTTCCTGTCGGTTCGTCGGCAAGAATAATGCTCGGATCGTTGACGAGACTTCTCGCAATAGCCACGCGCTGTTGTTGACCGCCGGAGAGTTGATTGGGATAATGATGAATCCGATCTCCCAGACCGACCATGGTCAGGGCTTCAATGGCTTTCGCTTTCCGGAGCTTGTTGGAAACGGTTGAGTAGAACATTGGAAGTTCGACGTTTTCGATTGCCGATGTCCGTGACAAGAGATTGAATCCCTGGAAGACGAATCCAATCTTCTTATTGCGAATCGCGGCAAGTTCGTCTCGGCTCAGCTTCGCGACGTCGATCCCTTCAAGGAAGTAGGAGCCTTTGGACGGCTTGTCCAGGCAACCGAGAATATTCATGAATGTCGACTTGCCGGAACCGGAGGCACCCATGATGGCAACAAATTCACCACGGGTTATTTGAAGCGACACACCGCGCAATGCATGAACTTCAACCTCACCCAACTGATACACTTTGGTGAGATGGTCAATTTGGATGAGCGAACCTCCCACGTTTGTCGTCGTGGTCTCAGGCGCGTCGGTCATCGGAATCCTCCTCCGCCCGGCCGCTGTTGACCGCCCGCAAGCGGATTATTCGTTGCCTGCCCGTTCGAATCTCCATTGGACGTTGCGCCGAGCACAATCTGATCTCCCGGGTGAAGCTTGAGAGAAGATATTTCTGTAAAACGACCGTCATTCAATCCTGTTCGTACGAAGACCGCCTGGAGCAATCCACTCGGTTTCAAAATCCAGACCCTGCCTCTGCCCGAGTCCAACGACGGATCGTATGTCCCCTTTTGATACTCAGGAAAATCCGAAACCACGCCATATTGTGCCACTGTCTTGGGCAGCTTGGGTTTCACATAGGTTGGCTGTACTGCCTGACTCTTTGAGCCCATCCGTGATGCAAACAATTTCCGCATTTCCGTCCTTAATTCATCTTGAGTGAGTTTCCCGCCGTGCGCTGCCTGAATAGAGTCTCTGATCGCCTTGAATCGCTCCATCTCAGCAGGAGACCGCTGAAAATTTCCCTGAGGCCCGCCTTGCTGATCTTCTCCATGACTAGCTGAAATTGATTGTTGATGACTTTTCGTTGAATCAGGACCGTTTGTCGAATCCTGCTCACCTGCAAATCCTCCTCGATTTCCACCGCGACCCATCATACCACCCCGGAGCGTTCCGATTCCGGTGGTGTCAATAATATCTGCTGGTGGTTGAAATCGGAGAGCCATATTGGAGACCCGCATGACGTTGCTTGCGCTCGCCACGAGGATCTTTACGTTGGCCGTCATTCCAGGCATAAGTTTCAACTGGTTGTTTTCGACGTCGATGATGACGATGTAGTTAACGACATTCTGAATTGATTGCGGCGCGAGCCTGATTTGCGAAACGGTCCCGACAAAATTTTCACCCGCATACGCATCCACGGTAAATGTTGCCTGCTGTCCGATGGTGATACGCCCTATATCGGATTCATCGACTGTTGTCTGAATCTGCATCTTGCGTAAATCGTTGGCGATCGTGAAGAGCGTCGGAGACGAAAAACTCGCAGCAACGGTCTGCCCAATATTGACTGCACGGTTGACGACGACGCCATCAATGGGTGCAAAAATCGTTGCGTAGGCAAGGTTGATTTTTGCCCGGTCGAGGGAAGCGACGGCTTGCTTCAGAGCCGCA
>CAZOIM010000068.1:13740-16701 GCA_964579855.1 uncultured Ignavibacteriaceae bacterium | reverse complement strand
TTCGCTGCGCGAATTGCCTGTCCGCCATCAGCAACGCGGCAGATGAGTCTCCGGCCATTTTGAGCTGTTCGATGATATTTTCTGCCGACTTCTCTTCTTCCACCTGTTCTTTGACGAACCATTGCAGCATGATTTGGGAAGGATAATCATTCTCTTTCAACGCCAACTCGTAGAGTTTGTGGATCATGCCGGTAACTTTTTGTTCATGCTTGAAAGCCATCGTGAACACATCAAGAGGAGTCTTGAAGTCGGCAACGGGTTGATCGATCGCTTTCAGTGTTACTTTTCCACCGCGCTCGTTGATGTACTCAAAAAATTTCATCGAATGTTTGACTTCTTCCGTAGCCTGGATTTTCATCCAATGTGCGAATCCGGGGAGATTCGTCGACTCAAAGTGTGCGGCCATCGAGAGATACAGGTAGGCGGAATAAAGTTCATTCTTGATTTGTTCATTCATAGCGTTTTGGACCGTTTTGCTGAGCATGGGGTGTCTCCTTCTTGAATCAAGTGAGGAATTTTGTAGCAGTTGGTATTGTTAATCTAATTGAAATCGACCCAAATGGAAAGTATATTCTGATTCGCAGGGACAAGCGATCGTTGTCCGACCACGGAAACCAGAGGATTTACAATGCCAACGTATGAGTATCATTGTCGGGAATGCGGGTACGCCTTCGAGGAGTATCAGTCCATCACCGCAGACGCGCTCGTGTTGTGCCCCAAGTGCGGCAAACATGCGCTAAAACGCGTGATGGGAGGCGGCGGAGGTCTCATCTTTAAAGGAAGCGGATTTTACCAGACGGATTACAAGAAGAATGGTAGCAGTCCATCCACATCGACTGCGAAGAAGAAGTCCGGTGGGGAAACGCCAGAGAAAAAAGCGAGCGAGACAAAGCCCGCCGAAACCAAGTCCACGGAATCCAAACCAAGCTCCTCCGAGCCTAAATCCGACGGACCATCGAAGAAATCTGAATAACGACGATCCATTACCAAACGACAAAGCCCGGTCCAAGTGTTAAGGCCGGGCTTTCGCATCAGAAACCTGTCAAGATCTCTTGATGCCAGGTTCTAATATTCTACAGATCGTACCGGTCGAGCTTGAACGATTCTCCAAGATAGAGTCGTCTTGCTTCGGGGTCGTTCGCAAGTGACTCTGCAGAACCGGATTTCAGGATCCTTCCTTCGAACAACAGGTAAGACCGGTCCGTGATAGTAAGCGTCTCGTGAACGTTATGGTCGGTGATCAGCACGCCAAGGTTTCTCTTCTTGAGCTTCGTGACGATTTTCATGATTTCCTCAACCGCGATTGGATCAATGCCAGCAAACGGCTCATCAAGAAGCATAAACCGTGGGTCAAGCGCCAACGAACGTGCGATTTCCGTCCGCCGTCGTTCCCCGCCGGAAAGAACGTACCCGTAACTGTTCATCACGTGCGTTAGACCGAAATCTTCAAGAAGCGAGTCACATTTTTCATTTTGCTCGATCTTCGAGAGTTTCGTCAACTGGAGGACTGCCAGGATGTTATTCCGGACTGTTAATCGGCGGAAGACAGATGCTTCCTGCGGAAGATATCCGATGCCAAGGCGAGCCCGCTGGTACATCGGATACGTGGTTATTTCCGTGTTGTCCATAAATACGTGTCCGGCATTGGGGCGAACCATGCCCACAACCATGTAGAACGTGGTGGTTTTGCCTGCACCGTTCGGACCAAGAAGACCCACAATTTCTCCCTGCCGCACATCGACGGTGACGTTGTCCACGACCGTGCGCTTTTTGTACCGCTTCACAAGATCCTCAGTTCGCAATATTGCTGATCCCTCAAAAGTCTTGGAAAACCCAGCACTGCGTTCTTCAAGATCCTGTTCACCGATCTCTGGATCTTTCTTAACAACATTTTTGCCTGATTGTTCGGACACCGATGATTTCTTCTTGCTAGTCATAGCGCTGATCCACTATCGTCATTTTGTTGCGACGGGGACGGACTGCATACCACCGAAAACCGTCCAGGTTATATTGACTTTCGTGATTGGCGAGCATCTTCTCAGGAAAATACTGACCCAGAACTCCGCCGACAATCTTGATGCGGTCAATCTTCCCTTCCAAGAAATTGATATAGATCCTATCGCCGCTTGATTTGTTGGCACCGTCAGGCTTGTCCTTGTCATACAAATAATAGAGACTCGTTGCATTGTTGTTTACAAAGACGCTGTCCAACTGGTCTCTGGCGAAGAGCATCGTCATTTCGCGCCCTGTCAACTGATCGTATCGGTTGCGATACAAGGAATCCGATCGGGATATCGTCACGGCATGACCCAAAACGTGAACCATACGCAACTTCTTATTCTGTAGGACGACGTCGATCGAATCGCCGGTGATCTGGTTCAATGCCTGCCATACGATAGGATGATGTTGGAGGATAATCAAGTCCTTCTTCACGAAGAATGTCGTCCGGCCGTTGCGCGAGGACAATTCGCCCCGTGCCATCCTCACGCTGTCGATCGCGACAAACCGCTCCGAGGAATCCTGATACGATTCCATAACCTTGCTGACGACGACAAGAGTATCGATAACTCCCGAGGAAGATGTATCGATCTGGATGAGCCTCGGATTCGCCGGGACAACACTGTACCGGCTTGTTTCAAAATGCACGAGCGAATCGCCATAGATGGTCGCCGAATTGGCTCGGTTCACCGCCTGCACATTCCCGGTAGCGATTGATTTTTTCGCCGAGTCAGAGTAGGTAAGATCGTCACACGTGATGATGGAGGAAGTGTCCACCAGCCGGACGTTTCCCGAAAAATGTGATCGCCTTTCATCCACATAGTACTGGCCAAATAGCGACGTTAAGACCGATCCTCCGCGAACAAGCCGAACGTTCGAGGACACTTCAGCACGTTTTTCATTGCCAAAATATTTGCCCTGATCCGAGGTTATGGTGGTCGTATCGCGCACAATCTTCACGTG
>CAZOIM010000068.1:8313-13640 GCA_964579855.1 uncultured Ignavibacteriaceae bacterium | reverse complement strand
GTGACGTGGAAAATTTTGTAGTTGCGGAGATTCTGATCCGACTCGAAGCCATGACCCTGGAGACTTTCCTTGGGGGATCTAATTTGGACATATTCAGGGGTATGAACCAGCGTACGTTTGTTATCCCAGTAGAGATGCTCCGTTCTCAATTTCGTACTATCGTTGGAGACAACAAGTACGTTGCCTATGGCCTCCAGGTTGTCGGAATTTTCATCGACGATTGCTTCGTTGCTTGTCAGGACTGAGGTCTGTTTGCCTTCCGAATCATAGAAATGAACGACGACGCCTTCGCTCATATGGGTCTGTTGCGAGCCTTCGAATACACGGAGATACCCTGCATCAATGATCGCACGAACCAATCCTGAGTCGGATATGACGATGTGGCTGTTCCAGCTTTCCTGTTGAGGAATGGTCTTGCTGTCAACCGTGGGCAAAACGGAGGGCTTGATTTTTTCTTCACACGCTGTTAAGAAGAGCGCCAGAAGAGGAACAACGAAGAACGCTGCGCGCATGGTCTTGACGATCACTCTGAAGATCCGTTCCCCAAACCCGCCTTGACGAGATCGTGCAGATGAAGCATTCCGACAGGACGATGTTCGCCGTCGACGACAATGAGCTGCGTTATTTTGAAATCTTCCATTTCCTCGAGGGCGATCGCCGCAAGCGAGTCTTTTCGAATGGTCTTCGGATTCTTGGATGCGACATTAAGCGCCGTCAAGCTCCTGATGTCCGTGGTCCGCTGAAGCAACCGGCGAAGGTCACCGTCGGTGATTATACCGAAGAGTCTTCCTGAATCGTCGACAACACACGTTGCACCGAGCCGTTTAGATGTTATTTCCACAATCGCATCGGTCAGAGCAACACTCTGCTTCACAACCGGAACGTCCTTCCCCGAGATCATCATCTCTTCGACACGCAGGAGAAGCCGTTTGCCAAGGTTGCCGCCGGGATGAAACATGGCAAAATCTTCCTTCGTGAAATTCCGCTTGTCGAGCAGTGCCATGGCGAGTGCATCGCCGAGAGCAAGAGTAGCCGTCGTCGATGCTGTAGGCGCAAGGTCGTGTGGACAAGCTTCTTCTTTGACGCTGACATCCAGTACGACGTCGCTCTGCTTGGCAAGAATGGAACCCGTACTGCCGACCATCGAGATGATTTTCATGCCGATGTGACGGAACATGGGCAGGAGCAGTCGGATTTCTTCCGTATCGCCGCTCTTTGAAATGCAAAGCGCGATGTCGTCTTTACGAACCATGCCAATGTCGCCGTGCGCGGCATCTGCCGGATGGAGAAAAACCGCGGCAGTTCCTGTGGAATTCATCGTGGCGACAATTTTGCGTGCCACAAGTCCCGATTTTCCGAGACCCGTGACAATGACTCTTCCCTTGCAGTTGTAGATCAGATCGACGGCGTCTGCAAACGAACCGTTAATGCGGGACTCAAGCGCCGCGAGTGCCTGAGCCTCAATACGAATGACTTCTTTGCCACGTTCGATTGATGAGTTCATATTCATAGTCATTGGTAACTCTTATTGCGTGCACGCAATCTCTCGAACCAGGAAGGTTTTCCTTCATCCGGAATTTGAAGGTTGTCCTCAATGGAGATCTTCGTTCTTAATTTGTTATATGATGCAAAAGCCCGGGACAGCGTTGCATCCGAATAACGGTGAAGGTCCGCAAAAAGTCTTTTCGAATTCAGCGCCAGGTTTGGATCACGGACGTTGGTATGGAGCATAAGTTCATTGTAGAAGTTCGTCAACGGTACAGGATGGTTGATTCCGCTGACCTCATCATACACCCATATCCGTTCGTCGTTCTTACAAATCGCAAGTACCAATCTCCTTCCGCCGGCAGTGCGCATTTCGACTTCTCGAAGAGTGCCGAGGCATATCGGGCACGACTGTTTCGGGAGCCAGCTGGAATACGTCCAACGTCTTTTTTCAGCCGACAAATCCGGAAGAGATTCTCCTCCAAGATTCACTATCTCAAATTCGAGTTGATCGCCAAATCGTTCACGAATCGTCACGGCAACAGACCCACCATCTGCCTGAACGACTCCATAGGCCAAAATCTGCGGCAATGGTGAGTCAATATCGATGTCTTTCGTGCCTGCCGCGAGAATGAAATTACCTTCTCCCCTTCTTCCTTTTCCAGCCACTCTCCAACGTTCTACAAGAGATCGATACTCGCGATATCCCGGGCGATCGGGAGGAAGAAGCCACAGTAGGAGGTCCTTTTCCAGCGGACTCAGATCCCGTGGAAAAGACTCATCAGGCACCATGAGCATGACTCGCAAAGATTAAGTCAACCACTTCTCTTACCGCCCCCTCACCCCCGCGATTCTTGCAAACGAAATCCACTTCTCGACGCACGACCGGCGCTGCGTTTGAAGGGCAGGCAGCAAACGCGACTTTTTTTAGGACCGGGATGTCAGGCTCGTCGTCGCCAATGTAGGCGACTTCTCCATCGCCAAGTTTGAGTTTCAGCTTGATTTCTTCGTACGCTTCAACCTTGTTCTCTCGGTTCTGATAGACGTCGACAATTCCGAGTTCTTGAGCTCTTCGAGCAACGAGCTGAGACGATCGTCCCGTCAGAATGCCCACTTTGACGCCAGATTTCTGCAATTGTACTATTCCGTAACCATCCTGGATATTGAATTTCTTCAATTCGTCTCCACGCTCGGAGTAATAGATGCCGCCATCCGTCATGACCCCGTCCACATCGAGGAGAAGGAGTCTGATGCCCCGCAATTTCTTCTTGTCGGGATGCCTGGCTGCCGCTGGCATTTTCTTAGTTCGACCGGAATCGTTTCATAGTGCTATCAAGCGCGACAAGCTGCTTCAGAAGGTCTTCCAGGAGATCGAGTTTTAACTGGCTCGCCGGATCACTTTTCGCTTTGACAGGATTGGGGTGTGTTTCAATGAACACAGCATCACAACCCACAGCGACGCCGGCTCGCGCGATCGGGAATATAAATTCCGGTTGTCCACCGCTTTTGCCTTTGTCACCACCGGGAAGTTGAACGGAATGGGTGGCGTCAAGAACGACAGGATACCCCGATCGACGCATGATGGGAAGCGATCGCATATCGACCACAAGATTATGGTACCCAAATGTCGACCCTCGTTCTGTAAGGAGAATCCTTTTATTCCCGGTGGAGGCCACTTTTTCCGCAGCCAATTCCATATCTTCGGGAGCAACAAATTGTCCTTTCTTGATGTTCACCGCTTTGCCGCTTTTTCCCGCCGCCTGCAACAACTCCGTTTGTCTGCAGAGAAATGCCGGTATCTGAAGCACATCCGCGATTTGGGCGCACAGCGTTACATCGTTTTCCGAATGTACATCCGTCAGTATCGGTATACCGAGTTCCTTTTTCACATCGCCCAAAATCTTCAATGCGGCATCCACACCTATGGAAGAAAATGATTTGCCACTTGTGCGATTTGCTTTTTTGTAGGAGGATTTGAAGATGAACGGCATCTCGAGGCGGCGCGTGATAGATTGTATTTTCTCCGCAGTTCTGAAAATCATTTCGCGGCTTTCAACAACACACGGCCCGGCAATAAGCACCAGAGGAGTCCCTCCGCCAATGGTGATCGTATCGATATGAACAGTTCGTGTAGCGGGAATATTCAACGTTCAATGAAGGCTAATGGATCGAAACAAACTCAACATACAAAATATTGGAGCAACAATCAAAAGAGCTGTTTGCCCGCTGTTTCTTGCTTCTCCTTCGTTATTACGTTATTTTTGAGCACGACCACCAGCACAATGACGAGAACCTTCTCATCTTCGCCATCCGTACATTCCTTGCACTCTGCATGAATTTCCGCGCGTACGGTAAGATCAATATCGGTCTGCGAATACTCCGAAAACGGTCGGACGGCTACCACGATATTGAAACCATCTTTCATCAGATTGATCTCTATGATGAACTGTCGATCGAACCCGCAGATTCTGTAATGCTGAAAACATCTTCCACCGAAATTCCCACCGACGCTGCCAACCTGTGCGTGCGGGCAGCAGAATTGTTCCGGCAGAACACCGGTTCTCGGAAAGGCGTTGAGATCCAATTGAAAAAACATATACCGGTGGGAGCAGGACTCGGAGGAGGAAGTAGCAATGCTGCTTCAGTACTTGTGGCGTTAAATACATTTTGGAACATTGGAATGGAACGTCAGAAACTCGAGTCAATGGCTTCACAGTTGGGATCGGACGTTCCTTTCTTTATCCAAGGAAGGACAGCTTCCGGAACTTCACGAGGAGAAGTCCTTGAACACTTTCAGCTAAACGTTCCATTTTGGATCATCACGGCGACACCGTCCATTCACATATCAACCATGTGGGCATACACGAACGTGAAATTGCTGGAACGACCCGAAACGAGGCCGCTTCGCATACTCGTTGAACAATCCATGGCCGATCCAGTTGAGATTCGGACACACATCCAGAATGACTTTGAACAACTGGTATTCAGAACTTACCCGCAAATCCGCCTTCTAAAAGAAAAACTCGAATCCGCCGGCGCAATCCTCGCACAGTTGAGTGGGAGCGGTTCTTCCGTTTTCGGCCTTTTTCGTGATGAGAATGCTGTTAGAGCATTAGTCAAAGACCTTGCTGCGACCTGCAAAACTTCACTTACTGCACCGGGATTTCAAGCTCAAAAAGAACCTTCAAGAACGACTGCACCTTGAATTTATCCTCAACATACTTGAAACACGTCTACATCTTCGCAATGATCCTCCTTGGTTCTTCTGCAACCACAGTCCTTTCACAACAATTAACGAATTCTGACACTACAAAGTCCGCTCGAGCGGATTCCGCTTCTCTTACGGACACTTTGCGAGTTCGATTTATTCCCGCTATGGGAAGTTTGCACCAGTCGATAGACTCATCCAGTGAATTCCACTGTTCGCAGTACCTTTGGTCGGATGCCGGATACTTTGGCAATCTCCTTTGGAAGTTGCCGGGGTTTTCTCTGCGTGATCTGGGAGAGACTGGAAAACCGGGACAATTCAACGCTTGGGGAGTCGATTGGCGCGGCGTCGCCCTCCTGATGGACGGTCGTCCGATGAATGATCCGATCACCGGGACCTATAATCTCTATGATATTCCGATGGAGTTTGTCGAACAAGTAGAAGATTTTTCCGGCATTTCGTCACCGGCAGAATCATGGAATGCGCCGGGCGCCACTCTCAATTTTGTGACGCGCCAATATAACACGTTGAGACCGATTACGAAGGTTCGCTTTGTCCAAGGCCCGAACAATGACCTGATGTCGGACGGTTTGTTTACTCAAAATATTCTCCGTGGGCTTAATCTCACGTTTGG
>CAZOIM010000068.1:6499-8213 GCA_964579855.1 uncultured Ignavibacteriaceae bacterium | reverse complement strand
AGCCGGCTACATCACTCGGTGGCGGGCTCAAATTATTCCCCGCGGGCCCTGTTGGCGCTTTTGGTGAATATGATCAATCATACCGATTCCCAACATTTCAAGAATCTTCATGGGCCGACTCCACAATTCAGCGTCCCGCCGCTATAGAAAAGGAAAAGCACGCTTTCTATCGTGCCGGCCTCGAGTTCCGCGCCGGGGATGCGGCACTCATATCGATTGCCGGATACGACAGGAGTGTGTCCAACGCTATTATTTTCCAGCCTGCACAAACAGTCAATGGAAGCCAGGCAATCCGGATCCTCAATGTTCCGAACACCCATACGCGTGGCATTGTGGGATCGTTGCATGCACAAGTTGGTCCATTTGCTCTCGAAGGCACGTTGATCTCAACACGGTATACGGAATCGGACACAGTAGAACTCCTTTCCCCGGACCTTATGATGAGCGGAGAGCTTTCGTACAGGAACAAGTTCTTCAACAACGCGTTGGATGTTAAATTCGGCGTGCGTTCGCATTTCATGAGCGCTCAACGCGGGATGACATTCAATCCCCAATTGACACTCTACAGGGAAGCCACGGATACGACCGTGAACTCGTGGCACCGAATTGATTTGTTCGCCATCCTGAAAATTGGCGACGCCTATATTACCCTCTCTTACGAGAACCTCTTGAGTGCGAATTACTTCATTACTCCTGTCTACCCTATGCCCGACAGAATCTTTCGGCTCGGCGTGAATTGGGTCTTTCTCGACTAACAGCTTGGAATTCCTTCAATGAAACAAGTTGTCACAGTGTTCGGAAGTTCTGTTCCTGAAGAGAACAGCGCTGAATATGTTACTGCATACGAATGTGGCAGAGTACTTGCTAAAGCTGGATTGACGATCTGTAACGGCGGTTACAGGGGCACTATGGAAGCTTCAGCGAAGGGAGCCCGCGACGCGGGAGGACAAACGATCGGCGTTACTATTGCGAACTGGCCTCGCAAACCGAATGCGTGGATTCAGCAGGAAATAAAGACAACGTCGCTCATGGAGCGGTTGATGAAACTGGTTGAACTGGGAAATGCTTACATCGTTCTTCCGGGAGGAACCGGCACGCTTCTGGAATTTGCATGCGCGCTGGAATTGATCAACAAGGAGATTATCGATCGTAAACCAATTATTCTTGTCGGAGATTTCTGGGATGGCGTGCTGGACTCTCTTCGCAACGAACCTGGATCAGAAGGACACACAAAAAGCAATGGACTCGTGCACGAAGTGCAAAGCCCCGTCGAGTTGGCGGCGTACTTGAAGAATTCATTTTCCTCGTAGCAACTCTTCACTGACACAAGCTCCCCCCATCAGTTCTTCTGTTTCACCTCTGCCTGGACATCGCGCACAGCCTGCCAAACCTCATCAACGCCGATATGGGTAATGCATCGGAATTGATCCTCCTTCCATACACAACGGACGGGTCGGGGTGAGTAGTAGAAGCACGGACTGCACTCCAGATCGCGGCGCACAAGTCTGTGTGGAGTCTTCCACGGGTAGAGTCCAAGCGGATTGGTGTACGCGAAGACGGAGACGACCGGCACATGGAGTGCGGATGCAACGTGCATCAGTCCGGCATCATTACACACAACGACATTGCATCGTGCAATGAGTGCCGCACCGGTCGAAAGAGACGGGACTTTTACAACGTGGCCCGTGCCACCCATTTCCTGATTGATGCGTTC
>CAZOIM010000068.1:1413-6399 GCA_964579855.1 uncultured Ignavibacteriaceae bacterium | reverse complement strand
AAATTGAGAGAACGCACATTGACGTGATCATAATCATGACCGATTCTCTTCGGTGAGCCGATGATAAAACAAATGAGATTATACGGCCATCGGTTCTGTGGGTATACGCTGATTGTCGCATCGTACCGTCGTTTCCGAAGACGCAGAAGATACAAGAGCGATGCGAATGGCGAGCGATGGAGAAAGTCCCAATGGAATACCTCATTGATGTCCGGGTTCCGATCGTATAGTTCTTTTACTCCTTTGAACATCGAGAGCAGATCGATTTGAGCGTCGGGATATTGCCGCCGGAGGAGCGTGAGCGCAGGAGAGAACATCAGCGCGTCACCGATACCAGAAAGCGCAACAATGAGTACGTTCATCGATCAGCAGGGTCTGAATAGAAGAATGGATTTGTGTTAAGACGCTTTGTTTTTGACTGCGATAATACCGATGGATATGCCGGTGTGGAGTGGAAGAGCAGTGCCAAGCAACCCTTCGCGCACAGCCGAACGCAGGCTAGCAAGCGGTTTTCCCAATGTCGGATACAACGGGAGCGTCCATCCCGTCTTCTTGACGATTTCGCGAAATGCCCTGTAAAAGAAGCTGGGATACATCCACTCGCCGTAGGCATACACGGGAGTGAGTCCGAGACTTTTCAGGAGAGAACGCAATTCACCAACGGAAAACGATCGTTCCCATCCCGCGAACCATTTGTTCATCGCGATGAGGATGTGTTTCGCGACAGTATAGGAATGCCAACGCTGTGGAACATCGACAAGGAGGAGTCCTCCCTCTTTCAGGGCGCGCATATTTTCCCGTAACAATCGCTCCGCAAGGGGCTTCCGAAAATGTTCAAGCAACCCTTGATGAAAAATGATATCGAATGTTCCATCCCTAAAGGGAAGTCTAAACGTGTCTCCACCCACGATGCTGACAGGAAGATTGCTGTCCTCGGCAAGACGCTTGAGGATTTTGAGCGAATTCTCAGCATAATCAAGCTGGAATACGACGGCTCCGCGTTCTACAAGTGGGAAACTGTCACGCCCCGTTCCTGCGCCGATCTCCAGAACTTTCTTGTTGCGCAAGTCTGTAACCTTCGACAAATGACGCAGGACTCTGCCGGCATTCGAATAGACTTCTTCGGTGTCCTGCTTTTCATCCCAGAACGTCTCCCAATCGTTCTTCTTCGATTCCCTTGGTGCTCTTGAGGATTGAACAGCGTCCATAGTCTAATTACCTTCCCTCAGCGACGCTACAGATGTGAGATTGTCGTTTAGCATTTTCGGTTCCACGGATTCTCAGTTACGATGACTAGTGCTGCAAATGCGGCAAACAAACTTTTTCAATGTATCTGGAAATGGTTCGAACTGCAAGCATTCGTGCGAAAGTCCAACGGGCGCCTGATCTGCGAAGGTATCATCGAAACGTTCGGCAGATTTCATCGCACAGGAGGTAGCCCTTCGAAGTGAGACGAAGTCGATTCTCTTCAATGCTCGCAAGATTGTCCATCAGAAGGCCATCGACAGTCGTTTTGAATTCTTTGAGGAGATCTTTATGGAACCGACGTTCGAACGCTTTTAGATGAATGCCTTCGCTTCGCAACCCAAGATAAATGGTCTCATCAAGCCATTGTTGCGACGTGAGAATTTCTTCTCCCGCGATGGGAACAATGCCTTTGTTCAATGAATCGGAATACCCGTTGACATTCGACAGGTTCCACCAACGTTTTCCATTCCAAAACGAATGGGCGGAAGGACCAAAGCTCAGGTAGTTCTCGTGACTCCAATACATCGTATTATGGCGGCATTTGAATCCGGGTTTTGCAAAATTCGATATTTCGTATTGTTCAAAACCGGCAGCCGCGAGCACGCTCATTGTCTGTTCATACATTTCCGCATCTTCGTCTACCGCAAGCGGCGTTACCTGCTTTGCTTCGACCATCCGATACAATGGCGTATTGGGTTCAACGATAAGACTGTAGCATGAGATATGGGTCGGATGCAATTCAAGCGCCTGCGTAAGGTTGGAAGTCCAGAGTTCAGCCGTCTGTCCCGGCAGCGCGAAGATCAGGTCGAAGCTGACGTTGTCAAACCCGGCCTTGAATGCGTTGCGAACATTTTCCCTCGCCTGATCGGCGTTGTGAATCCTTGTAAGGAACTGCAAATCCTTTTCGTGGAACGATTGGATCCCGAAACTCATCCTGTTAATGCCGGCAGATTTGAACTCGCGTAGTTTTTCGAGATCAACAGTCCCCGGATTTGTCTCGAGCGTAATTTCTGCGTTGTCACTAATCGAAAAATTACGGGACAGCTGATTAAGAATCGTACCGATTGAAGTTGGCGTAAGAAGCGAAGGTGTTCCACCGCCGAAGAATATTGTTTCGTAGCTCGATTGGAATGTTGAATCCTTCCCCCGAAGGCGAATTTCGGTCTCGAGGGCAAGGAGGAAACGTTGGACGAGGCTTTCGTAATTATCCTTCGTTTCATTCGGTGCAATCGAATAGAAGTCGCAATAAATGCACTTGTGCTCGCAGAAAGGAATATGGAGATAAAGAGATGCCAAAAGAAATTTCAAATTGCCGATTGTCGATTTCGGATTTGGTGATTCACAGTTCTCACATTCCACAGTTATCTTATGATGGTTCCAATTCTATTCCATCGAATGTTGCTCGATTTCACCATCTGACTTTCGGATGAAGATTCCCCAATCCACGACCAGTATACCATCAGAGCTTCCCCGACAATATTATTGTCTGACACATAACCCCAGTAGCGGCTGTCGAGACTGTTATCCCGGTTATCGCCTAACATAAAGTAATAGTTGCGTTTTATGACGTAATGGTCGGCCTTCCGACCATCGACGAAGACCTGCCTTGTTTCATCGACAAGGACTGTATGACCTTCGCGTTCAATCAAAATTTTCCATCGAGCGATTGAATTGCTGTTCAAATCAATCGTGTCATCCAGTCTCGGCACCACGATGGGGCCAAAATTGAATTGAGTGAAGGATGAACCGGGAGGAAACGGCGTTGTTCTTCGTGAATCGGAAAAATACCCTGATTCATCCACTGGTTTTGCGAATCTTGGGAGATCCAATGTGTTACCATTGACAATCACTTTTCCGTGTACGATGGAAACCGTATCGCCCGGAAGACCAATGCATCGTTTGACATAGTTGACTGCTTTGGGAGGCTTTAGTTCATCCAACGAACCGGGATATTCAAACACCACGACATCGCCGCGGTGAACGCGTCCCCACAATGGAATTTTCAGCGTTGGCATGGCAACATTCGTCAAGGGGACTCGGCTTGGTGTGCGAAATCCGTATGCGAGCTTGCTGACGAGGAGAAAATCTCCGACGAGTAGAGTATTCTCCATGGACCCCGAGGGAATACGGTATGCTTCCACGATGAAGGTCTTCAAAAAGAGCGCAACGAGAACCGTTGCGACGATAACCTTCACATACTCAAGAAAATGAGTCCGGCGGTTGGATGCGTTGTTCGACGCTTGGGCAGGCTGGATTTGTTCTTCTGTATGCGCTTCAGGTTCTGCCATCACTCGATCAATGAACCGATGCGACCCCAACGAATGGATGCGATCCTTCCGAAGATATCGAACAACGAAATATCGGTGTCCCACGACCAGTACACAATCATCGGTGTGCCGACAAGATCTTCACGTGGTATGAATCCCCAGTACCGGCTGTCCAGGCTGTTGTCCCTGTGATCACCCATGCCGAAGAGATAGTCGCGTTGGACTGTGTATTCGGTCGCTGGCTTTCCATCAACAAGAACCTGATCGCCTTGACGTTCAACGTTGTGGCCTTCTCGTTGGATAAATATAGACCATTCATCGTAGTTATTGGCATTCAGGGGAACTTGCATTCCTTTCTTCGGAATAACCAAGGGTCCATATTGATCCTGGTTCCACGGTTTTCCTTTCGGGAAAATTCCGTCATCCGGAGTGTTCGGCGGCCAGATCTCCGAATGGTCGAACTTGATGTTACGCGGGATCGGAGCCATCTTGCCGTTGACATACACAACGCGGTTTTTGACCTGAAGTGTATCCCCGGCGATCGCCATGCACCGTTTGAGGTAGAATGTAAAATCATTCGGTTTCACGACGTCCCGGTCTCCCGGCCAAACAAATACAATGACATCGTTCCTATGCACATCTCTGATCTCAGGGAGTCTGAAATACGGAAGACGAATGTTGGTAAAGTGGATGTTCCTCGGCGACGTTGCGCCGTAGATAAATTTGTTTACGAACAACAGTTCACCCGTCAGAACCTCGTTCTCCATGGAACCCGTCGGGACGAGAAATGATGCAAAGACGAAGCTGTTGATCACGAGAAAGAGACCGAGGACGATGCCTGCTTCCTTGAGGAAGAGCAATGACTTTCTTCCGAGACTGACGGGGGTGTTGTCCTGTTCTTCTTTTTTCTGTTTAGCCATGTTGTTTTTCCTTCCTAACCGAATGCGACAATATCCGCTGGGCGCCAGCGGTATTTCTTTCCAAATTACTAATCCGTCATTTGCAGAATCGCCAGAAATGCTTCCTGGGGTATTTCGACACGTCCGACCTGTTTCATCCGTTTCTTCCCCTCTTTCTGCTTCTCGAGGAGTTTTCGTTTTCGTGAAATGTCGCCGCCATAACATTTCGCAAGGACGTTCTTCCTCATGGCGCTGAGGGTTTCTCTTGCGACAATCTTGCTTCCAATGGCCGCCTGAATAGCCACCTCAAACATTTGACGCGGAATGAGCTCTCGAAGTTTCGAGCAAAGTTTCTTTCCCCACTCATATGATTTATCCCTGTGGACAATGGTCGAAAGAGCATCTACGGGTTCGGCATTCAGTAAAATATCGAGTTTGACAAGGTTGGATTCGCGATATTCCAGGAAATCATAATCAAAAGACGCATAGCCGCGGGAAAGGGACTTCAGCTTGTCATAAAAATCGAAAATGATTTCTGCAAGGGGGAGCTCGTAATGAATATCGGCTCGTTC
>CAZOIM010000068.1:0-1313 GCA_964579855.1 uncultured Ignavibacteriaceae bacterium | reverse complement strand
GCTCTGAAGCCAAATCCGAGTGCGAGCGAAGTCTCTGGTTCGAATATGAGCGATGCATCATTAAGTTTCAGCTTTTCCAGCGCATCCCGGAGTTCTCCAAAATCATCGCTGTTCGATGGATACAGACCGCTGAATACCATCGGTTTTACTTCTTTATAACCCGGCAATGGCGTGGTCGCCGGTTTGTCAACAAGCATGATGGTGTCGCCGACCTTCGTGTCGTGGACGTCCTTGACGTTTGCCATCACATAGCCCACGTCTCCGGTAAGAAGTTCGCCGGATCGTTTCCTTTTCATTTCAAGGATACCGACTTCCTCTACCTGGAATTCCTTGCCGTTGGAGAAGAATCGTATTTTGTCCTTCTCTCGTATCGCGCCGTCCACTACGCGAATATAAGCAATGGCTCCGCGGAATTCATCGAACACCGAATCGAAAATGAGCGCTCGCGTCGGAGCCTCCGGATCGCCTTTCGGCGGCGGAATTCTATTGACGATGGCTTCGAGAACTTCGTCCGTTCCTAGTCCCGATTTTGCGCTGCCGAGCAGAATATCCTCTTCTTTGCATCCGATGAGATCGATAATCTGATGTTTCACGGTATCGATCATGGTATTGGCACTCGGGAGATCGATCTTGTTGATGAACGGAATAATCTCCAGTCCCGCATCGATTGCAAGATAGAGGTTCGAAATCGTTTGGGCTTCCACACCTTGAGTTGCGTCCACGACGAGGATGGCACCTTCGCATGCAGCTAACGAACGAGAGACTTCATAGGTGAAATCCACGTGCCCCGGTGTGTCAATGAGGTTCAGCGTGTATTCCTGAGCATTTCTCGCCTTGTACTGCAACTGGATGGCGTGCAGTTTGATCGTGATCCCACGTTCCTGCTCCAATTCCATGTCGTCCAACATTTGCTTGGAAAGGTCGCGAAATGCCACTGCCCCGGTCTTCTCCAGCAATCGATCTGCCAGCGTCGACTTTCCGTGGTCAATGTGAGCAACAATGCAGAAGTTTCTTATTTTGTCCATCAATGCCAATTTCGTAGATTCCGATTCGTAATCGGACTGAAAAATGTTCTGTTGGACCGATTGTTAATCGGTCCGAAAAGTTCGATTCGTGGTGTGACTGAAATGCAAGCTCCCGTTGGACAGATTGCCAATCTGTCCGACAAGCGTCAGTCAATGTTTTTCAGACTTGCGAATAGTTTGATTTTTTCGCTATAAACACAGAAAGAGTAAAAAGTGGAGGTGCGGAAAACCACTCTTTACTCCTTCTTATTGAGAAAATATAGTCTAAAATGAATAGAAGAGCAAGGA
>CAZOIM010000067.1:6691-16972 GCA_964579855.1 uncultured Ignavibacteriaceae bacterium | reverse complement strand
CGCGCGTTCGAACGGTTATATTGATGGATGGTGGCGCAGATCCCAAGACCGAAACTCTACAGTCGATGTATCAAACCATAAAACGATTGGGCCAGGTCCATTCGTCGATGGATGAATACATGAATCTTCAACGCTCCATGGCATACTACAGGCCCTGGACTGCAGCGCTTGAACGCTATTTGCGGGAGGATGTCGAAGTAGCTTCCGATGGATCGGTCCGTTCAAAATCGTCTGCAGAGGCACTAACACGCGATCTCGACATGCATTTTCTCTACGCGATGTGCATTCACTTTCCCAATGTTCAATGTCCAGCGATTTTCCTCCGTCCTCATCAATGTCTCGCCGGGAACAGCGGACACGTCTATACCGATGCCGAAGCTTCGAACATTGTGAGAAGTATTCCACATTGCCGGCGCGTGAATGTTCAAGGTGGAAATCATTATACGATGCTCATCCAGGATGATCCGCCGGTTTTTCCGTTCATCCTTGATTTTCTCAATCAAACCACGAGAAACCCTGTTTTCGAGCGGTCTTTGTGAACTATGATTCTTCATTACATCGATAATCACTTTTTGCCCTCTGCGGACGGGAAAATATTCGAAACGTTGAACCCTACGACGAACAAGGCCCTGGATCAGGTGGCGTCGGGCACGTCAAAGGAAGTTGATCAGGCCGTCAAGGCGGCTCGCAAAGCATTTGACGATGGGCCGTGGCCGAAAATGTCAAGTCAGGAGCGTCGGAAATATCTACGCCGAATCGGTGAGCTTGTAGAAAAACACGCCGATGAAATTGCAGAAGCCGAGATCGATGATACGGGAATCCCGGCGAATCAGATCAGGAAGGGCGCAATTCCACGAGCGGCGGACAATTTCCACTTCTTTGGGGAAATGGCGACCAAGATCGCCGAAGAGGTCTTCCCGGTTGATGGAAAGTTCATGAACTACACTGTCCGACACCCTGTCGGAGTGGCAGGACTGATCACGCCGTGGAATACACCGTTTATGCTTGAAACATGGAAAATTGCCCCGTGCATTGCTGCCGGAAACACTTGCGTATTAAAGCCAGCAGAGTGGGCTCCTCTTTCGGCAAACAAGCTTGCCCAAATCGTGCGCGAAGCGGAATTGCCTTCGGGAGTAGTCAACATTGTTCACGGGATGGGAGAGACAGCCGGCGCAGCACTTGTCGCACATCCAGGAGTGCAACTGATCTCCTTCACTGGAGAGACCACGACGGGAAAAGAAATCATGAAGAATGGCGCTTCGACGCTTAAGCGGTTCTCCATGGAATTGGGCGGAAAATCTCCGAACATAGTCTTCGAAGACGCAAATCTTGATCGCGCTCTCGATGGTGCGGTGTATCAGGTTTACTCGTTAAATGGCGAACGGTGCACTGCCGGATCCCGCCTGCTCGTCCAGGAAAGCATTTACGATGGCTTCGTTCAAAAATTGGAAGAACGGGTCCGGAATATTCGCGTCGGCGATCCACACGATCCCAAGACCGAGGTCGGTCCGCTAATCCATACTGAACACTGGAACCGGGTGTTTGCATACATGGATATCGCTCGGAAAGAAGGAGCAACAATCAAGGTTGGCGGCGGCAGACCCAGCGGATTGGAAGGGGGAAACTATTTTGCTCCGACTCTTATTACCGGGGTGCGGAACGAAATGCGAATTGCGCAGGAGGAGATCTTCGGACCTGTGCTCGTCGTCATGCCTTTCAAGACTGACGAAGAGGCGTTACGGATTGCTAATGACAGCCAGTATGGTCTCGCCGCCTATGTCTGGACCAACGACCTCACCCGTGCCCATCGGATAGCCCACGGAATCGAATCCGGACTTGTATGGATCAACTCCCACAACGTCCGGGACCTTCGTGCCCCGTTCGGAGGACGCAAGGCAAGCGGTATCGGCCGCGAAGGCGGACGCTACAGCTTCGATTTCTATTCGGAGCTGACAACGATTCACACCTCGATCAGCAATAACCCCATCCCAAAATTGGGCTAGCGACAAACTCGGAATCCATTGCCGGTGGAAATATAATCTGAGCGCAGAGAACTGCGCGTTGTGACGTGGCTGTAGGTTGCTGTACTCAGCCACGAACCTCCGCGAAGGACGTGATGGGTTCCCGTCTGCGGGCCTTGAGGGTTATGCTTCGGACTCACGGAATAGTATTCGTCGCTATACCAATCCGCAACCCATTCCCAGATATTTCCGGTCATATCATAGATTCCAAGCTCATTTGGCGCCTTCAACGCGACGTTGTGGGTTTTGCGTTCTGAATTTTCCGCAAACCAGGCAACATCGTCCACCTTATTGCCCCCACTAAAGGTGAATTTGCGACTCTTTGTTCCCCCGCGGGCAGCAAATTCCCATTCCGCTTCTGTAGGAAGCCTCACAGGTGAGCCTGTGACGTTCGTAGCCCATTGGCAAAACTCATAGGCATCGTTCCAATTTACATTGATCACGGGCATCCTTCCGCGTCCCCATCCGTTGTCGTTCGGTTTTGTCTTCTTCGTCGCTTCGCAGAACCGATCATATTGGTCGAATGTGATTTCGGTTGCGCTTATGAAGAAACCGTCGAGTGAAACTTCGTGTTCGGGAGATTCATCAGGTGACAAACCGTTGTCGTTTCCCATTCGAAATCTGCCCCCATCGACACGAACCCACTTGATGCCAAGGTCGTAGCTCTTTGCTGAGTCATCATGTGACAGAAATCCAGCGGAGAGTTCTTGCTGACTCGCCGACACCGGAAAACTTGACGAGTCAACTGAATCTTGAACAATCGGAGAAATGGAAGAGAAGAATATAAATGTGAGGAGAGTCTTCATTTAACAATCCCATATTCAATTATCCGTGATTGCAACGACCCACTTGATTAGATTCAGGGTCAACATTGTTGTATCTGCTCACCAAAATTGGTCAGACATCTGTTCAACTGCTATGCCTGTCTTATTCGCTTATCAGTATTGTAGCCTTTTTCGCCAAAAGGCTGCAACTTTTCCATCCAAATCTGTTCGAGCAGGGTCATTTCGTCTTCTAAATTGAAATTTGGGTCATCTTTGACTTTGACGACTTCGAGAATCTCGAAGAGAAATTTGTCCTCTCCATACTTGTTCCAATCAGCCTGAAGCTCCGAATTGCGATGATTTCCCATCTTCAGCATGAATTTATGGCCGTTGAGGGGTCCTTCGAGGTTCAGGCTGCTGCCGAGAAGCACCTTTCCGTTGGCAACATTCTTAACCTGGAATATTCCTGCTGGTTTCTTTCGTTCCTTGTACTCTCTTTTGATTTCTTGCCTTGTCTTGGCCACTTTTGCTAATGTATTCCTTTCCAGCCATTCGCGATTATGTCCGCAGCATGGGCAATTAACTTCAAATCTCAGCGACGTCGGATTTCTTACAATTTCCGTTTCTGAAGCTCAAAATGCAAGATATTGACGGAAGGAACTTGCATTTCAGTGCTAGCGTTTATTACTTCACGCAACTACAACACTGAAGGAGATACCGTGTCGATACGGCCAGTAAAAAGTATCATACAGGCACAACCCACCATTGAAGGCGCTGGCGTGAAATTGCGCCGAGCGTTTGGATTCGGCAATACAAGCGACTTTGATCCGTTCCTTCTTCTTGATGATTTCCGGAACGAACATCCGGAAGACTATCTGGCAGGATTTCCGTGGCATCCCCACAGAGGAATTGAGACTATAACATATGTTCTCAAAGGGACAGTAAATCATGGCGACAGTCTGGGAAACACCGGGACGTTGGGGGCAGGCGACGTGCAATGGATGACTGCCGGGAGCGGCATACTTCACCAGGAAATGCCGAAGGGGGATCAGCAAGGGAAAATGCACGGATTCCAACTTTGGGCAAACCTTCCATCGTCGCTCAAGATGACTTCACCGCGTTACCAGGATGTCCCGGCACTGGAAATTCCTGAAATAACCGATGATGATGGCACCGTTGTTCGAGTGGTTTGCGGCAGCTTTTGGGGAAAGAAAGGACCGGTGGACGGCATCGCGGCCGACCCGCGCTACCTCGATGTTTGGGTTCCTCCGGGCAAGCGAAAAACGCTTCCTGTTGAAACGTCGCGGCACGCGTTCGCATATATTTTCGAAGGCTCAGGTACTTTTAGTAATTCCTCCAAGCCGTTTGATGTCAAGACCGACAACGTAGGAGAAATTGGTACCACACCTTCAGAGGAGACGGGAAACCGAACACTCGTACTGTTCGAGAATGGTGACGAGGTAACGATCCAAGCCGGCAATCAAGGAATCAGGTTCCTCCTGGTTTCCGGCAAACCCCTCGAGGAACCCGTGGCATGGTACGGACCGATTGTGATGAATACCGAAGAACAGCTGCGACAGGCGTACGCCGAACTTCATAACGGAACATTCATCAAAAAACGTTGATTCGTCCGGTTTTACTTCAACAGCGTCATCTTCGTTAAGAGCCGCTCACCGTTGAATTCCAAACGAGCGAAGTATGTGCCGCTCGCGAACGTTGAAGCATCAAACTTCACCTGTTGAACCAAACCAGCTTTTGCTTCTCCATCGAAAAGAGTTGTCACATCTCTCCCTAGCATGTCATAAATCTTCAGTCTCGCTTTTCCCTCCGTCGGTACCGTGAATTCAATGGTTGTCGTCGGATTGAAGGGGTTGGGATAATTTTGGTTTAGTGCAAAGATTCTCGGCGCGGCGCCAATCCGAACTTCAGTGCTCTGGGTGAATTTGAACGATCCGTCCGTGTTCACTTGCTTGATCCGATAGTCATAGACTCCCGCTTGGAGGTTCGGATCTTCGAATTTGTATTGGTGAATTGCGTTGCTGGTTCCGCTCCCTTTGACGAACCCGATCTCCTGCCAAGATAGATTTTTCGAAGACATTCGTTCCACTTCGAAGCCGTAGTTGTTGGTTTCGGTAGCGGTATTCCAGCGGAGGATCGCTTCATTTCCTTTGAGCGTTGCCACGAACGATACCATTTCAACCGGCAAAGAAATAATATTTGGATCAGTCATAACTGCGAGATTTGACTGGGGAAAATACGACAGGGATGCGATCGATCCTCCCACAAAAACCGTCTGCGGTGTCACTTCAAGTGCGTTTACGGTTCCGCTACCAACGTCATTATTGATGTGCGATGACCATGACTCCAGCCCGCCAGTGCTTGCGTTAAGATAGGCGAGCGATTGTCTTGGCTGGCTGCTTATTGTAGACCAAGCCCCTCCGATGATGATTTGAGTATCCGCAAATGCGAGGGCGGTAACATTGAATGCAAGCGTAAAGCCTGCGTCGAATCCGGGCATCAGCGTACCTGCTCCCGTATCAACCGCAGCCACGCTCTTGACAGGCTGGCTGTTGACATTGAAAAAACTCCCTCCCAAATAAACGGTCGATCCGTGCGCATCCATCGATGAAGGATAGTTATCAGGATTTGGATTCCACTGCGCAAGCGCGTCTGTTACTGTATCGAATGCGGCGGCAAAATTGCGTGTTGTCGCTCCAACCAGGGTAAAATTTCCCCCGAGATAGACTTTGCTACCGGTAGTGGCAATCGAGAATACTCCTGAATTCAGGTTGGGGTTCCAGGGCAGAAGTGCACCGTTTGATATACTGACCGCTTCCACATAGGACCGTGGCGATGTAAAATAACCGCCGACGTATAACCGGTTTCCAAAAACCTTCAATGCATACACCGTGCTGCTTACAGTCGCAAGCCATGATGGATTGAGGAACGCCGTCCCAGTCAGCGTATCGAGCGCGGCAAGGTTCGAGATGGAATGACCATTAATGAATGTGAAGGCACCTCCGGCAAATACCTTGTCTCCCGCGAGGGCGATGGCATTGACTGAGTTGCCCCCGCCCAGAGAAACGTTCGGATTCCAGGAAGTCACGCGCCCCGTGGAGAGATCAATGGCACCAAGTCCATTACGCGTTGTCAATCCAACACCGTTGAATGACCCACCCGCAAAAATCGTCCCGCCATCGGTAGAAAGTGTGTACGGTGTGGATGTGGCCGGGTAATTGTACAACTTCGCATCCCACGTCGTTGCAAGACCCGATCCCGTGTCGATCTTGGCAAGATTGCTGATGCTCCTTCCGCCGATCGTCGAAAAATTACCAGAGGCGTAAACATATCCACCGGTAACCGTCAGAGCAGTGATGTTGCTGCTCGGGTTTGGGCTCCATCCGGAGGCAGCGCCGGTGACAAGGTCGATGGCGGCAAGGTTATTCACGGCAATTCCGCCGATATTTGTGAATGATCCGCCGACATACAGGTAGCCTCCCGAAAGTGCCATTGTTACCGTACTGGCGCTTCCACCGTTTATGTTGCCTGCCGGATTCCAACCAGCAACAACGGTGTCAATCGCATCCAATTTGACAAGTCCATTTCTATGAACACTGTTGATTATTGAGAACAATCCGCAGGCATAGAGGTAACCCCCAGAGTAGATAAACTGAGTTACATGAGCACTTCCCGAGGGACCGGCATTTATAGGGGCCCAGGTTGTCACCGCACCGGTGGATGCGTCGACGGAGGCCAGAAGGAATCGCGACGAAACGTTGAGAGAAGAAAAATAGCCTCCAAGATAGACCACATTCCCAACTTGCTGGATTGCTGTAACGATGTTATCTGCATTGGGATTCCATGGCAGGATTGCACGTGTGCCGGTGTCAAAGGCCGCCGCGTATCCGCGCGACTGCCCCGCAATTGTCGTGAACACGCCCCCTACATATAATCGATTGCCAGTGAGGGAGAGTGTTGTGACATAGCCGTTGGGTGCTGGGTTCAATGAATCCAATGTGTGGTCTGCGCGTATGTGGGCGACATATTTCCTTGCAATGCCGTTGATATAAAGGAACTGACCTCCGATATAGTAGCCCCCCATGCCATCGGGCACGGAAGCCAAAATCTGTCCGCCGAGTGGGTCACATTTCGGGAATGACCGATCTGGCAGTGCGCTGGAGGTATCGAGCAGGACTCCGGTTCCGCTGGAGTATCCAAAACGCGTAAACGTTCCCCCCACATACACCTTGCTTCCATTCACAGCGAGTGCGTTGATTTGTCCGTCCAATGGAGAGTCGATATTCCCCTCCAATGTCTGCGACTTTCCCAAACAAAAGATTACAAACAGAAGAAGTGCCTCAAAACGAAAATAGTTTCTTAAAGCCATGGTTTTTCTCCAATTCTTTACCCCTCGGTTAAGAAAAGACTTCTCAAGATGTTTTTCGTCCGACATACTTATTCTTGCACTGCAGTATTCCTGGGCCGTATTCAATTTTCGTCAGACAAGAAAAAACGTAATGCCAGCCTGAGCCACACGACGATGCGTTTCATCAAATTTTCAGGATTGAGAGACGGAAGGGACGAACACCTGGTATCAAGGCCGTCTAACTTCAACGTTAAATCGCAAACGGAATTGACTTTACCACGCTATCCAAGCGTCCTTGAAGGATGATGTCCAATGTCATTGGATACGATTCCGAACATACTTGAGTTGAGTTAGGTTCCCCCCCGGATAGTCCAACATAGGGACCAAAAGAGGGCCCATTTGACGTTTTCGGTTGTCAATGGGGTCTGAGGTGTGTTACAGTGATGCAGGATGGAGAACGTGTGGTGAAGGATGTCGAGAAGTCCGAAGTCAAGCGGTTCTGCGTGCTTCGCATCAGGCAGGAGGTGAGCAATTCAACCTTGGCTGATTGCCCACCCTTATGATTCAATTGAGTCGGACCTCGTGTCAGCCCTTGTTGACGAACTTCTTTAGCTTATCAAAAGCTTCCTGAACAACCTTTGATACGTCTTCAACGTCTTTGGCAATTTGGGGGCCAACGGTCTTGGAAACATGGTCTTTCTCAAGCTCTAGGATGTACAACGCAATCTTGCGACGCTCCTGCACGGACAGACCTTTGATGAGCGATTTGATTTCTTCGATATCCATTTTGTGGTTCCTTTCGCGTTCATTGTTTGGAAAACGTGACGCCTCTCATCATCTCAGCCTGCATTCTTCTCCACTCACTTCGCATATTTTGCAGCCATCTTTTTAATCGTTGTAGAATTTCTGAACGTGGCTTTCATGCCAATCGATTTTTCGAGTCGAGCGAGAGAGAACTCGGATTCACTCGATGGAATCCGGCACAACCAATAGATTTCTTTTCCTTGCACGCAGAAATCATCGTCTTTGGTGCTAAAAGAACTTATGATTCGACGGGCTTTGGGATTCAACGGTTCTTCGACCAAACCGATGTGAGTCCTCGATCCAGGAGCATCTACCACCGACAGTTTGAAGGGCCGGTATGCCGCAATCGCTGAAAGTTCAGCGGGCATCCTGACGAATGTTGCCACCTCGTAGCCAAGTTCACGCCGGAGTGTTGCTGCAATTTTCTTTTCAAGTGTTTTTGAATTCCTGATCGACGAATCAAAGATTGCGTTGCCGCTTGCGATGAATGTCTCAACATTGGAGAATCCTGACGACTCCAGGATCTTGCGCAGACGGTCCATCTTAACAACGTGGCCGCCGACGTTGATGGCTCTTAAGAAAGCGATAAATCTCAGCATTATGGACTTTACTCCAACAGGTCTAGCAGTTCCCGAGGTCGATCGATCAGTACCTTTGCTCCGTCTTTCAATAGTTCTTCGCGGCCTCTAAAACCCCACAGCGCGGCGACCGCAAACATGCCCGCAGCATTCGCGGTTTTCATGTCGACTCCAGAATCTCCCAGATAGATAAATTCACCAAGTGGCACCTTCAGCCGTCTCGAAATCTCCATCGCCCCGGCCGGGTCAGGTTTGCTCGGAAATCCATCCTCCCCTCCGATCACGGGATCGAATTCCCAGGATGAAAGAATTCCGTTAACGCATTTCCGGGTGAAGTCAGCCGGTTTGTTCGAGAGTACCGCCATCTTCAAACCGCGCTTTACAAGAGCATTCAGCATTTCCGGGACACCTGCGTAAGGTTTGGTTTTGATATTCCAGTGCTCTCCGTAATCTTTGCGAAATTCCGCGAAGCAATCCAGGATGGTTTTCGGATCACGGTCGGATTCAGGCAACACGCGTTCCATGAGTTGGCGGGCTCCGTTTCCGACAGCCGCTCTGTGAACATCCAAAGGACGTGTAGGAAATCCTTTTAATGCCAATACCCGATTGGCGGCATCAGCGATGTCTTCAAGTGTGTCGAGCAGCGTTCCATCGAGGTCGAAAATGACCGCCTGATACTTCTTCATGGTTGCAAGGGCCTAAATAGTGCCATCTGTTTCAATTTCTCTCTTGCCTAGACAAAAAGCAAGTAACGATCGGTATCTGATCCGATTTTGCACGATACCAGCTGGAACATTCAAAGTCACGTGGAATGCATCCAACTCACCGAGCGGCACATACTTTGACCGACGGAAGGACTTCGCTTACGAGGAAGTTGATACTGTTGAAGTAGGAACAACCCTTCGCGGATTGCTGAATTGGATGCTGGAGACGTTCGTTTGAATCAATCCTTCGTGCGATTCCAATTTCGATTCGAGGTATGCCCGCCTGTGATGCAGATTCTGGACCGCCTCGAATCTCAGTGGTGAATGCAACTCGGCAATCCTTGAGAATTCTTCACTGAACAATTCGCGATTGAGTGCGATCGCTTCTAGAATGAGGCCGACGCTTCCATGGAGTATGAGATCCGTCACGCCGCTTTCGGGTGGTTGACAAGACGGGCGTGAAGTCGAAAGAATTTCTTGGAGATACAGAATAAGACGATTTGCCATCCTGTCCAGGGTTCCTTCCCTGGCAGCCTGCGTAAAGAGCGTGTCGCTGCCGATTGAAAGGTCTTCCTTCACGTCCTGTAAATCATCGATGAACTGCAGAAAGACACCGTAACCGAAAGCGAATTCTATTTCGCCGGGGGTTAATCTCCCCTTCACCAAATATGCATCCGCGACAACCGACGTTCCACCCTTCTCGACACTGATGGTAAGGATATCAGACTGCAAACCGCCGTACTGGTTGTCGCGTTGCCGAAGGCTTCCCTTCTGTGCACTATGAATCCCAAGCAGACTCGAATACACCTCCGGGAACAGGTCGCGCGGATATTCCCTTTCAATGCTACTTACGAGCAACGATATCTTTGATTCCAATGGCGTGCGCGATGGCGCATCAAATCCGTTCAATCGAAGACCGAAGATGTTGTTGAACTCAGCTTTCTTATCAGCTGATATAGAGGTGGAATCGAGATAACTGTCCGAGTAGGTGTAAAGCAGGCTGTAGGCAAATCCGGAAGGGTTGGCGCAAATCGGAATGTCAAA
>CAZOIM010000067.1:0-6591 GCA_964579855.1 uncultured Ignavibacteriaceae bacterium | reverse complement strand
AATTCGTTCTTTTGTTGGCGCGAAGAATCGTAGGTCTTCCCCATGAGACACGGTCGATCCGGCATGGAATTCCACAATTCTGAGAATTTCAACGTAAGGCGGGAAGATGTTTCCTCAAACATCATGGTTTGTCGGATGCGTGGATTGTCGAGTCAGTCAAGACGGGCGGTATCGGTTAATGCGCGCTGATGGAATTCGAATTAGGAGAATCCTGTAATTGCCAATTGCAGCAGGCGGAATGTAATCAAATCTATGTACGGCACTTCCGTGCAAATGTTGCGGCGAGAAAGGGTAGACTGACTTGGCAGCAGGAGGATTCCCAATTTTGCTTCGACGAAAAGATGAGAGTGGAGACAATGAAGATGGAAAGTTTTGTCTTTTCTGAAATGGGAACTACTTCAATACTTTTTTGTAGCATCTTCGGCGTTTGTGCTGCCTGTTCTCAAAGAATTTCCACTGTGCCTGCACTTTCGAATTTTCTTCAAGCTCTCTGTTTGTCTCAACCTTCTCAATGTTGTTCTTGTTGAATACTTTGTTGGATTCGTGAATCAGGATCGCGTTGACGCCTTTGTTCTGCATATCCGGCCGCACCGCCGTCAGATAGAGATCCACGTTCCTGTTGTTCTTCAGCGCTCTGAGGATGCGAATGAACCCAAAGGGGAACAGATGTCCATTGCTTCGCTGAAGCGCTTTGGACAGAGAGGGCATCGCAATCCCGAATGCGGCAACTTTGTTCTTGCTGTCCAGCACTACCGGCACATACTCCGGAACGATAAACCCGAAATACTGCTTGACGTACATGTCGATTTGTTTTTCGGATAATTCGACAAACCCATACAAATCTTTGTACGCGTCGTTGAGCACGTGAAATATTTCCTTCGCGTAAGGGAGCAGTTCCTTCGCCTTCTTGACTTTGAGGACGGTCAGATTGTTCCGTTTCAACGCAATGTCCGCCATGCGGGCAACTTTCTCCGGAATCCCTCCGCGCATCGTCACTTCGTACTCGAGCCAGTCCGTGTCTTTCACGTAACCGCGCCGCTCAACGTGTTTCGGATAATAGGAGAAATTGTACAGGGCGCCGAGTGTGCTCACTTCTTCAAATCCTTCAACGAGCATCCCCTCGCCATCCATGTCTGTAAATCCCAGCGGGCCGTGAATCATCTTCATCCCCAGCGACGACGCCCACTGTTCAACGGCTTGGAGGAGTGCGGCAGAGACCTCTTCATCGTCGATGAAATCGAACCATCCAAATCGTACGGCCTTCTCGTGCCACTTCTGGTTATAACGTTTGTTGAGGATCGCAGCGATACGGCCCACGATTGTTCCGTCTTTATACGCAAGCCAATACCGTGCGTCACAGAATTCAAACGCCGGGTTCTTGTCCTTTCTCAGTGATTGCAACTCGTCGGCCCGGAGAGGCGGAACCCAGTATTGGTTGTCCTTGTACAACGAATATTGAAATGCCACAAACCGTCTTAAGTCGCCGGTGGTTTGAGCTTCTTTGATTTCTATCGCCATGCGTGGAGCCTCAAAGTATTGACTGTAATGTCACTTTCCCTCACGCAAAATGCAAGAGGTTCACGACACAACTTTTCACAGTTGAAAATCGCATCAATTCCAGAGAAAAATGAAATCCCCACCACCCGTCTCAGAATTTTCCGAGTTCAATGTGATGGGGATTTTTTGCAAGTGTTCCGTCGAAGGTTCTTTAATGTTCCTCGATTTCTTGAACCCGCGATGAAGAAGGTTGATACATCGAACGATGGATCGTTCCGGCGTCCAGTCTATTTTGTGTCGACCGTCTTTTCGTTGTGTTTCTTTCTGTAGATGTTACGGCTCGCCCTGTTCTGTTCCCGCATAAGTTTTGCACGTTCTTTTGGCGTAACCTTTCCGTCGGACTTGGCTTTGGCTTCATTAGCCTTTATTCTCGTTTGTTGTTTCTCGAGGCGATTTGCCTCCTTGGGGGTCAATTGACCGCTCTTCACACCCTGATTGATCCTCGCCTGCTGTCGGGCTTCCCGCTTGTCAACCCGGGGTGTGTTGTCTTTCTGTTGCGCAAATAGAAATCCAGCCGATACGCACATCGCCACCAGCACGAGCAACGTTCGCTTCATAGATGACTCTCCTTTTGAAATGTGTGGTTGAATTATTTGTTGTGTCAATGATAAGACAGATTTTTGACATTTTCCGTTTAACGAAGCCCCAATAAAAAGATTTCACTTTCCGTGTATTCAATGGCGGAGAGGTCCAGGCCTCGGATTTTTGCATCTAAATCAACAGTTTCTGATACCTCGGACTGTGGCTTCCATTTTGCCGGCCAGAGATGCAGAGATTGTCCGGATTTATGAAGACTACCAATCTGTTTAAGTCCAAACCGCGATTTCAGGGCTTCATATCACACTCTTATTGCATCCGGTTTAGTACGGATGGGGGGCATCCGTAATCAAACGTGTTGATTTTCGAACCAAAGAGATCATATTGGTGTGTAGTTCAAGTGCCTGATTGAGGATGAGCCAATCGGATCGAAAGTAGAACCAAGGATGAGGAGAACACACCATGAGTATGTTTGATTTGACTTCGGAAAATGCCTTTGGCGCAAATCGGGTTGAACCGGACGAACGAGCGTTATCGGCATTGTTGAAACAGCCTGCCTTGTCCTACATTCGTGACCTTCGACAGTCGATAGAACAGGACCCCAATTTCCTCGCGTTTCACGATCGAAGCGTTAGTCTCCACGTGCAAAATCTGCTTTCGCGTCAGGGGATCTTCTGGGAGACCGACGTATTTGAGGACCAGTTTCCGAAATTGGTGAGCGAAGCGTGTGCGAGATTGAACCGCATTGACCAATAAGGAGCAATTGGTTGCGAAGGGTTAGATGTCTCTTTTCTTGGTAGTCTTTGTAGATTCTAGTTACGACGGTCCATCTCTGAGCTTTTGCGGACGTACTGTTTACCTGCTCAAATCCCTTCTTCGCTACGATTAGACCACCTGATTTTTCCAGAAACTCATAAGCGACGTTGAATACTTCTGCCGAGTCCAACAATTGGCCGGAACAATGCAAAAGCGGCGCGTAGAGAAGAAATCCGACGATCGCCCGGCGATTACGGCACTACGAGTGTTGTCCTGGCAGTCCCTGATAGATTGAGGTCTGGGAAGACATAGGTTCCCGAGTATATATCCAAGTACCAATTTGGCAAAGGCGGGCCATTATCCGCACAGATGTCCGCATACGCGGTCATGTAGAGCGTGTTCCCGGAAACAAATGACGCTAGCTGAAGCGCCAAAGAATCAACCGAAAAGCCAAATTTGCCCGCTGTAGCTATCGTTACATAAGAGAAGTCGTAATTTCTCGAAGTCACCGTCGATTTCTTGCCAAAGAAAATCCTGACGATCGGGTAGCTGATGCGCTGCGAGGAAGTAACAGTTCCGGCAATCTTTACAAGCCCCGTCGAAATACTCGCCTCAAGACCTGTAATGATCGATGTCGAATTCTTGTAGAGACCTAACGAAGTAACATACGTCGGTGCATTGCCTCCAATGTGCTGAAGACCCATTTTCTTCATCGTCCCAAAATCGGGTTTTGAATACGTGAGATTGTACGTACCGGTGCCGACATTTTTAAACTCATACCGACCGGTACTGTCCGTCACAACGCTTATCGGAGGAGTCGAACTATCAATGCTCACTGATATACCGTCTCTTCTCAGCACATCGCCAAATTCGCCGAACGCGGCGACTTCTCCCAGAATATTGCCCGTCAACGACGGTCCAATTGGTCCATCTTTGCCATTCAACCCTTTGCAAGACCAGAGGATCGTTGAGAAGACAAGCACACCGGCACACAATTTCTTAAATGAAATCATAGAATTTTTCCTTTGGTTTGACTCCGTGGGATCAAAAACAAAAAGGCCTCTTTCATCCTTAACATCGGAATCCAGAGGCCTATTATCACCGCATTGTTGCGACGCCTTCGCTACCTCTCTCACTGCGTCAGTAGAACCTATTCAAGGTAGTCTATTTCAGAGGCAATAGCTCTATAAACCACCCCTTTCACTGAAGCTGTTCGTCTGAGTGGACGATTTCTTTCAGAGTAATGTGTAACGGGTAGGTTGAAGGTTTGAATATGCCGATGTGACGGCTGGGTATAGAGTTGTATCTAAATCACCGGAGCAGAGCAAGCGTACACTAAGGCCAAGTTACATGTCAGCATCTGACCTATAGCTGCGCCTTAGAGATTGGTGGACAAGAAGTCATATCCTATTAGGTTTGAACTGCATTGCAGCGTTGTGGGTTGATTGCATTACAGCCTGCGCAAGACGTGACGACGTCACGCCTCTTCATAGAACAATCTGCGCATTCGCCCGTTGGTTCCGATATGTGGCAGAGATCGTGTTCCAAATGTGCATCAATCTGTCAGGATCCCGACAAACAGTTTCAGGATTTCATCCTGCCGACATTCTCGTCGGGAATCAATATGAGGTGGTTCAATACCGCACCCCCTATAAACAGCAATGCCCAACCTTGCGGTCGGGCCTGCTGACTTTTTGTAGCGGGGGCGGGTCCGATCCCTGCCCACTTTTGAATTTGCTGTCCCCAAGCTATCAGCACGATGGATCAAGCGCAGTTCATAGAGTCTCGCATTTCTTGCCGGCAAACACCTGCCAATCCATCCACAAACAACAAATTCCAATCGATTCTTTCGATTAGGATTCTGTCCGAACCTGATGCTCGATTTGTGCATCCTATTATCTTCGAACGGAATAGTAAGGGTCTAAAAAAATCACCCAAATTGCATGATTCCGTTAATGAGGTTGCACAGGTTCTGTTTTCGAATTTACTGCGTATACCTCTATCTTCAGGATATCCGACAAATCTACTTCCTGCTTGGTTTTCTGAATATGCGAACTCATGCCTTTCAGCTTCGTACCTTCGAGGAGTACGGTGGAGAAGTACATCGTTACCATTTCACCGGATCGTTTCGTGACATGAAGCTCGGTATTCTCGTTTGGATAGAGCCATATCGGTTCCCCCGACTGGTTCGAACAGAGCAATCTACCAACTGAGCCTGCAATGTCATGATTAGCGACTTGAGCTGGAATGGTGGTCGCGAGCTCCGCAGATTCGCCTTTCTGGCCTGCTTTTAGTTGCGCCGCCAGATTATCGGGTGAAAGCACGTAGGAGGATGCACAGCCCCCCAAGACCATCACTGAGGTGATGACCGCGATTGAAAAAACGAACATTCTCATAAGAGATCCCATATCTGAATTACATTTAGTCGTCATCTGATGACCAAAACCGGACCACGCGTTGTGTGCCGCCATACGATGACAGATGCCTGTGAAATAGCACAATCGACGTTGTTCCAAGGACAGAGCCAAGTTACTCGTGGTTAAATCAGAAAAAGACTTCGCAGGGAAATCGCAGCACCACCTCTCTTCAATACCAAATTCACCGACCATCACAACTGCGGTAATCTACAAACCTCCTTCGTGAATCGCAAGCCAAAAGCGCTCAGTTCTCAGAGGATTACAATGCTCGACCTAATACATCAACGCGGGGTTTCCAGAAATAATTCCCGTCGAACCGACCTGAAAATCAAGAATCCCAACCGATCTTCTCGATTGGGATTTATCTTTAGACTTAGTAGTGGGGGCAGGTTCCCGCCTTTAACGGGACTTCGGCAAACTACGCCTCGGCTTGAACGTCAGTCCGCCAGGTAACTAAAAAAAGAAACGCCCGGACAAGCCGGGCGATTCATTTCTTGTAGCGGGGGCAGGACTTGAACCTGCAACCTTCGGGTTATGAGCCCGACGAGCTACCAATTGCTCCACCCCGCGATCATGTTGCCAACCTCAGAGGGTTTTCTCTCCCGGGCTATGAGCCCGACGAGCTACTCCCGATGAACGTTGTTCATCGGGACTCCACCCCGCGATTATTAATGCGTAACAATATACCGACAAATTGAGGCCGAGTCAAGAACGAATTTCCCCTTGCTGCCGACAATTATTCTTATCTTTCACCCCCAATGGATCTTCAGGAAGAAATCAGTTCCCTCTTTTCCCCCGACGGCGTCATCCCCACAACATCGGGATTCGAATATCGCCCTCAGCAATTCGAAATGGCTCAGGCGATTGGAACTTCACTCGATAACGCTCATCACCTTGTGATCGAAGCACCGACGGGCGTCGGCAAAAGCATTGCCTATCTCGTCCCTGCAATTCTCTTTGCCCTTGCCAATGGACGGAAGGCCGTCATTTCCACGTATACAAAGAACTTGCAGGAACAACTCTACCGAAAGGATATTCCGCTCGTCAAGAAACTCACCGGAAAAGAATTTTCCTTCGTGCTCCTTAAAGGAAGAAGGAACTATTTGTGTACGACCCGATTGAGAAATGCCTTCGCGCATCAAAAGTCTTTGTTCGACAAAAAATCCACGGAGGATCTTGAGAGGATCCAGGCATGGGCAGCCGACACACCAGATGGAGACCTTGAAAATATTCCATTCTCACCGAATCCGGAGGTTTGGCAACAGGTCTGTTCCGAGCAGGGAATCTGCAGTCCAAGGCAATGCGACACCGGTTGCTTCTATCA
>CAZOIM010000066.1:0-16991 GCA_964579855.1 uncultured Ignavibacteriaceae bacterium | reverse complement strand
CCCTCCGTCGTATTTGGGTTGGGGTTCCTCAAACCTTATTGTATCAACAGGGACGAGTTTTGAATCCTTGAGATCAAACACGTACACGCAGTTTTGATATCCCCCGGATACGTAGAGTCGATTGCCCACAAACTTGATGCCTTGGAAGCTGTCATCCAGCTTGACGATATCCACGACCTTCTTTTTGCCGAGATCTACGAGTCTGACATCGGCACCTGATTGCCCGCCATCGCATATTGCGAGATATTTTTGGCCTTCCGAGAGCGCTGCATTCATGGGAAAATCTCCCAGCTCAATTTGATCGCCGGCGGGAGACAACCACCACCCATTGGGAAGCAATATCCGATTGTCCTTTGGACCGGGGATTTGCGCGAAAACGAGACACGGCACCAGCAGAAACGCATACCTACCAACCATGGGATATCTCCTTGTTCAACACATACAGGATATGGAACGCCCCCAACAAATATTCTGTGGTAATTATGCAATTTTTTCTCTTCGAACACAATTGCGCTTAACAATGCCGGTGGAACAACGGTTCATCGTGAAAATAGATGGGTGTTGGATTTGACGGGGGGATCAGGTGGACTATCGCTTTCATCTTTCTTTCATCTTTTTCCTTTACCTTATTATAGAATAACGACTCCATTTGAAATTATTCGCATCCACGGCAAACGCACGCCACGACGGTCCGATACTATTATCGGAGGTCCGCCAGAAACAACCTGACCCGGGCCTTCGTCTTACGTGTGTTTCGCCATCAATGGTTCAACATTTATAACAATAGGAGGAGAAGAACGATGAAGACTGCCCGTGCCGCGGCCATGCTTTTGATAATTGTTTCTGCTGTCGCCTGGACACAGGAATCCACCGGTTACCGCGTAGTGACAAAAACTCTGATCGGCGGTGACGGAGGTTGGGACTATTTGTTTGTCGACGCAGGCGCCCGGCGGCTGTACCTTTCCCACGGAGACCGTGTGGTCGTCGTGGATGATGATAATCTAAAAGTCGTCGGTGAAATTCCCAATACGCAGGGAGTGCACGGTGTCGCAGTTGCCACAGAATCCAATCACGGATTCACAAGTAATGGTCGTACTTCGACCATAACAATCTTCGACTTGAAAACGTTGAAAGTAATTAAGGAAGTCCCTGTGACAGGAAAGAACCCGGATGCGATCCTCTATGACCCATTCTCCAAAAAGCTCTTCACGTTCAACGGTCGAAGTCAAGACGCAACGGTGTTGAATCCGGAGACGGGAGACACGCTTGCAACCATATTTCTTGGTGGAAAGCCTGAATTTGCCGTGACCGACTTGAAAGGGCACGTCTTCGTCAACATCGAAGATAAGAGCGAGATTGCTGCAATAGAAGCTCAGTCCAACAAGGTAATCACCCGCTGGTCGATAGCGCCTGGCGAAGAGCCTTCCGGGCTTGCCATGGATATCTCTAACCGTCGCCTTTTCTCTGTCTGCGGAAACAAGATGATGGTAGTTTCGGACCCTGACAATGCCAAGGTTGTAACAACTGTTGCGATAGGCGAAGGACCGGATGCCTGCAAGTTTGATCCTGAATTGAACCTCGCCTTTAGCTCCAATGGCGAGGGCACGATTACCGTCATTCACGAAGACTCACCCACAAAATTTTCGGTCCTCGAAACCGTCAAGACGCTTCCGCGGGCGAGGACGATGGAAATCGACACAAAATCTCACGCTCTGTTCACGGTGACGGCGGAATTTGGCGAGACACCGAAGCCCACCACCGAACATCCGAGACCGCGTCCCCCCATGGTACCGAACACGTTCGTCCTTCTCGAACTGCAAAGATAAAATTCGTGAAACGATATTTTCGAGTCTTACTGCTACTCGGCTTTGCCGCCTGGACCGCACAAAGCCAAACTGTATTGACGCTTGACCAATGTCTCTCCATGGCGCGTGAACACAACCCGCGCCTGCGGAGTGCGCACAACGCAATCCGAGCAACAGAATTGTCGCATTCCGAATTGACGACGACTGGCCTTCCTCATGTGCGCCTGCTGGCCACTCCGATTTATGCCCCATACAGCAGATCATTCGGTTATGATCCAACAACCACTGACGGAGGCCAGCTTGCCGGACAGATTGTTGTCCAACAATCCTTGTATGATGGAGGGCTACGGAGTCTCCGGTCCGATCAGATCAGCGTGGACCTTGAACGCACAATCAAAGAGTACAAAGTTGCAGATCGCGATTTGACATTTGCTGTGAAGCAAGCATTTATTGAGATTTTGCGCACCGAACGCGAGACACAACTCGAAAGCGAGAGTGTTTCGCAGCTCAGTGATTACCTTGCACTCGTCAAGCGACTGTTCAACGGCGGCACTGCGGGATACACGGATGTCCTGAAGACCGATTTACAGCTTGCAGACGCCAAGCGCGCGTTCCAGAAAGCAATGGACGATCACTCTCTGGCAAAGTACTCACTCGCCGAATTGATCGGAGCTGCAGTCGACACGTCGTTCGAACTTGACGGCTCCCTCGATGTTTCCTCATCCAAATTCGTGGATTCACTCCTAGCCTTCGGGCACCCCGATAGTATACACCCAATCGAAATGTCCATCGCCGAGCTGGAGATGAAGAGCAGCATGTTGGACGTTGAAATGACGGAACACGAGGCATGGCCTGTCATTTCTCTTTCCGCCGACGCGGGATATCTCAGCTCCGGCGTGAACTTGAAACTTGCTCCTCCTGACAGAGAGAGCGCCGTCGGCTTCGGTGTCGGCATTGTCGTTGACATTCCGCTCATCAATTGGGGGGCAACAAACCTGCGCGTTCAACAGAAGCAACTCACAGCTGACAATGTTCGGCTCGAATCAAGTCGACTCAAGCGATCGATCACATCCGATTTGATGAAGACCAGGCTACAGCTCGAACGAATGCGAGGCAGACTCCAGTCGATTCGTCTGAGCGTGCATTCAGCCGAGGAGAATTTTCTCCTCACCAAGTCAAAATTCGCCGGGGGTGGAACGCTCTCAATCGAGGTCCTTGCCGCGCAACAATTGCTGACAGAGACCAAACTCTCAGAATTGGAATCGATGGCGCAGGTCCAAATTCTGGCAACGAAGCTCGAACAACTCACAACGCAATAGTCGACTATGAAATTTGAAAGCCCATACCCCTCCGTTCGATACACCATTGTTGCCGCCGCAATTGTTTTCCTTGTTATAGGCTGCCATAAAACTCAATCCAACGACGAAGGCGAAGGCACATCGAATGTAAAGGCCGTGGTCGCTGTGAAGATCGCGAAGATCACTCAGGGAGACGCCGTCCTTTCCGTCACTGCATTTGGGAAGACGGACGCACTTCGAAAAGAAAAGGTGTATGCACCCATCGCAGGAAGAATCACAGCTCTCAACGTGTTTGAAGGAGCTCGAGTGAAATCGGGCGAGATCCTTGCTGTCATTCGAACGAAAGAATCCCAATCCGCAATACAGGGAGCCGAATCGATGGTGCGATCTGCCGCAAATGCTCAGCAAAAAACGGAAGCAGAGAATGCGCTCGCACTGGCAAAATCGTCGGACAAAAGTGTCAATGTCACGGCCAAATTCGATGGCTTTGTATCGACTCGGAGTGTGAGCGAAGGTGAGCTTGTCGTTGACAATGCCGAGCTTATGACGATTCTCGACCTCTCAACACTCGATTTCCAAGCGGACGTGCCATTGCGTGATGTGGTTGGCGTTCACGCAGGCCAGCGTTCAACAATACGCTTTCAACCGATGCCGGGAATATCCTTTGCTGCCGAAGTTGATGCGATTAATCCGCAGACCGATTTTCAAAGCCAGACGGTGCGTGTCCGTTTACGGTTTGTTTCGAACGACCACGCTGTTCAATCGTCACTACGTACAGACATGATCGGCACCGCACAGATCGTTACTGGACTTCGGCACAACGCGATGTTCGTTCCGAGGGCTGCCCTTTTGAGAAATGATGAAGAAAACACCTATTCCGTTGTCACGGTCACTACCGATTCACTTGCCAAAGGTATTCCCGTTACGGTCGGTGCACTCAATGATTCCTCGGCGGAGATAATAAGCGCTTCTCTGAGTCCGGGGATGCCGGTTATCACCGTAGGCAACTACGCATTGCAGGACTCGACGAGGGTCTCCATAACGGATCAAGAACGCGAATGAGTCTGTTCGACTACGTCCGCAGCCACTCGAAGGCTTTCCTCTTCACGGTCAGCGTCCTCGTCGTTTCCGGCATAGTCTTGACGCTGAACCTGCCAATCTCACTATTTCCCGACATCACGTTCCCCCGCATCGTCATCCTTGCCGACAATGGCGAACAGCCCGCCGAAAGGATGATGGTCGAAGTCACGAAACCACTCGAAGAAGTCGCAAGTTCAATTCCGGGCGTTCGGCTTGTCAGGTCAATCACGAGCCGCGGCTCCACGGAGATTTCGATTGGACTCGATTGGGGAAACAACATCCTTCAAACTCTCCAAATTCTTCAGGGACGCATCGCCAACATTCGCAATCAACTCCCACCGACGGCATCCATTCTCTCCGAACAGATGACAGTATCTGTTTTTCCGATCCACGGGTACAGTCTCACGTCCGATAAACTCAGTCTTGTCGAACTTCGAGATATCGCACTCTATCAGATTCGTCCGGCTTTGCTCAAGGTGAATGGCGTTTCGAGAGTTGAAGTGACCGGAGGCGATACAAGGGAATTTCTTGTCACGGTTGCTCCCGAAAAACTCGCAGCATACCACATTGATGTACGACAGGTTTCTGACGCGATAAAGAAAACAAATTTCATTGAGTCAAGCGGACTGATCGACAACAACTACCAGCTTTATCTTTCTCTCGTTTCAGGCCTTCTTAAGACCCAGGAAGACATAGCAGCCGTCCCGGTCTCATTCCAGGGAAACGTCCCGATCAAAGTCTCAGACGTCGCAACGGTAACGGCATCCGTCGCGGACAAGTACATCAGGACCACAGCACACGGCCAGGATGCTGTACTCATCAATGTCATGAAACAACCGACCGGAAGCACGGTCCACATACGTGACGGTATCACGAAAGCGATCGCTCAACTCCGTCTTCCTCCAGACGTTCGGTTTGAAAATTTCTACGACCAGGGAGATTTCATCATCAGTTCCATTCTCAGTACGCGGGACAGTATTGTCATTGGTATTGTGTTGGCGATGATTGTCGTCTTTCTCTTCCTGCGCAGTTGGCGGGTGAGTCTCGTGATCCTACTGGTTGTTCCGGCGACGATCGCATCGACCTTTGCGTGTCTCTATGCCGTCGGACTGACTGTCAACATCATGACGCTCGGCGGGATTGCGGCGGCCGTGGGACTGATCATCGATGATGCTATTGTCGTCATCGAATATGTCTTCGCTCATTTTGGGCGTCGTGCAAATCCTGAGAAAAGAGGACGAGAACTGTTTGCTGAGACGGCTAACAAATCACTCCACCAACTAATGCCGGCGATTATCGGATCGACGGCAAGCACCATTGTTATTCACATACCGTTGGCATTTCTCGGAGGCGTTACCGGCGCATTCTTTGCGTCGCTGTCGATCACAATGGTTTTTGCAATGTCCATTTCGTTCGTCTTTTCGATCACACTCGCTCCCCTACTCGCGATGCTTGTTGTGAAAGAAGAGGAAATTGATCATGAGATTGAGCACGCCAACCACAGATCAAGATTTGCCGTATGGCACGAATCTGTCCTGCAAAAACTCTTGAAGTATCGCCTCGCGATTATCCCGGCTGGGCTTGCCATACTGTTCCTTGCCTACACACTCTACGGCCAAATTGGGACTGACTTCATGCCCGATATGGATGAAGGAACATTCGTACTCGATTACTGGACTCCTCCCGGGACATCGCTGACGGAAACAAACAGGATGTTGATGAAGGTTGAACGAATACTCATGACAATCCCGGAAGTGGAATCGTATTCCCGAAGGACCGGGACGCAACTCGGCTTTTTTCTTACCGAAACCAACACGGGTGATTTTCTCGTGAAGCTCAAAAAGCAACGATCGAAAGATATTAACGAGATTATCTCCGAGGTTCGGGACACCATCGCAGCATCGGAACCGAGCTTGAGAGCAGACTTCGGACAATTGATGATGGATGTCATCGGTGATTTGACGAACAATCCCTCTCCTGTTGAAATCAAATTGTTTGGCGAGGATGTTGGATTGCTTAGAACGAAGGCTGAAGAAATAAAGAACATCATAGAAACGATTCCGGGTGTCGTTGATGTATTCAATGGTATCACGATATCCGGTCCATCGTTTATCGTGAATGTCGATCCTGCACGAGCAGCAATTGCAGGATTGAATCCTGCCGACGTGAGAGACGAACTCGAAACGATCATGCGCGGATCGGTCGAGACTCAAATTCAGAAGGGAGAGAAACTGATCGGCATCCGCGTGAGGTACCCCGATGTCTATCGCACCGATATCGACAGGATAGAACAGCTGCAGTTCACGAATCAAACCGGGGTTGTCGTACCGCTGAGGGCCGTAGCGACCATTCAAAAGACCGCAGGTCAAGCGGAGATTGATCGGGAAGGCCTTCGTCAGATGGTGGCAGTGACAGCACGCATTTCCGGCCGTGACCTTGGAAGCACAATTTCAGACATTCAGAAAAGGCTATCAAACAGACTTGCGCTTCCTTTCGGGGTGACGCTGGAGTACGGCGGCGTCTATCAGACCCAACAAGAGTCATTCAGAGGATTGTTGCTCGTTGCAATTGCTGCATTCATGCTTGTGTTCATTGTACTCTTGTTTGAATTTGGCGAGTTCGCAGTGCCCATTTCAATATTCGTGGTGAACATGCTTTCACTCGCGGGAGTATTCGCCGCATTGTGGCTAACGGGAGTCACGTTCAATATCTCGAGTTTTGTCGGTGTTATTATGATCATCGGCATCGTGGCAGAAAATGCTATTTTTGTACTCCACAATGTCAAAGCGCTGGAGGCCGAAGGTGTTTCTCTGGACGAGGCGCTGATTCGGGCAAGTCATATGCGTGCCAGACCGATCCTCATGACCACTCTGGCTGCGGTTTTTGCTCTCCTGCCTCTTTCGTTGGGACTGGGCGCCGGGGCACAGATGCAGCAACCCCTGGCGATTGCGGTGATCGGAGGGTTTTCCGTATCGAGCTTTATTCTGCTGTTTGGGTTACCGATGATATATCGATTGTTGCGGAGGGGATGAATCGAAGTAGGTACGTGTTCACTTCTTCAGGTGAGTAGACGGCGCTACTTTACGTAATCGTTCATTATTGGTTTCCCCTCCCGCACATTCTTCTTCAATCCATTCCTGTCTTTCACCACTTTTCCATTCACAATCACGAATTCGATTCCCATCGAACGATACTCAGGATGTTCTACCGTTGACTTGTCGGCGATCTTGTTATAGTCGAAGATGACAATATCGGCATCAGCGCCGACCGAGAGTCGTCCTTTCTTCTTCATCGCACTGCATTTGTGGTCCAGCCGAAGCGCGGGCAGGATTGTCATCTTCCCGATTGCGTCCATCAGTGAGATCACCTTCCGTTCGCGAGCATAGACTCCGATCGTTCGTGAAAATGCGCCGGAAGCACGGGGATGGTTGTTATAGCCCGATCCGAGAATGGCATCGCTTCCGATCATCACGAACGGACTCTGAAGCGATGCGACAATGTCTTCATCAGGGATAGCGTAGGCAACAACAAGCTTTCCGAGTCTCTGGTACTTCCTGAAGCTCTCTTCAGTGAGCCGCTCACTCGTTCCTGCAAGCTGGAGATCGTGATAGGAGATGTGAAATCTCTCTTGCCAGCCTTTGTCGAATCGCGCCGAATTTAGATACGTTCCCCAAAAGTCATACGGATAAGTACAAGAAGTTATGTCGAGGCCGGACGCCCGGGCATCTTCGATTATCTTCAAGGACCGGGCCATCGAAAACGTTCCTCCTGTACTATTGATATGGTCGATATGCACCGACGCACCTGTCTGGCGTGCATAGCGGATGATTTCAATGAGCGCATCGATATTCGTACCAGGTTCTTCCATGTCCGAAAAACGCGCGTGGAAGAACACCGGAAGGTCGTATTTCTTCGCCAGCTGCATTTGCGGCAGAATCTCCTCCGGCGAGATGCCAGGAACGTATTCGAGACTGAACGAAATTCCAAGAGCGCCATTGTTGATTGCGCGTTCTGCCATCGCAAGAAGTTTTTGGATTTGCTCTTTGCTTGCGGATTGGTAACGCGTGAGATTGAACTGATTGCGTGCTTCGGTATAGAAGAACGATGCTCCGAAGTTCAACGGTTCGTGTTGGCGTTCGTAATCGGCGTACCAGACTTTGGGATTCGATGTTCCGCCGTGCATGGCAAGATTTGTGGTCACCCCATCCGCAAGCTTATTCCAGACACCGATAGGATTGGGGTTATACGAAAGAATATCGATAAACCCCGGCGAGACTATCAGGTCCCGGGCATTAATGGTCACTTTTCCTTTTAGCTCACTGGATGAAATCGCCTCGATCGTCCCGTTTCGGACGCCGATATTAAGGACTGAATCGAGCTTTGTCTCAGGATTGATCACTCGTCCATTGTTGATGACAATATCATAAGACTCCTGTTGTGAAAAGGTATTTGAAACGGCAACAACGACGGCAAGAAGAGATGCAAGAAGGGACGTTCTCAATTGAAGTGGATTGAGATTTTATCGGTGATATAATCGTGGAGTCTTTGCTTAAATCTTCTTCTGTCAAATTTTTCGGCGTGTCTGCGAATCGCTTGCGAATCAAATTGGCGCGATTCAAATTCTTTGATTGCATTCTTCAACGAAGCAACCGACTGTTCATAAAAGAATACGCCTGTTGGATTCTCGCCGCCCCCCACAACCGTTTCCAACGCTCCGCCTTCTGCGAATGCAATAACGGGTCTTCCCGAAGCCATTGCTTCAAGGGGTACGATGCCGAAATCCTCGACTCCGGGAAAAATGAGTGCCCGGCAATTTGCGTAGAATTTTGCGAGAGTTTCATCGTTTTCCCAGCCGAGGAACTCAACGTTACTGGAAGCTTTCGCCTTCAATTTTTCCTCTTCCGGCCCCGATCCCACAATGACAAGCCGATCGCCAAGTTGGTTAAATGTGTCAACTGCCAAATCGACGCGTTTGTAAGGGACAAGAGCGCTCACCATAAGGTAATAGTCTCCTGGTTTGCCAGAAGGTGTGAATATCGAGGTGTTCACCGGCGCGTGGATGACATCGGCAGTCCTCGCATAGTAGCGTTCGATCCTCCTGGCAACGTTTTCCGAGTCCGCAACGAAGAAATGGACACGGGAGCAGGACTTGACGTCCCAATTCCGAAGGGCTGGAGCAACCAATGTCATCGCAGTCCGGGTCGCGATTCCGGCCCTGCCTTTTCCGAAGTACTCTTCATACTGATCCCACACATACCGCATGGGGGTGAAACAATAGCAAATATGAAGAGCATTTCCGACAGGTTTTGCCCCCTTTGCAACGCAATGACTCGTCGAAATAATGAGATCGTAACCTGAGAAGTCGAACGATTCGATCGCCCTGGGAAAGAATGGGAGATAATTGCGGTAGTGATCTTCTTTGAATGGAAGTTTCTGAACAAAAGAAGTTTGGATCTTCATGTTCTCTATACCGGTCGACATCGCACCTTTGTTGTGAAGCAACGTAAACAAGGTTGCATCCGGGTACAATTCGCACAACACTTCAAGGACTTTTTCCCCTCCGCGCATTCCTGTCAGCCAATCATGGACAAGAGCGACACGCAATTCTGCATTGGCTTTCAACACTTACTCCGTGGAAATGATTTGGATGGCGAAAGATACGAAGAAAAGGACAGAAGTCCATTTTCGCACCGCGTACTTTACGGAGATGAAAATGGACTTCTGGAAAGGAAGAACTGGCGAAGTGCTATTTTTTCAGTTTGCGAATTTCAATATTGCCGTTTGTTGTTTCGAGCTCAATCCTGTCGCCGCCTCCGTTGAGCGTGTAGGAACCGAACATCGATTCATCATCTTCATTTTTTTCGAACTTTTCTGCTTTGAAGTCCGAACTAATCTTGTACCGTTTCCAGCTGTTTCCCCATCCGTTTTTGATATTCAGCGTCGCCTCGATACTCGCCTTCGCATTCTCGGGGACAGAGAATCGAATATTGCCACCACCCGAATAGATTTTGCTCCCACCTTTTCCGGAAGGCGTGAGCTCAACGGAAACGTCGCCGCCTCCCGTTTTGAGTGCAAGCGTTCCGGTGACATCTTCCATAGTAACACTGCCGCCACCTGTTCTGACTGACATATCACCAGATGCACCTTTCACATCAACGCTTCCCCCTCCAGTCGAAAGCTTCAAAGATTGCATAACTTTACCAACGGAGATACTCCCACCGCCGGTCTGCACCTCTGCTCCACCTCCAACTTCGCCAACGTTGACACTACCGCCGCCGGTTCTCATCGTCAATCCTTTTCCGACTTTATCTAGGCGGAGACTTCCGCCTCCACTCGAAACGTCAGCCTGACCTGTTGTCGTCTTGATGGTGACACTCCCGCCACCTGTTCTGACGCTGACATCGCCGTCGATCCTTTCGCCGCGGATGTTCCCCCCTCCGGATTCAATTTTCACATTCCCTACAATTTCCTCTATGCGGACATTGCCACCCTTCGTGTCAACCGAAAAATTTCCCTTGAGTTGGTCGTGTTGTTCGACATTGCCTCCCGAGGTAACGATGTGAGCGCTGAATTCTTTCGGAACATTTATGGTGAACCGTATGTCATTGTTATAGTGCCTTCTGTCGCGATATTTCAATGAGACGGTATTGCCGGATTGCGTCATCTTGAGACGTTCGGGGGACCGGTCATCGATATTCTCTGCCTGAATAAACACTTCGTTCTTTTCCCATGGATCAATCTCCACGCTTCCGGGGTCGACATCAACCTCGAGGTTGCCACCTTTTGTAACCTGGAATGATTTTGATGGATTTTCTGCATCCTGCTGCACCCGGCCTGTGAAGGCGAGCGGTGAGAACGTGAGACCAGCTGCCAGAAATAATCCTGCGAATAGTTTCATATTGTTGCCTCCTTTAATCTTCATTCGGACCGGATAAGAGAAGAGCGCAAAGGCCGCCGGAAACGCGTTTGCCATTTTCGGCGCCTGGCGCTCTAATGAGCACACGAGCTACTTTGAACCCAGTTTCCTGATTATGATATCGGATCCCGAAGTGTTGAGTTCGATTTCCGAGCCGCCGCCATTGATGGTGTAGACAGCTCTGATCTCACCAGCATCTTCATCTTTTTCGTAGGTATCCGCCTTGAAATCGGATTTTACGGAATACTTATCTTTCCCTCTGCCGAACCAGTTGCCCCAGCTATTGCCAAAATGGATTGTCGCTTCGATTGTTGCCTTCGCATTCTCAGGAATAGAGAGTTTCACCGTGCCGCCGGATGAGGAAAGCTTGCTTCTTCCGGTACCGCTCGGGAAGAGCTCCGCCTCAATTTCCCCACCGGAGGTACTGGCATCGATGGAGCCAGACACGTTTTCCAGCCTCATATCGCCTCCGGATGTTGAAGCTTTCACGGATCCGCTTGCCCCACGAAGAGCAACATCTCCGCCGGAAGTGTGCATTGATGCCTTTCCTGACACTTTCCCCATCTCAATATTACCTCCAGATGTGGAAACGTTTGCTTCACCGCCAACATCACCGATGGTAATATCGCCGCCAGAAGTACTCGCATGCAACGATTTCCCGACATTCTTCACTTCTATGTTGCCGCCAGAAGTGCCAATTTCGAGTTCTCCGTTCACATTGCCGATCTTGATGTCGCCTCCGGACGTCCTCAATTCGCCGTCACCCTGCAAATCGCCCGCCCGGACATTGCCGCCGGATGTGGACATATCAACTGTTCCGGAGACACTTGCAAGTTTGATATCGCCACCGGATGTCGAGCCTTTGATTCGACCTTTGATATAATCCAGGATCTCAATATTGCCCCCGGACGTGTGCAGGTCGGTGTCAAATTCTTTTGGTATAGTAATTTCAAATTCGACATTGTTGTTTGACCACCCATGATCCCGCGGGCGGAATATTACCGAAACGGTGTTGCCGGACTGGGTCATTTTCAGCCGATCGAGCTCGTCATCATCGATTCCTGACGCCTGAACGCTCACTTCATTTTGATCCTTGGGGGTGATTCGAATTTCGCCGACGCCGACGGAAACCTGGAGAGTTCCTCCTTTCGAGACCGTGAAGGTCTTGGATCGGACGCCACTGCCATCAGCATTCTTCTGACGAGCAAGTCCCGAAGTGCAAACCACGAACAACATCACGAATAACAAGACAAGTGTTTTCATTTTCTTACCTCCTGGAAAGCCGCATTACCGCGGATCCGAATATAGTTGTTTTCATCTGACTGCATTTTTTCTTTTAACATTCCCAACAAATCCTTGTCAACCGATTGTCCGCTTAATTTCGAGAAGTCGAGAAAGTTGATTGCGGCAATCCTCATACCGGTGTTCTTTTCATTTTTGAGCACAAAGAGAATCCCTTCGACAATATCATCATCGACGGGAAATTTCTGGAGTGCCTTGAGCGCTTCTTTTCGAACGCCCGGGTTCTGATCGTATTTCAACACCGCGATAAGCGATGCCTTTACTTCCTTTTCTGTCGATGGCTGAAGCTTCGTTTGATCGGAAATTGCGCTCACAGTCTTGAGCCGAACACCGGGGTTCCGTTCATTCACCAACGCTCGGGCAAGGATCTGCGTGATACGTGGATCATTTGTGGTACCCTTCACGTGCATCGGAGTCACTGCATCAAACGTCAGTTCAACCGAACCGTCATCGGAGCTCTGGTTGAGAAACCTCACATTCATCAGTTGCGACTCGCTCTGATCAAAAGTGGAACCTGACGAGGTTTGTCGGAAGAGAGAGTTATTTTCCTGCATTGGTGAATAGAACACAGCATAGCCCAAAAGGAATCCAACTGCTATGGTTGCTACACCGCCGAAGGCCAACTTGTATTGCGAGAACACGGATTCCGCGAGAAAATCTGAAATCGTTTGAGTAAACGACTTCCGCAAGCGTTCGTGCCTGATGGCCACTCTCAATTCGCCGCGAACTTCGTCCAACGCGCGGTCGCCAACGACGGCAGGTTTGTACTGTGCAAGCGTCTGGTGCAGTTTCTTCAATCCATCGAGCTCTGCGCGGCACTCGGCTGATGTCGACAATAATCGTTCCACGCTGCGCCTGTCATCGGAGGACAGCTCGTCATACAGATACAGCAGCAGCATCTCGCGTACGGATTGTTTGATCATAGTCTTACTCCAATAAGTCCTTCAGTTGCATTCTCATCTTTTCAGTTGCTGTGAACAAATATTTCTTCACTGTCCCTTCAGAACAACTCATCATGACTGCGATCTCTCGTAGTTTGTGACCTTCAAAATGGCGCAGAGTAAAGACCAGTCTCTGACGGGGCGAGAGAACACCCAACGCCTTGTCAACATTTTCAGATATTTCCGCATTTACCATTGCTTGATCCGTAGCACGTTCGTCAATGATCGTATCCCCCAGATGTGCCCCATGACCATCATCGTCATCATGTCCCTCTTCGAGCGACGAATGCATGTGTTTCTTGCTCTTGGCTCTGTGAGTGAGGCAGACATTTGTCGTTATCCGGTAAAGCCATGTTGAAAACTCGCTTCTAAACTCAAATTTTCCGAGGCCTTTGTAGACACGTACGAACACTTCCTGGTAGATATCCTTTGCATCCTCGGAACTCTGCACATACAATGAGGCAATGGAAAACACTTTTCTGTCGTATTTCTGCACAAGCTGTTCAAAAGCTCCCACGTTGCCATCTTTGGCACTCAGAATGAGACTCCGATCATCCACTTCCGCCCAATCAGATTTGTTGTTTGCGTCTGACATAGAATTAGACCCAGGCTAGATTGAAATAGTTGTAGGGTGTGACGTAGTTGAGGTGAGAATCATGATGCTGTAAATAATGGACTCTTGTGAGGCAAAAGGCCTAAAATGGCCAAAAAATGCGTTCTCTTGAGGTCTTAAGCGCTTGTCGAGAGCTTGAGAAATTGGAATTTCATAGTCGCGGACAGTGAAGGTGCTCGACCAAAAGATCGTGGTGGCTTCGTTCCAGGTTACAGGGTGGCTCACAATAAGAATGAGTGTTCAAGATAATGAGTCCACTGCTGAGATTCAACGCGACCAATTGGAAGTCGAAGACACTGCATGTGTGTTCCTGCCAGAGCTTGCATGAAAGAATCGTCGTCTCTATATTGCCTACGAACAAAGAGAGGCTCTCTGCAAGGCTGACCCCTCCGAACAACAGATTCCACAAGGCAACTCATGTCGTTCTTTTTTGCTTTCATTGCAGCCGTATTTCTGTTCCTGTTGAGCGCCGCCATCGTGATTTTTGTTCTTGGGCCATTAATCCTCCTTCAACCTCATCGGCGAAACAAAGAATGGTATTCGACATTCACCACTCACCTTGAGCCGCAGAGCGAAGGAATTCCACAGGAGGACCTCTGGCTTGCCACTCCAGACGGCGTGCGACTCAGCTGCTGGCTCATCAAACGGAACAATGCGCGAGGGACGATTATCTATCTTCACGGTGTTGGAGACTGTAAGATTGGCGGGGTAGAACTGGCCGCGTTTCTCTACGCGCAGGAATACAATGTCTTCTTGTATGACTCGCGACATCACGGCGAGAGCGGCGGCAAATACTGTACGTACGGATTTTTTGAACGGCACGATGTTGCGACCGTGATCGATTACCTCCAGCAACGAGAGGACCTGAACATCGGCAAGATCGGCTTGTTTGGAACATCGATGGGTGCCGCCGTCGCTATCCAGGCAGCGGCGCTTGACGCACGAATAGCCGCAGTCGTAGCCGAAGCCAGCTTCACCACATTGCGTTCAATCGCGGTGGACTACCAACGACGATTGATTAAGCTCCCCTGGCATTTTCTCAGGAATATCGCCTTTGCACGCTCCCAAAAAGTTGCAGGGTTCAAGGCGCGCTTCGTCGCTCCGATTGAGGATGTCAAGAAGCTCCACTGCCCCATTCTCTTTGTTCACGGCAGCGATGATACGTTTATCGACGTTGAGCATTCTAAAGAATTATACCGTGTTGCACGAGAGCCGAAGCAGTTGTTGCTGATCGATGGCGCCAACCATAACAATGTGTGGGAAATCGGCGGGAACAATTACAAAGACACCCTCAACTCATTTTTCAATTCTTATCTGAAGTAACTCTCAGCGAGTAATCCAGCCCCTTAATCTCGAACGCCCTTCACTTCGGTAGGAACAGAGCAACATTTTCGATGTGGTAGGTGTGGGGGAACATGTCGACAGGTTGAAGTTTTGCCAATCGGTATTTGTCAGCACAAAATAGTTTTGCATCTCTTGCCTGGGTTGCGGGGTTGCAGCTCACGTAGACAATTCTTGGCGGCGCAATTTCCACGATCCGTTCTATGACTTTGGGGTGAATTCCACTGCGGGGTGGATCCAGAATGACCACATCGGGTTTGGGATACTGTTTCATCCAATCGCTCTCCTTGGTTAGGCGGTCCTTCAGATCACCGAGGATGAATTCACAATTTGTCACATTGTTTGCCGCAACGTTTCGCGCTGCATCCCTGAGTGCGCTCTCCACCGACTCAACGCCCACTACTTGTTTGACGTCGCCAGAAATGAATAACGCGATAGATCCTGTTCCTGAATACAAGTCGAACACGACGTCTGACGGTTTAAGTTCGCCGAAATTCTTTGCGGTCTCGTACAACTTCTCTGCTTGGGCAGTATTTGTTTGAAAGAAGGATCCTGCGGAAATAATAAATGTGTTAATACCCAGTCGTTCTCGAATCACCCCTTCCCCTGCATACGTTCGTTCTTGGTCTCCATACGCTATTTGCGCCCGTTTGCCGTTGATCGTGTTGACGATCGTTGTGACCTGTGGAACACTGCGCTTGAGGTTTTCCGCGAAAGAGTTCATGAACGAGGAATCGTCTGTACGGGTCACTAGATTTACCATGATCTCCCTGGTGCGACTGCTCTGACGAATCACGAGGAATCGAAGGTAACCGGAATCTGTCTCGGTCGAATAAACAGGTACCTTCATCTCGCGAGCAAATGTTCGAGTGAACGCCAGAATTTCGTTGGATAGTTCGGATTGCAGATGACATTCTTTGAGATCCAGGATTTTGTCGTAACGCTGGGGGACGTGCAGTCCGAGGTAGATCTCGGAATTCAGCACCGCGGGATCTCGTTCTCCGGTAGGCGGCACTTCCTGCCATTCCTGATTTGAAAAAGAAAACTCCATCTTGTTGCGATAATAGAAAATTTCATCGGCAGCAAGTATCGGCTGAATCGGCAGGTCGGAAAACCCACCTATTCTCTCGAACGAATCGATAACGTGCTGTTGTTTAAATTGGAGCTGTCCCTGGTAGTCAACGTGCTGCCATTTGCAGCCTCCGCATGTGCCAAAATGCACGCATCGGGGTTTGGTTCGCAACGATGACGGCCTTAACACATGGAGTATTTTTGCTTCGACGAGTTTCTTCTTGGTCTTAAGGATCTGTGCGGTTACGAGGTCGCCCGGCACTCCCCCTTCAACGAATACGACCAGACCCTGATAACGGGCGATGGATTTCCCTTCAAAGGCCGATCCGGTGATCTCAAGCTCGACTTCATCACCGCGTTTTAAGGGAGGAGATTCATTCATTAGTAGCTGAACCAATAGCTGACCTTCAACAGGAAGACGTTTGTAGCAGGGAGGGCAAAGGTGTTCGAGATGTTGTCGGCAAATGGCGTAACATAATTGCCGAAAGCTCCCGACCGCGCCTGAGACCACACGAGATATGCGGTGCTGCCGGGCATGTATTCCCAACGCAAAACGATATTCGAATTGAGCGACAGGCTGGAAAAATCCGGAGGATTTATCGAGCCTGATGGGCCGAATGCATA
>CAZOIM010000065.1:0-17220 GCA_964579855.1 uncultured Ignavibacteriaceae bacterium | reverse complement strand
AGTGCTCGCAGAGTGGGATTAACTACTCTTTCATCCTTTTGGCTGATAACGCTTTTGGACAATGAGCCGTATAGTTTCATTAAGTCTAATGAAAATGTTCTCCAACAGGGAGGGCTGTTCTCGATACTGTAGTATTCAATAGGGAGAAATTACATGAACACGTTTACTATGAAAGGCAATTGGAATGAAATTGCAGGCAAACTCAAGCAACAATTTGCCGACCTGACTGACGATGACTTGCTCCTCAAGAAAGGGAAGGAAGAAGAACTGTTGGGCAGACTTCAGCAGAAACTCGGAAAGACCAAAGACGAACTACGGAAAGTCATCGCGAAGATCTAGCAGACCATCGCCGAAGGAAACCGTCGAGCTTTTCGAACAGGTATTAACCACTGTTTCAATCTTTTGGGCGATTGAGTACCGACGGTAAGAACGATAACCTGATTCACATCCCAGTCGAGAAAACCTTGACAACGTTGATGAGTGAATCTACTTCCATACATGAACATGCAAGAACTGAACGCTACAAAATGTGGCGATCAACAAGAACAATCAATAAAGGAGGCTTCTTATGAAACGTTTCATTCTATATACGCTGTTGGTTGCGGCGTTTGGCGTGTATATCAACGTCCAAGCACAATTTAAGAATCCCAGAATGGCAATTGGTGCGGAGGTGGGAGGTGCCATAGGGGATAATGCAACGGGTGACAAATGGGGAATCCACGGCCGTGGATATTTTCAGTATGAATTCGTGCCTGCAATCCTGGGTCAAGCTGGTGTGGGCTACTCGGACCTCAATGCTCCAGGTTATTATACGGCACAAGTCCTCACGCCCGATCTTCGATTACTGTTCGTTCCTATTTCATTGTCCAATTTGAACCCGTTCGCCTACGCAGGTTTCGGTCTATCGAAAACTCTCAACCTCACCAACTCGAATTGGCTACCGATTGTTCCATTGGGTCTCGGTGCACAAACCAGGATCAGCAGCGGACTCTTGCTGCAGATAAGTGGTGGCTATAATTTGTGCCTTTCCGATGAACTAGACGGACGGACACGCACAGATAGCAAGAATTTTCTTACCAACGGAAAACATGACGGATTCTATACATTTTCCGTCGGAGTCGCCTTTAGCAAGAGTGGTGATGATGAGGAAATGCGCCAGATGAAAGCCGAAGAGAAAGCAAGGCGTGAGAGAGAATTAGCCAATGCTGAGGCACGCCGTGTCCAGGATTCGACCAACGCAGCGGCAAAGGCGGCGCGTCTCAAGGCAGCGAACGTTGCCGAGGCACAGCGTGTAAAGGATTCGACCAACGCAGCGTCCGAGGCGGCACGCCTCAAGGCAGCGAACATTTCCGAAGCACAGCGTGTCCAGGATTCGACCAACGCAGCGTCAGAGGCGGCGCGTGTCAAGGCGGCGAATGCTGCCGAAGCACGACGTGTGAAGGAATTGGCCGATGCAGAAGCGCGACGGTTGGCAGAACAGAAGGGTTCCGATACCGTTTTCGTTCTTGTAAAAGGCAAGACCATTGTTCTCAGGGGTGTCAATTTTGAGTTCAATAAGGCCACACTCACGAAAGAGTCTGAAAGAATACTCTGGAGGGCCTACAATGCGATGGTCGCGAATCCCACAGTACGTGTAGTCATTACCGGTCATACGGATAATGTGGGAGGCCAGAAATTTAACCAAGGACTCTCGTTGAAGCGGGCACAGGCCGTGAAGAACTGGCTTGTCAAAAAAGGAATCCCGTCGAACCGAATGAGGACTGTCGGACGAGGTCAAAATGAACCCGTAGCTTCTAACGATACGGATGAGGGTCGGGCACAGAATCGACGCATGGAATTCTATGTTCAGTAGTATCTGCGTTGGAGGTCAACGGGAGGTCTCGCGTCTTTGATGCCGCGGACTAAAACCAAAGACATCCAAATCAGATGATTGAATGTCTCTATAAAACATCCTGGTCTCGCAGCTGGTGGAGCGAAGGCCAGGATGTTTCATGGATCGAACAAGACACAAACGATGAGATGATCTGCATGCGCTTTTCCGAACAATCTTGACGGAGATGATCTTGACCATAGAAAGGAAATTGGTGAATTATGAGCGATAAATGGGAAATCTACAAAGACCATGAAATGAACTGGCGATGGCGGCGTACCGCTCCGAACGGTAATATTGTTGGTGCATCCACAGAAGGTTACGTGAACAAGTCTGATTGCGAAGCGAATGCAAGTCGGAACGGATGGAGCGATCAACTGCCACTTCATGAAAGCAGCACACCGAAAACGCACGACGATTTGAACGAAGAAGACAAGGAAATAAGGATCAAGGCTTACGCTCTCTTCAAGAATCGAGGTTTCAAGGATGGAAACGATTTTGTCGATTGGCTCGAAGCGGAACGAAAGGCCGGAATACGTTCCAGATCAAAACGTGACAGGCAGATGAAGGGTATCCTTTCCTCGATCGCTGCCATTCTATGTGTTATCGTGGCGATTCTCCTTGTAATGCTGTTCAGAAAGAACGCCGCCGTCGAAATTGTCAAACAAGCCGCACCGGAGACAAAGATCATGATGCTGGTGCTTGATCCGAAGGCCGATGAGAAAGTGGTCATTTTCGGTGACACGCATTTCGATTTCGACAAGTCCACCCTCAGCCAGGATGCGAAAACGCTGCTGGACAAAGATGTGCAGAGGCTGAAGGCAAACCCAAAAATAGACGTACGGATGGCTGGATACACTTCCGCCATGGGAACAGAAGAAGACAATCAGAAACTAAGCGAGCAACGAGCCAACACAGTACGGGACTACCTGATCGAGAAAGGTATTGCGCCCGGGAGAATCACAGTAATCGGATATGGCAGAACTAAACCGGCGGTGTACGAAGTTTCACCCGAGGACACCAGTTCCATTGAAGCTCGGGCGAACATGCGAGTCCTTTTTGAGGTTGTTGTAAAATAGTATAACAGAATAGAGCGGTGAATCTCATCGATTCCCAACCGCGGTCCCAAGGATTAACTACACTTTCATCCCTTTGGCCGATTACAAACAAAGGCAATCGGATGCATACTCCTTTGTGGATGATAGATTGGCGACATAAAATCGATCGTTGTCCCACACCAGTCGACGCATCCAGATTGTGTCTCAATTATCCTTAAGAAGTGTCTGTGATGCAAAAGTTCATGAATATGTGAAGGATCAACAATGAGAACGATTCTAACAAATCGAACATGCAAGGATACCGTGTGGGCGCGATGGTACATGATCCTTGTTGTCATATTCGTGGTTCCTACCATTTCTTTGTCTCAATTCAGCAACCCGGCACCAGTGCCACTCTTGACCGCGGGGAATTACGGGGCTCTGGCTTCCACGGGAATCACCGGTTCTGCGACTGTCAACGGAGACGTTGGGACAGTAACTGGGTCGATAGACGAAACCATATCACCCACGGGATCAAGTTGGGGTGTGGGCGGGAGTCACAACTCGCAGGCCCAAATCGATTTAGCCGCGGCGTTGTCGGATGCCAGCGGCCGAACAAGCAATCTTTCGATAGCGGATGCCCTCGGCGGACAGACTCTGCATCGCGGTGTTTACGGAGGGGGAGCGCTTGATCTCGCATCGGGACAAACCCTAACGCTTGATGCCCTGGGTGATGCTAATGCCATCTTCATCATAAAGGCCTCATCCACTCTCACCATCAATAGTAACAGCACCGTGGCATTGGCCAACGGCGCTGCATGGTCAAACGTCTTTTGGTATGTTGGCAGTGATGCGACTATTAACGGCGGCTCGTCATCGTTCAATGGAATCGTGCTTGCTACTACCTCGATCACATTGACTACTGGTTCAACAGTGTCCGGTCGCTTGTTGGCGAATGGCGGCGCAGTCACAATAAACTCAGCGGTGTTGCCAGTTGAACTCGTTGCGTTGACTGTTACTGCGAATCGAAAGAATGCAGTTCTACAGTGGTCCACTGCAACAGAAACAGATAATGAAGGTTTTGAAATCGACCGTCGCCAGAATCAAGACTGGCAGAAAATAGGCTTTGTTGCGGGTGCGGGAACCAGCAGCTGGCCGCGTGATTATTCGTACACCGACTACAATCTTTCGCCCGGCAAGTATGGATACCGTATCAAACAACTTGACAGGGGTGGATCATTCAAATACCACGAGGCAACAGAAGTGGAAATCACCTCTTCTGGGTTCTTTGCCCTGGAATCGAATTTCCCGAATCCTTTCAATCCCTCAACTACCTTTTCTTTCAGTCTGCCTGCGAATTCTTTTGTCTCACTAACAATCTATGACGCATTGGGGAGAGAAGTGTCCGTTGTCCTGTCAGAAGAACTGCCTGCTGGAAATTACGCCCGCCAATGGAATGCAAAGGCGTTGCCCAGCGGCGTCTATTTCTATCGTCTTGTCGCAAATGTAATACCGTTTGCACAGAAAGGTTCATTCGATCAAACGAAAAAATTTCTCTTGTTGAAATAACATGAAGCCACATTCAGAATCGTCGAGGACGGACGATTCGGGTGCGCTGGTCGTTGTTGTCGTTCGCTTCCGTAATTGTTGCTGTAATGTCTCTACGCAAACTTAGTTCTGAATACACCATGGCGGCCAAGATACTGTTAGTCGACGATAACAAGGACCGAAGAGATTCTCTTCAGGTGACGCTAATAGCCAACGGCCAATTTGTCGTGGAAGCCACTGATTGCGCAAATGCCGTCTCCCTTCTGGCCGACAAGAAATTCGACTTGATACTTCTGGACATCACTCTTCCCCACAAAAGCGGGTTTCAGATCCTTCAGACACTAAAGGAAAAGCACCTGGCCGGCAAAGTGATAGTCATAACTGGGACGGTTGAATTGGAAAAAGCAATAAAGAGTTCAACTCCCGGTGCGGGGGACTATATCGTCAAACCCTACAACCCGCGGTATCTGTTGATGTCCATTGAGCACGTCCTGTCTGATCAATCGCAACCAGGTCATAAACTTCAAATTATCAAATCCGGGGAATTCATCAAAAGTACTCCTACGGGGGACCTTGATATGAAAGCCAGCACTCAGGGGCTTGAACATATCGCAGCTGCTGGAGCTCATCTTCAGGACTATACGGTGCTCATTGACCTCCGCGAAGTCGTATCGAAGTTGTCCACAGCTGATATTTTCGAGCTTGCGTATGGTCTGGCAAAATACGGAGAGACCTTCAGAAGGAAAACTGCTGTGCTTTCGCAGGCGGATGAAGATCTGCAAAAGGCAAGGTCGTTTGAAGATGCGGCCCAGAAACGTGGATTCAGTGTCAAGGCTTTCACGGTCTTCGAAGATGCAATGTTATGGCTTTCGAACATCACACCACGAACGGAGGTATCATAATATGAATGCACTACTTCTTGTTGGCAGGCTAATTTTGGGTGGTTTCTTTCTCTTGAGCGGTGTAAACCACTTCCTCGGGTTTACAATGATGACTCAATATGCAAAGATGAAAGGAGTCCCATTCCCGGCGTTTGCACAGGGTTTGACGGGAGTCATGCTTTTGTTGGGTGGACTCAGCGTCCTGTTTGGCATTTATCCAATAGTCGGGGTTATCCTGATGCTTTCCTTCCTGCTTCCAGTATCTCTCATGATGCATAATTTTTGGACAATCGAAGATCCCCAACTGAGAATGGCTGACAGGATTAACTTCTTGAAGAACATCGCATTAACAGGGGCACTTCTCATGCTTCTCACCATACCTTCGCCTTGGGCTTTGAGCTTGGTGCCATAAAAGTGTACAGCGCGCTACCATATTGTGAAGAGGGTAATCATGAAGATAGATACTGAAATGGTTTTTCCGGCGCTCAGATTGTACCGTGAACGCAGGCTTGAATTGAGTGAAAATGATCTTGAACAGAGGCACTGCGTTGAATCAGAAGTTGTGGATATGCGGGATGCTGTCCGGACTGTAGAGTTGATGGTCAGGCGTTTTGAAGAATCAGGACTGTTTGTTGGTCGCGAGGTTTGACAATGATGGTTAGCGGGATCCCAGGCTGGCTATACGTTGCTGGTCTCGTCGGGTCTCCACTGCAGGAGACAACGTTCTTGCAGAACCGGGTGTCACTACCCCTCGACTATCCGTTGGAATGGCGATGCAGCCAAACGAATAAGAGAATCTCCCTAAAGATGAAAGCACTAGTTTATCACGGCCCGGACAAGAAGGCCCTCGAAGAGAAACCGAAGCCTGCGATGCAACATCCGACCGATGCAATCGTCAGGATCACCCGGACGACAATTTGCGGTACGGACCTTCATATCATCAAAGGAGATGTATCGACCGTTACCGAAGGCCGGATATTGGGGCATGAAGGAGTGGGCATTGTTACAGAGGTTGGCTCGAGCGTTACGAATATTGGGGTTGGCGACAAAGTGTTGATCTCGTGCATTACTTCGTGTGGGAAATGCAGTTACTGCCGAAAAGGAATGTATTCTCATTGCGAGCACGGGGGCTGGATTCTGGGGAACACGATCGATGGGACACAGGCGGAGTTCGTACGAATACCACACGCTGACACGAGTCTCTACCATATCCCCGAGGGAGCTGATGAGGAGGATTTTGTAATGTTGAGCGACATCCTGCCTACAGGGTTTGAATGCGGCGTGCTGAACGGTCAAGTCAAACCCGGAGATACAGTGGCCATCATTGGCGCTGGTCCTATAGGATTGGCGACCCTTCTCACCGCGCAATTCTATTCTCCAGGATCGATCATCATGGTTGACAAAGATGCCAATCGACTTGATGTCGCAAAATCCTTCGGTGCGACGAAGCTTGTTCAGGAAAACGCCGTCGACGAAATAATGAAATATACAAATGGGAAGGGAGTCGATGTTGCGATTGAGGCCATTGGTATTCCAGACGCATTTGCCATGTGTCAATCGATCGTTACGCCAGGCGGACACATCGCCAACATTGGCGTGCATGGCAAAAGCGTTGAACTTCACCTGGAGAAGCTCTGGTCGAGCAACATTACCATCACAACGCGTCTTGTCGACACGGTGTCGACAACGATGCTCATGAAAACAGTACGATCAGGGAAACTCCGACCGCGACAGTTGGTCTCTCATCACTTCACCCTAAACGAGATCGTGAAGGCCTATGATACATTCGGGAACGCTGCACGCGAAAAAGCTCTCAAAGTCATTCTAACGAATTAGCAGAAAGGGATCCACGATGAAGCATATTGGGACGACCGCCATCAGAGGTGCCTTCTTTAGTTCTATTCTCTTCATCGCCGGCTGCGTGTCGTCCGAACTTGTCGACGTGTGGCATGATTCTTCATACCAATCGCCGCCATTGAACACTGTACTCGTCATATCTGTCAGCAATACTCCGATGGAACGCCACATGTGGGAAGATGCTTTTGCCGGCGAACTCGCCAAACACGGAGTCGTCGCCACGCCGTCGTACCGCCCGTTTCCGGAGGTAGTTCCGGACACAAACCAGGTAATTCAGATAGTACAATCAAATGGCTTCGATGGAATCCTCATCTGCCGGCGACTTCCTCCTGAAATTAAGGCTGGATACGCACAGGGATGGGTATCCCTGGAAAAAGATGTGAAGACAGAACGGCACACGAGGTACGATCGTCGCTGGGAACGATTTGTGACTTATTACCGCGACGTTAATCAGGCTGACTTTGTTGACACCGAGAAGGTTGACATTCGTGCGATTGACGTTTGGGCAACACGCAATGAAGGTCAAATGATTTGGAGTGCAACGAGCAAAACATCGGAACCGAATTCACTCTATGAAGTGCGGCCTGAGGTCGTCAACCTCGTTATATCCGATTTGAAACGAAAGAACATCATCGCCCCAAAGCACTAACGAAGGATACTGTATGAAAAGAATCAGGTTGTTTGTTGACGGATGGTTGCTCTGCGTCCTCATAGTGCTGATCGTCGGGTGTGCCTCGTCCGAACTTGTGGACATTTGGAGTGATTCAACGTTTCAAGCTCCTCCGCTCAATAAGATGTTGGTGATTTCTGTCTCCCAGAATCCCGCGCAACGTCGTCTATGGGAGGATGCGTTCAGTTCCGGACTTTCAATCCACGCTGTTTCAGCGACCCCTTCATATCGACTGTTCCCGGAAGAAGTACCTGATACAAACCAGGTAATTCAGACGGTGCAGTCAAATGGATTCGATGGAATCCTGATCCTTCGTAGACTTCCTCCGGAAGCAAATCCCCAATACGCAGAAGGATATGTGACAACTGAACAATCCTCGCGCTATGACCGCCGGGGACAAAGATTCGTCACGTATTATCGGGACGTCGCACGTGCTTCCTATATCGACTCTCAAAAGGTCGATATTCGCTCGATTGATGTGTGGGCGACCAGGAGCGAAGGCCAAATGATCTGGAGTGCTACAAGCGAAACTCCAGAACCGAACACGTTGCAGGAAGTGCGCCCTGAAATTGTCAAGCTTGTTATGACTGAACTTAAGAATCAGAAAATCATTGCTTCAAAGCGGTAGACGATTCGGAAGCGTAAGGAAATGTGAACATGATTGTACATAGTACGCAATTGAGATCGTCGCATGGAGTCCTGGCGAACAGAATCAACGCCTTCATCGAATTCCTGGGAAATAACGAGACCCACGACAATAGTGATCATGTCAGACTACTCAAAAGAATATTCGAATTGGGGAATGAACTACCTACCTCGCCTGACCAGCACATTGCTCATACGAACACTGCAGGCGAAACGCTATTCGTAACGAAAGGATGAACGCGATGAAAATAGCCGGCATAATAATCCTCATACTGGGACTTGTCATGACCCTCTATACCGGATTCACCTACGTCACACGAGAAAAGGTGCTCGATGTGGGAGGGCTTGAACTAACCAAGAATGACCATCACGATGTGAATTGGCAACCATATGTCGGCATTGGAGTCATGGTCATTGGTGGCGTAACTCTCATGTTGAGCAGAAAAAAATCACTCGCAACATAATCCACACTTCAGTGAGAAAGGATGGCCTCTTGACTTCTGCAAAGGATAGCGACAAGAATATTCAGATTAATAACAATTTGATTGACGTGAAAACGTTCAGTTTCCATGAAGCGAAACAGATCGGTGACGCCTTGGGGTTGCACAGGGGAAGTCTTGGCGTTGAGCAGTCGACGATGGGTCCGAATATTGACAGTGAAGGCAGGGAAAGATTTCCGCAAACAGATAGAACAACGGGGGCAAGCAGCAGGATTTAAACTCTTGAAAAATACGGTGAAAACGTGCAAGAAAGACAAGTAGTTGTCGGAAAATATGAAACGGAATTCGATGCCGAGATCGCCAAAGGGCATCTCAAGGCCTCAGGAATTTCAGCCTCCATTATCAAAGACGACGGTGGTGGAATGCTTCCTTCGCTGCAGGGTGCAGAAGGTGTACAATTGGTGGTCGACGAAACTCAGAGAAGAAAGGCCAGAAGAATACTCAAGACCTGACCTCACAAGGAGCATCGTTGCATTTTCGGAGAAGTCTGATTCATGGCCAAGGCCATCATCGTGAACTGGAGCGAGAGATCAATCGTGGATGGAAAATTCGGAGAAACGTATGACAAAAAATGTGGGTGTGTGGATCGACCATAAGAAGGCTGTTATTGTGACTATTACCGATGGCGTTGAGGAGATCCATTCAATTGTCTCCGATATGGAAAAACATGCTCATCATTCTGGAGGAGAACCCGATGACCAACTGGAACATCGCTTTTCCAATCACCTGAAAGAGTACTATGCGAAGGTTATAACATTTATTCATAACGCGGATGCGATTCTCATCCTGGGACCCGGGGAAGCAAAAGGCGAATTTGAAAAGCGTCTGCGGGCCGAGTCATTTGGATCGAAGGTCGCCGGAGTCGAGAGCGAAGACAAAATGACCGACCACCAGATTGTGGCCAAAATTCGCGATCATTTTGCGGACTCAACTGTGGTAGCTCAACAAAACGAGAAACACCAAAATCATTCTTCTTGAATCAGATAAAATAACATTGGAGGGCACCGATGAAAGGCAATGAAAAATTACTCAAAACTCTGGATGAACTCTTATCCGACGAGCTGACCGCGATTAACCAGTATATGGTGCATTCTGAAATGTGTGAGAATTGGGGATATACCAAACTTCATCTGGATATCCGGAAACAAGCAATGGACGAGATGCATCACGCCGAATGGCTTATCGAAAGGATAATATTCCTTGAGGGTATACCAACGGTTTCCAAACTCAACAAAGTGAGGATCGGGAAGACCGTATCCGAAATGATCAAGAACGACAACGGCGATGAGCTTGATGCCGTTCGGTCATACAATGAAGCAATCAACCTGGCTCGCGATTCGGACGATCAGGGTACCGTGGATCTGCTTACGAAGATACTGAAAATGGAAGAAGGGCACGTCGACTGGGCGGAAATACAGAAGGCCCAGATCGATCAAATAGGCATTGAAAATTATCTGGCGAATCAATCATTCGCGGCAGGAAGCTAGGATGTCAACCATGTTCAATTCACAGTGGGCGGTCTCGGTTCGATCCTGCCCTCACTACTAACCCAAACAGAAAGGAAACCTGCTATGCTTTTTACTATCGCTGTTGTTCTCGTCATCTTATGGCTCTTAGGCCTTGTCACTTCCTACACCTTGGGAGGATTCATTCACATTCTTCTGGTGGTCGCAATCATCGTCATATTGGTCCGAGTGATCAACGGGCGAAAACCAGTGTGAACAAACGATCGTGATCCTGGAAACGCTTGTTAAATCGAGGCTTCAATGAATAAAACAATATCTCTCGTTCTTCTCGTCGGCGGCATTATACTGCTGATCTTTGGCATCAACGCGTATGACTCATCCAGCTCTGATATTTCCAGGTTCTTTACCGGCTCCGCAACGGATAAGTCGATGTGGATGTTGATTGGCGGCGGCATTATTACTGTCCTGGGTCTTGTGGGACTATCCCGTGGTTCGGGAAAGAAATCGGAATGGTTCTCGTAGGTCTTCAAACGTGCAAGAATTGCTCGTTGTTCGACAAGAACTCTTGAAAGGTTAACAACGTGAAATTTCAAATTCATGCCTTAGCCATGTGCACAGCCTTAATTGCTGGATTGTGGTTGATACCACAGAAAGCGTGTGCCCAGGATGCGCAGGGAAGCTTTCAATTGTTTTACGATGACTTGAGTCCCTACGGAATGTGGGTTGAAAATCCGCAGTACGGATACGTTTGGATACCCGACGGAGTCTCAGACTTCAGCCCGTATTCTACCAACGGACATTGGGTGTTCACTGATGACGGCTGGACGTGGTTCTCCGAGTATCCATGGGGATGGGCGACGTTTCACTATGGTCGGTGGGATTATAATGACTCCTATGGTTGGTTTTGGGTTCCCGATGACGAATGGGGTCCGGCATGGGTATCGTGGCGGCGGTCTCCCGGGTACTATGGTTGGGCACCTTTGCGGCCGGGAATCAGCATTACCGTGGCATTCGGCAATGATTACCACGAACGAAACGAACGCTGGATGTTTGTCCGAGACCGAGATATTGATCGTGCTGACTTGAGCAGTCATTATGTTGATCGATCAAAAAATGTCACGATCATCAATAATTCGACCGTGATCATCAATACGAGAAAAGACGATCGACGTAACACTGCCTACATCACGGGTCCGGACAGAAATGATGTCCAAAGAGCGAAGGGTTCTGAAGTCAGACCTGCAGTCATACGTGAATCCCGTCAGCCGGGTCAGCGAATGGCGAACGGCGAATTGCAGATCTACAGGCCGCAAGTACAAAGGGCGGCTGGCATCGGACAAAAACCTGTTCCATCCAAAGTGACGAATTTGAATGATGTCAAGCCTGTTTCAAGAAGAAATGGTGGGAATGAACAACAACGATCTCCAAGAGTAAATCCGCCAGCCAAGAGTCAAGGTCCAGAACTCAGGGGAGTGCGCCCTCCCAATGACAATGGTAGAAAACCGCAACCGGCTGCTGTCAGTCCGCAGAACAAGACTGTGGCGCCACGCTCTCGGCAGATTAAACCTCCCGAAAACAATACGCGGCAACAACAACCGCGTAGAGTGAATCCACCGAACAGGGCACAACCCGCGCCAACAAGACATTTCAATCCATCCGATGGCAAGGGAAAGAAACCGTTGCCGCAAAATGACGCCGCACCCGACAAGAAGCGTAACACGGAACCACAGAAACCGAAGAACGATAAGGAGGAAAAAGACAAGGGCAAACGGGATTCTGGACAATGAAAGCAATAAGAGTGTTTATTCACGCTTGTCTTCTCAATCACTTTAACTTATTAAAAGGGAGATGTATGAAAAACAAGATCTATACTTTTGCCGCCGTTGCATGTATGGCGGGGCTGTTGTTTGCAGGCTGTGGGAAGTCTTCAGAAGAGAAAGTCGAAGGGGCAAAGGAAAATGTTGGGGATGCAAAGCAAGATCTGAAGGATGCAAAAGTCGCTTACCAGGCAGAATGGCAGAAGTTCAAGGAAGAATCTGAAGCACAAATCAAGGTCAATGAAGACAAGATCAAAGCATTCAAAGAAAAAATGGATAAGGCCGGCAAAAAGGCAAAGGCGAAATATAGCAAAGCAGTCGCGGAGTTAGAGAAAGCAAATCATGCCCTTAAAGAGAAGTTGGAAGACTATAAAGATGATGGCGACAGCAAGTGGCAAGAGTTCAAAGCAAATTTCAATAAAGACATGGACGCCGTCGGCAAGACGATGTCGGATTTGTTCAAAGACAAAGATTAACAAAGGAACGATGTCTTCACTTTCATGAGGGAACGAGCCGCGCGAGGCCGTTCTCTCGTGAGAGTAACGGGTAACAGGTCTCCGCAGGTGCGTCCGAAAGCTCCTGATTCAAAGTCAACAGTATTGGAGTTGGACTATCGTAATCGGCTGAGGGAGTCCGCACAACATTAGAAGGAAGCGAATGAGGACATTAAGCATCTTGGTAGTATTGTTATCGTGCTCGGTACACGTTGAAGCACACCATAGACCTGCGATTGAGCCGTCATTCCTGAACTCCATGAACAGTCCTTTAACGAATACTATTTCTCTCGAATCGGATACACTGGCCAAATTGAAGAATGCCCTCAAAGATACAAACGAGGTCAAGAAAGACACTCCTATTCCAGATGCGAACAAACAGCGTATCGAGGAAACCAACGTAAAGACCAATGTTGTCCCCACGGATACGACCTACAAGAAAATTCTCGTTCAGGATTCCACTGCACACGTTTATAACGAGTACCGGGGTTTGCTCAATGATGACCCAATCTATAACAAAAAGGCTCCATTGTGGCAGCCGATAATGAAAATCGAAATACAAAACGCGCTCGTAAACTTGGTCGATCATTATGTGATCGGCTATGACTGGGCGGTCGTAGGACTTAATTCCTGGAATCGCACGGCATTAAAATCCGGATTCCCGTGGAATGATGGATGGAAATGGGATAACGATAGATTCGGCAATAACTTTTTCCTGCACCCCTATACGGGCGCGGGCTACTTCAATTCGGCACGTGCGACCGGATATAATTTTTGGGAATCGTCTCTCCTTGCATTCGGAGGGGCGTATACATATAAGCTCTTCGGAGAGAATGGCTGGCCCAATGGTAAGCCGGAACGGAATGACCTAATTGCTACAACGCTCGGAGGCATGTTCGCTGGCGAAGTATTGTATAGAATCTCATCGAATATTCTGGATGAGAGAACTCAAGGTTCAGAAAGAGTCGGCAGGGAGTTCCTGGCTTGTCTTGTGAGTCCTGGCAGGGCTGTCACCAGATTCATGAACGGGAAAATGTTCAGGCTCAATAAGGACGAGGTTTATCAGAAAGAACCGCTTGATGTTGTTTTATCAGCCGGTCCCATCATCGTTAATGATGTAAAATCCTTTGGCACAGGGCCCGTCGGACTCAATTTGACCGCTGATTTTGATTATGGAAAACCGTTCGAGGAAAGACATCGGAAACCATACGACTACTTTCGACTTCGGGCCGATATGAATTTGGGACTGGGCAGAAAATTCGTCAATAATATCGTTGGATATGGTATTCTCACGGGCACAAATACCAGAGTGGGTGATGCCAATATGCTCTTCGGGCTGACTCAAGGTTTTGAGTATTGGGATAACAAAGCATTCGAATTGTGCACGATGTCGTTCGGGAGCGCAGTCATTACGATGGTGCCGCTTGGTAAGGGGACGAATCTGTTTATAGATTTTCATTTGGCTGTAATACCGTTTGCAGGCAACTCAACTCAGATCATAACGGATACTTCGCAGGGAAGAGACTATAATTTTAGCGGCGGGGCCCAGGCAAAGTGTGATCTCACGTTGAACGTCGGCGATATTTTCAGCGCAACCTTGTTGAGCTATTATTATTGGATCAGTGCTTACGTCGGTCCGCCAGGAAACAATTACATGGGTATCATCAAACCGAGAATTGAATTCCACCTCTTTAGCGTGGTCGGTATTGGATTTGAAGATCAGATCTATTACGAAAACTTATATTTACGTGGTTTACCTTCGAATAACAAGGTGTATACGCAACAGAGACTATTTCTGACATTTTATTTTGCAGACTTCGCTCACAATAAGTGAAGGAACTCCTGTTTTGCGGGATCCTGAAGAGCCGAACGGATGCATGGTCTCTCAGGTTGGCAAATAGGATTGGATTTACGTCAAACAACCGACTGGATGGCAGTCGGGCAACGAAGTATAGACAATGCAAAGAGGATAGCATGAAAACACTATGCATAATGATAGTCTCGTTGTTGTGTTCGTCATTGCTTCAGGCGCAACATCGAGAACAGGTCGAACGAACATTGCTTCCCGGTTTCAATAACTGGGAACAACAACAGATTACCAGGTTGGACTCGCAAGGCTATTCCGACTTCGCATTGAATCCTGACGCGCATGCAGCAACTGACACCGTATATAACAAATACGGTGATTTGCGGAATGACAATCCTGAGTTCAACAAGAAATATCCGTGGTGGACTGTCGCTTTAAAAGTCACAGGAGCCAATGTCTTCACCTTTGCCATCGATCGATACTTCTTCAATTACACCTTTTCACGAATAGGGTTCAATTCGTGGAACCACAATATCAAAACGGGCTGGGAGTGGGACAATGATAGATTCGGCATGAACTTCGTCGTTCATCCATACTCGGGGAGTGCCTTTTTTAATGCAGCACGGTCAAGCGGTTATGACTATTTCGAGTCGGCACCGTTTGCGGCCTTGGGTAGCCTCGAATGGGAATATTTTGGGGAGAACACTCTGCCGTCGTACAACGACATTGTTAACACGACAATTGACGGCATATTCCTTGGAGAGATCTTCTATAGAGTCGGATCGGATATTCTCGACGATGAGTCAACGGGTTTTGAGAGATTCGGCCGCGAATTTTCTGTTTTCCTCCTTTCTCCCACGAGAGCGTTCAGTAGGTTCACTCAGGGAAAAATGTTCCGAGTGACGTCGGAAGAAGTCTATCAGACGCAACCGCTGAACGTGACGTTGCACGTCGGATACCGAGAAGTCAATGATGGATCGAGTTTTTTGACGGGACCTACCAATTTTATGTTTAATCTCCATCTCGATTATGGGAATCCGTTTGAGGTGAGCACAAGGAAGCCGTTCGACTATTTCAAGGTGAGGTTGGATTTGTCAAAAGTAGTCGGCAGAAAAATCCTCGATAACATCTCGGGTTATGGGATCCTCTTTGGTAAGAACTCTCACGCGGGCACATCGGATTTGCTGCTCGGAGGTTTCCAACATTTTGACTACTTCGACAACAAGACATTCGAACTTGCCACGTTTGGATTCGGGCCCGGAATAATCACGAAGATGAAAGTAAATGCGGAGTCGAATCTTTACACCAATTTTCACCTCGCTATAGTGCCGCTCGCGGGAAACAGTACCCACTATGGGCCCGACACGAGTCAAGTCAGAGATTACAATTTCGGCGGTGGCGCTCAGGCAAAACTTGAAACCACGCTCAATCTTGGATCCTGGATAAACCTCACACTCATTGGCTATTATTTCTGGGTTCATACATTTGTCGGTGATCCGGGAGACAATTACATCGGTCTCATAGAGCCCCGAATCGGAATCACCATTTACGACAATTTTAGCATCGGATTTGAACATCTGGTGTACTACGATGATCGATATACACGAAATAAAGGCAATTTCCACGAGGTAAGGACGGAACAGAGGGTGTTCTTACAACTCTACTTAGAGAGTTTCAAGCAGCAAAAACAATGAGCCGCTCTGTTCAGCAGTCTAACATATAAAAACGCAGAATGACGATTCACGGCGAAACAACGCAGGTGTTAAGAACAATAAAGCGACAAGCTCGTTCCAATGAAACGGCGCTGACGATGGTGTGCAGAACGAATAGAAAGGAAATTTCCATGCGATACAAAATTCTCATATCTGCTCTCCTTCTCATCTTGTTTCAGTCATTCCCATACGGATCTGAGACACTTCTGGCACAAAATCCCATCTCTTCGGATAGCGTGCAGGGGAACAAGTACAACCTGGCCCAATTCGGACACGAGACGGTGAACTTTCTCATTCGGCCTGCAAAATGGGATGGCAGCGATTGGGCAACACTCGGAGCAATGGGTGCCGCAACGTTCGCGACAATGCAATTTGATCTCGGGAACCGCGAACAAGTTCTTAGCAGCAACAAGCGCTACTACTACAGTGTACCGATTGAGGGGGCTAGAATGTATGGAGAACTCTATTCGCCGTTTGTGTTCTTTGGCGGGTTCGCTACCTATTCGCTGATCACCGGCGACGTGTCAACAAGAAAAATCGCATACGAAATTGGCCAAGCGTCACTCTATGGAGGGGCGATTGTCCTTACGATGAAAACCATCGTTGGCAGGGCGCGGCCCCATGACAACCTGGGGAGAGCAACCTATCACCCGTTCACCCTCACCGGCGACGACTATCATTCTCTTCCCGGCGGGCACACGGCTACTGCCTTTATTATTTCAACCGTTCTTTCCAGAAATGTCGAACCGACGTGGTTCAAAGTTCTTATCTATGTGCCGGCCATTATGACGGCAGTGTCCAGAGTGTATCAAGATTGGCATTGGTCATCCGACGACCTTCTCGGGGGAGCAATTGGCTACTTTGTAGCCAATTGGGTCGTCGATGTCCATGAGCGGAATGATTCGCGAATTCACGT